>DASYCD010000028.1:0-29725 GCA_036500405.1 Bryobacteraceae bacterium
GAACTGCCGCTGAACGAAGTCGTGATGGATTTCTACGACAAGCTGAAGAGCGTCTCGCGCGGCTATGCGTCGCTCGATTACCACCTGGCGGGTCATCGCGTTTCGCCGATGGTGCGGCTTGACGTTCTCGTTGCAGGCGAACCGGTGGATGCGCTTTCGATGATTGTGCATCGCGATCATGCGTACGAGCGGGGCAAAACTCTGATCGAACGCATGCGCAAACTGATTCCACGTCAGATGTTCGAAATCGCGCTGCAGGCGGCTATCGGCGCGAAGATCGTGGCGCGCGAAACCATTTCGGCGCTGCGCAAGAACGTGCTGGCGAAGTGCTACGGCGGCGATATCTCGCGCAAACGCAAGCTGCTCGAAAAGCAAAAGGAAGGAAAGAAGCGGATGAAGCGCGTGGGCCGCGTGGATATCCCGCAGGAAGCCTTCCTGGCCGTGCTGAAGGTCGGCGATAGCGGCGCGGACGATTAAGCCAGGTTACAGAAACAGCTGGCTGACCGACGTTTCTTCGTGGATCGACTGAATCGCGGAGCCGAGCAGCGGGGCTACCGAAAGTTGCTTGATGCGCCCGCACTTCCTCGCTTCGTCGGTCAGCGGAATCGAATTCGAAACGACAACCTGCTGGATCGGCGAATTCATGATGCGTTCAATCGCCGGGCCGGAAAGCACTGCGTGCGTTGCGCACGCGCTCACCGTCGCAGCGCCCTGGGTGATCAGCGCTTCCGCGCCTTTCACGAGTGTGCCCGCGGTATCGATCAGATCGTCGATTAACAGGCAGTGCTGACCTTCCACGTCGCCGATCACGTTCATGACTTCCGCGACGTTCGCTTCCTCGCGGCGTTTATCGATAATCGCCAGCGGCGCATTCAGCCGCTTCGCCACCGATCTGGCACGCTCCACGCCTCCCGCATCCGGCGATACGACCGTGATCTTATGCGTGCTCTGGGACTTGAGATAGTCCACTGCCACCGGACGGAAGAACAGATGATCCACCGGCACGTCGAAGAAGCCCTGAATCTGCGCGGCGTGGAGATCAAGCGCCATAATGCGATCCGCGCCCGCACGCTCCAGCAGCGACGCCACCAGCTTGGCTGAAATCGGCACGCGTGGCTTATCCTTGCGATCCTGCCGGCCGTACCCATAGTAGGGAAGCACCGCCGTGACCCGCTCCGCCGAGGCGCGCTTCAGCGCGTCCATGGTGAGCAGCAGTTCCATGATGTGGAATTCCACGGGCGAACAGGTCGGCTGAACCACAAAGCAGTCCGCGCCGCGCACGTTCTCGAGAATCTGCAGATGGATTTCGCCATCCGCGAACTGGCGCATGCTCATGTCGCCGAGTTCGAGGCCGAGATGACGGCAAATCTCTTCCGCCAGCGACGGATTGGCGCTGCCAGTGAAAACTTTGATTCTGTCCGGATTCATCGCGCGTGCCGGCTTTGGGGCGGCCATAAGTCGTTACCCTTCCTGTCCTGATCGAGCGCCCGCCGCCATGCGGTTCGGTATCGAGCGCGACTCACAAATGACACCGCAAATGCCCGTTCTCCGGGTCTGTTCCACGCCAGCCGAGCCCGCTCCAGCTTGCCCGGATTGTCGAAAATCCCGAAGATCGCCGATCCCGAACCGGTCATCGCGACACGGGTGGCTCCGGACCGTTTCAGTTTCTCCCGAACCTCCGCCAACACTGGATACCGGGCGAAAACCACTTCTTCAAAATCATTGATTATGCTGGACTTGCTGCTACCAGACACGTCCCCCCAGACGCCACGCTGGAAACTATTTAGTTTATTTTGTAACCCAACTTTTGTCAACGAATCGCCGGTCAGGGTGGCCGAGAGATCACGATAGGCGTCGGCCGTGGAGGACTGCACATCGGAGGCGATCAGCAGCGCCTGTTGTGCCGGAAAATCCGGCAGCGGATAGAGTTCTTCGCCGCGTCCCAGCCCGAGCGCGGCCCCGCCATAGAGGAAAAAGGGCACGTCGCTGCCGAGCTGCGCAGCGACTTCCAGCAGGCGTTCCGGCGGAATGGCGAGCGCGCCGAGCACCGGCAAGGCCAGAAGGACGGCTGCCGCGTCCGATGAACCGCCCCCGAGCCCAGCGCCTGAGGGAATTGCCTTGCGAAGCCGCAGCCGCACCGCGCCGGTCTTTCCGGCCGCTTCCATTACGAGCCGCGCCGCGCGTTCCGCCAGATTATCGGCGATTTCCGGCGTGCCTTCCATGGCGATCGAAACCGAACGCGCCGGTTCGAACGAAATTTCGAGGCTGTCCGCGAGTGAAATGGTTTGAAAAACGGTGCGCAGCTCGTGGTAGCCGTCCGGACGGCGATAGAGCACGCGCAGCCCGAGGTTTAGCTTTGCGTAAGCCCTGAGGCGAGCGGTGCGCGCCATCTATTTGTCGTACTGGAGGAGCGAAAACACGTCGTACCCGCCCAGCTTGCCGCGGCCGTTGAGGAAGGTCAGCTCCACCACGAACGCCAAGCCCGCCACAGTGCCGCCGAGCCCTTCCACCAGTTGCGTCACGGCCTTCGCGGTGCCGCCAGTCGCAAGGAGATCGTCCACAATCAGCACGCGCGAGCCTTTCGGGATGGCGTCCGCGTGGACTTCGAGAACATCGCTTCCGTACTCGAGATCGTAGGAAACCGACGACGTCACATGAGGCAGCTTCTTCGGCTTGCGCACCGGCACGAAACCCGCGCCCAGTGCATACGCGAGCGCTGGGGCGAAGATGAAACCGCGCGATTCGATGCCGATCACCACATCGGCATGCGCGCCTTCATAGTGCTTGCTCAGCGCGTCGATTGTGCCGCGCAGACCGGTGGGGTCTTTCAGCAACGTGGTGATGTCGTAAAAGAGAATGCCCGGCTTCGGAAAATCCGGGACTTCGCGAATCAGCTTCTTCAGTGTGTCCAAGCGCGCGTTTGCTCCAATGAGTTACTTCGTGAGGAAGGAACTCAATTGTTGCATTTCCGCCTCGATCTGTTCAAGTCCGCGCACTTCAGAGAGCCGCGGGCCCTTGTGGAGATGGGCAGCCAACTCGTCCAGTTGCTCCGGCGGGCCAACAGCGTAGGCCTCCACGCGTCCGTCATCCAGATTCCGGACCCAGCCGGTCACTCCGATATCCCGGGCGGTACGCTCCACGAATGCGCGGAATCCTACCCCCTGCACCCGGCCGGTGACCAGCCATCGGCGGGCCGATTTCAGGGGCGCTGACTTCAGTGGATCTGCTCCACGCGCGGGCCAGCGGGCGTGGGCGTCGATTCGATCGCCTTCTTCACCGCGGCGCAGAGGTTGTGGAGCTGGAATGGCTTCGTGATCAGCGTGAAGCCTTTTTCCACCACGTAACGCTGCACCACCTGGCGCTCGTCGAACCCAGACATGAACAGTACGCGGGCGCGGGCGAATTTCGCCAGAAGCTGGTCAGCCAGCATGGGTCCGCTCATGCCTGGCATCACAACGTCCGTGAGCATCAGGTCGGGTGGCGCATCCATTTTTTCGATCAGCGCGACAGCTTTCGCGCCGCTCGATGCCGTGATTACTTTGTACCCGTATTCGGTCAGTACATTGGCGACCAGGCTGCGAAGATCCTGCTCATCGTCTACTACCAGAACGGTCTGCCGCTTTGCCGGCGGATCAGTCTGGTTGTTTTTCGCTTCGGAGGTTGGTGTCATAGAGTAACCAGGGGTTTCGACCTTAACATAAAGGATATCAATGCCGAACGCAATGCCGCAGCGCGTTGGAAAAAACCTTGAGGGTGAAGATGTATACGGTTAACGATCTAAAATACAAGGAAATTGGTGGTCGATCTCCCCGAATGAGTGATACAACTGAGGGAATATCCCGCCGCAGCGCGCTCTTTTCATGGGCGATTGCGCTGGCTGGCCGCCCTGCGCTGTTCGCTGAATCGCAATTCTGGAAAGACAAACCTGCGGCGCGATGGACGCCCGATGAACTCAATGAAATGATCACCCATTCTCCCTGGGCGAAGCAGGTGAGCGCGCAGTATCGCGTGGCGATGGACGATGTTCGTATCCAGCCGGGCGCGCCGCCGGTAGAGCGTCCCGGCCCGCCAATGGCCGGCGAATGCGGCCTGGTGCCCTGTTCGAACGTGATGCCGGGCAAAGTGATCGTGCTCTGGGAAAGCGCGCAGCCGATTCAGGAGGCGCTTCACCCGGAGGAACCGTCCGACTTCAATGGCCGTTACATCATCAGCATTCGGGGACTCGCCGGAGACTACACACCGGTGCGGCTCAAAGCCGGTTGCGATCTGACGGCGAAAGGCCGGCCGCCATTGCAACCCGGCGTTGTGGCGCGACGCAATAACACCTGGCTGTTCGGTTTCTCGCGCGAGCTTCTGCCGCTGACCAAAGACGATCGCGACGTGCAGTTCACGGTGCGGATCGGCAAAAATCTTTCCGACACGCTGGTGCGCGCGTCGTTCAATCCGAAGGAAATGTTCTACCGCGACGAACTGGCGCTGTAGGCGGATGGGCTTTCATCCGGAGCGACGTCGGCGAAGACGAAGCCGTCGCGCTCCACTATGACACCTTTCCGGATGGTGATGGGACTCGAAAAGACCGGCGCTTCATAGACGAATGAATGAAATTCGCCGTTTTCGCCGCAGGGGTCGATGCCTGGCGGCAGCGAATCCAGAAATTCTTTGTCAAAATCGCGGCCCGCGAACGTAGCGGGCAGCTTTGATGGATCGACGCAGGTGATTGTCGCCTTCACGCCTGCGGCGATCATTTCGCGGGCCAGATCCGCGGTTGGAATTCCCCATGCGGGAAACAGCGGTTCGAGGCCCGTCGCCGCCAGTTGCTTCACGCGATACGAGCGCACATCTTCGAGGAAGAGATCGCCGAACGCGACCGCCGTGATGCCTTCGGTCTTCGCGCGCTCGCAGACCGTCCGCATGCGCGATTCGTAATCTTCGTTGGAACACGGCCAGGGCAAGTCGACTGCCCAGAGCGGAAGACCGGTGCGCTGGGCCTGCGCTTCGAGCAACTCGCGCCGGACCGCATGCATCGCGACCCGGTTGGCCGCCGCATTCAGCGTGGTCACCAGCGCGACTACTTCGACGTCCGGCATTTGCCGAAGCAGGTGAAGGCTCCACGCGCAATCCTTACCGCTGCTCCACGAAAGGAGAACTCTTTTCACGGTGTTTCTCCGATCCATCGATAATGTATTCCGTTTGCGGATTCGCCGAAAGTCACGCCGTGAAGAATTTCCGCGATGATCTCCGCTGTCTGCGCGATCGTCATGCCGGAGCGGTTGAAGAAGCGATTGCCGTCCGCGAATGCGACTTTGCCTTCGCGCACGGCGCGCAGCCCGCTCCACCAGGGATTTTTCTCCAGGCCCGCCTGTTCCTCCAGGGATCTTTCGAGCGTAAAGCCGCACGGCGCCACGATGAGAAACTCCGGATTTGCGGCCGGTATGGCTTGCGGAGACAGTATTGCCGAATATGCGCCTTTTTCGCCGACGCTCAAATCGCCACCCGCGGTTTCCACCAGTTCCGGCCCCCAGTTTCCCATCGCAAAAAGAGGATCGGTCCATTCCAGCACCGCGACGGATGGCCGTTTCCGTAGCGCCGTCGCGTTGCGAACAGCCCGCAGCCGCTCGCGCTCCGCCTGGATCACTTCCGCGCCACGTTCGGCGAGTTCCAATCGCGCTGCCACTTGTCTGATGCTTTCGGAAATTTCGTCGACCGTGAATGCCGAAAGACGCAGCACCGGAACCGTGCTGCCGGCGCGTGCGATTCCTTCGGGCGTGACTGCGCACACCTCGCAATGTGTCTGCGCGATCACCAGATCCGGCTGAAGCGCCTCTATCTTCTGCGCATCGATTCGATAGAGCTCTTCGCCCGCCGCAATCCGGCGCCGCACCTCGGCATCAATGGAACCGCTCGATCCCGTGACGTCGAAGGCCGGTTCGCTGCAGGGCGGCAGTGCGCGAACCCACTCCGGGTTATCGCACTCATGCGAACGCCCCACCAGCATGCCGCCGGCGCCGAGCGCGCACACCATTTCCGTTGCGCTCGCAAGCAGAGAAACGATTCGCAATCCTCAGTCTCCCATGGTGACTGGCGCTACACTGATGCTTGAAATGGGGTCGCCGCTGCAGCCGGAACAGTTCTCTCTCAGCTTTCTTCCCCAGAGGCTCATTTATACGCTGCGCGAACTGAGCGATGGCATCCGGGCGTCGCTCGAAGCACGTTTCAGCAACGTCTGGGTCTCGGGCGAGATCTCGAGTTGCAAACTGGCGCCCAGCGGTCACTGCTATTTCACTCTGAAAGACGCCGACGCGCAGATCAAATGCGTCTGCTGGCGTCTCTCCTGGATGCGCCTGAAGTTCAAACCGAAGGACGGTATTCAGGTTCTGGTGCGCGGCCGCATCGATATCTACGAGCAGCGCAGCGAATATCAGTTCGTGGTGGAAGTCATCGAGCCGCGCGGGCATGGCGCGCTCCAGCTTGCCTTCGAACAACTGCGCGACCGCCTGCGCGCCGAAGGTCTCTTCGAAGAATCGCGCAAACGTCCGCTGCCGCGTTTCCCGCAGCGCATCGGCATCGTGACTTCGCCCAAAGGCGCGGTGATTCGCGATTTCATTGAGGTGATCTCGAAACGATTTCCCGGCGTTCATATCCGGCTTTTCCCGGCGCAGGTGCAGGGCGCAACGGCTGTCGAGGAAGTTTGCCGGGGTCTCGCCTGCTTTGGCTCCAGTGGATGGGCGCAGATTATCGTCGTGGCTCGGGGCGGGGGATCGCTCGAAGATCTCTGGACTTTCAATGAAGAAGCCGTCGCTCGCGCGATTGCCGCCAGCCCGATTCCGGTGGTCTCGGCCATCGGACACGAAACCGACGTCACCATTGCGGACTTCGTGGCCGATCTTCGCGCTCCCACGCCCTCGGCGGCCGCCGCGATGATTATCTGCGAGCAGCGCGAAGTGCTCGATCGCGTGGCTTCCCGTGAAGCGCGCCTGGCGGAACTGATGCGCTATCGCTTCGCCACACTGCATCGCCGCCTGCACGACCAGACGGTCCGGCACGCCGCCGGTACGCTCCATCGTGCGATAGCACGCCGGATGCAGCGTGTGGATGAAAATACCGGGCGTCTCTCCGCCGCGTTGCGCACGTTTCTCGCGGCGCGGGAACGCCGTCGCCGCCAGCTTGAGGAGCGGCTTCGGCTTTTTGACCTCCGCCCCCGCCTCGCGCGCAGCCGGGAACGCCTGAACTCTCTGACGCATCGCGCCGAATCGCTGATGCGTGACCGGCTCACGCAATCCCGGCGTCGCCTCGAAACCGCGGACGCCAAACTCGGCCAGCTCAATCCACGGCTGGTGCTGGCGCGCGGCTACGCCATCGTTCTGGACGATGCCGGGGCTATCGTCCGCAACGCTTCCGGCGCGCGTTCCGGCGAGACGGTGAAGCTGATGTTCGCGGAAGACGCGGTGAAGGCGCGCATCATTGAATCGCCTGCGGAAACGGAATCGCCCGCCGGGTAGTCCGGATTCGATGTGCTAATCTCGCGGTCAATGGCGCCTCCACGCGGCACATTCCTGGCGAAGGTTCGCAACGGGTGCATACAGTTTCCGCCGCCGCTGAAGGCCTTCTGCGAGGCCGAGGGTTGGGACCTGTTCCGCGTTCTTCCCGGCGATTCCGACCGGCTGGTTCTGGAGCCTGTGTTGAAAGCCGATCCCGATATCGAAGAACCCGATCTCGTCGATGGTTTCTGCGCCAGCCTGTCCGCCGAGGGCCGCCTGTGGATTCCATCCGCGCTGCGCGAATCCGTTTCGCTCATGGAGCAGAACGTGATGATGCGCATTGAGGACGGCACGATCGGCGTTTATCTGCGCCGCGTTTTCGATACTCTCGGGTTTCGTCCCTAGCGCTAACCTTTACCACTGATCTGGCGCGAGCGCATTGCTGCAATACGGCTGGGCCCAGAGCGCAATCTGCAATTGCAGGGACTTGCGCCAGGCGCTATGCATCTTTTCAACGTCCTCCGCGGAATGTCCTTTCGATGCCAAAAACGGCTTGACCGTCTCAGTTATTACGGTCGCGGAAGCGACAATGTGGCGGAACGGAATGTGGTCAGTGGACTCCACCCCATCCGTCACATTCTTTTTCAGCGCGGTATGCCGCAATGCGATCTCCTGCTGGTAGTTCAGCCAGTCGCTATCGTATGGGCGGAAGCACGTATCCAGAATCCATTGCTGAAAGCGCAGACCGCTGGCTTCGGAATAATGCGGGATTAAATTTCCTTCGGGATCTTTGGAATGCTTGGCCAGGTGCGGTATCTTTGCAATCAAACTGCGCCAGGTATCCACGAGTTCTTTGGTTTGGCCGTCGAAAACCTCGCCGGCCATTCTGAGATAGTGCTCATCCTCAGTGGTAAATCCCACACTCTGCTTCAACTGTTCCAGTTCAGTCGCGGAAACCCGTGACTGGGCTGCCTCAGCCGTTCCGTAGATGTAACCCGGGATCTGTCGAGCGATAGCCTTCATTTCATGGCGTCGCTGCAATCCCGCTGCCAGAGGCATCAAAATCAAAAGCGGCGAGACCCGTCCATCCGGACGGCATCCCGCCGCTTCTTTCCCCCGTTGCGATTCCTGATGGAAAACTTACTTCGAAGGCGTGGCTGCAGCTGTCTTTTTGGCCTTCTTGGCCTTGTGAACCTTCGTCGTCTTCTGCGTCTTCGCGGGAGCCGTCTGAGCGAACGAAGCGCCCGCGACCGCCAGTGCCAGGCTCAAGCCCATCAGGGCGGAAACAATCTTTTTCATGGTTTGTTTATCTCTTTTTCTGGAAGCGATTCTGATCTGTGCGCTTCTGTCTTAAGAGACGTTTGGGATTATGAACCACCGGTGAACGCGACGTTAATTAGCCTTCATCCATTTCAGGCAGCACGTTCGGCCAGCACATCGATACAGGCGAGGGCGAACGCCGGCAGATCGTCGGGCTTGCGTGACGTCACAATGTTGCCATCGCGCACGACTTCGGAGTCTTCCCACAGCGCGCCCGCGTTTACAACGTCATCTTTGATCGCAAAGAAAGAAGTAGCCCGCTTGCCGCGGAGCACGTCCGCGGAGCAAAGCACCCAGGGACCGTGGCAGATCGCCGCCACCAGCTTGCCCTGCTGATGAAAATCCTTCACGAGCTGAATCGGCGCCACGTGGCGGCGGATGAAATCCGGTGCGAATCCGCCTGGAGCAATGATGCCGTCGAAATCGTTCGCCTTCGCTTCTTCCCAGCTCATATCGGCCTTGCACGGATAGCCCAGCTTGCTCGGGTACATCTGACCGGCAACCGCCCCCAGGGTCACCACGCGCGCTCCTGTTTCGCGCAGCCGGTAGAGCGGATACCAGATCTCCATCTCCTGATACTGCTGGTCCACCAGAATCGCGATTCGGCTGTTCTTCAATGTCATATCTGTTAGCGGAAGCCCTCGGCCTCAATCTCCTGAATTTTTTTCACGCGGCGCGCATGCCGTTCCAAGCCCGAAAATTTCGCGTTGAGGAACGTGCGGGTCAGTTCGGCCGCCAGCGACGCTCCCACCACGCGCGCTCCCAGACAAATCACGTTCGCGTCGTCGTCTTCCACGGATTGATGCGCCGAGAACGTGTCATGGCACGTTCCGCCGCGCACGCCGCGGAACTTATTCACCGCCACGCACGCCCCAATGCCGCTGCCGCAGAGAAGAACAGCGCGTTCGGCGCGTCCGCTGTGCAGCGCGTTGGCGATATCGCGCGCGGTGTCGGGATAATCCACGGGGTCCGTGGAACAGGTTCCGAGGTCGATCGGCTCATGGCCCATCGCGCGCACCACGGCGATGATTCCCTCTTTGAGCGGAAACCCCGCGTGGTCGGATGCAACAGCAACTTTCATTCGACTGTATTTTAGCGAACTCGGGTCTACATTCCCGCGGCCTGCAGGAATCGCTCGGCGATCTCCGGGCTCGGCGCGACGATGTAGGGCTGCTTCCGGACGTTCCAGACGGGCTCTTTGCGATCCATGCCCCAAACCGTCATTCCCGCTTCAATCGCGATCACCTGCGGCGGGATCAGATCCAGATCTTCACCCGCGCCGAAGTTCGCATAGACGTCCTGACCGCCGAAAACCGAGAGCAACACGTTGCCTCCTGCGTTGCCTGCGCCGGTCGAGGCCGCGACGATTCCGCTGTTGTAAACCGACACAGCGCGACGGCGGCCTTCGTCGTCCATCTTGCTGCCGATCGGCACGCAGGCGACGTAGCCCCGCGTCTGAGGCACAGCGGTGCGGCGGATGCGCCTCGGCTTTGTGAGCGCGAAGCCTTTCTTCAGCCGGAAGTCACTGCGCTGGCTGAGCGCGCCCTGGCCACGCATGGCGAATACCAGGCGGCCGATGCAGTTTTCCGTCTCGGCCAAAGGCAGATAGACCTCGGGCTGAAAGATGACGCCGATTTGCGGAATCCCGTCTTCCACGTAGTGCGCCATGACGGAATACAGCGTGCCGCCCGCCGCGAAATGGTTGGTGCCGTCGATCGGATCTGCCCCCGCGATCTTCGCGCCGCGATTGCCCGTGATGCCCGACTCTTCCAGATGGAAGGAAATCTCCGGATCGATCGCCGGCAGCCGCTCCTGAAAGACGGCGAGAATGGCTGCGTCCGATTTCTGGTCGGCCGTCGTAACCAGTTCTTTCTCGTCCTTATACGAGGCTTCGACTTTTCCCGCCAGCCGCGTCGCGATCACTTCGCGCGCTCCGGCCAAAACCGCCGTCACCAGAACATCCGCAATCCGATTGAGGTCCGCCACGCGTATTCATGCTAACGTATGTCGAAAGTGGAACCGCGGCGGGTGTTCGTGACGGGTGCCTTCCATCGACCCGCGATGGTCGCCGCACTCGTCGCGGCGTCGAGAATCCGGCATCGGGAATCGGAATTATCGACGTCCCTCGCATCCGCACCGCCCGCTAAGCATTCCTTTGCGCTCCGAGCTTATCGAAAATCGCGCGATGTCCCGTGAGGATACGCGTGACTTCGTTCTCATCCGGCGCTGTATCCCATACGCCGCGCTCGTGCGTGCCGCCAAGCACGATTCCATCGCGGCGGGGAAACATATAAAGCTCCGGTGGCAGCGTGGCGTATTCCACTTCGGTCTGTGGCAGCAGAATCGAGAGCTGCCCCTTGATCGGCATCAGCTCTTCATCCTGAAAAAGACTCTTCGCTCCTAAACCCGTGCAGTTCACGATCAGCTTGTGCGGCAGGGCCAGCATCTCCGCCGTATCGTGGAACTCGCGATTCTCAATACCCGCGCCTGCCAGCCTCACCTCGCGCATCATCGTCTCCAGATAAACCGGCGGCTCGATGAACATCGTGTCGAATTGCCGGGCATAGCGAAACGGAAAAGGATGCGATCCGCGCGGCAGGTCCGCATATTCCGGCATCATGCTCGCCATTGGCCCGGTGCGGCTCATCAGGCCGTTGGTCGGCAGCGGTTTGTCGCTCATCTGGTAGTTCGTGAGCCAGCGAATCCCGTAGTACTGCCCCACCAGCGTCTGATAGCGGTTGTATGCATAGCGCGCCGCTTTGACGAACTGATCTTCCACCTCCGGCGTCAACTTTTCCGGATCATAAAACGTAAACGGAAACCATTGGCCGCCCGCCACTCCCGAAGTCGTATCGGTCGCAAACTCGCGCGCGTAGACGGTCACGCGAAAGCCGCGTTCCAGAAGAATGCGAGCGGCGGTCAGTCCGGATACGCCACCGCCGATCACCGCCGCGTCGCGATACTCGGTGCGGATGGCTTCGAGAGCCGCAAGATGCGCCGTCCCCCAAGACAGGGTGATGCCCGCTCCGCCGTGGCCGTAATTATGAACAATCGTTTTCCCGTCGATATTTTCCCCCCGCACCACAAAACCCGACGGGCGGAACGGACGCAGCCCCGCGATCGTGCGGATCACGCGATCGGGTGAGACCAGCACAGGCTTCAGAGCTTTCGATACGCGCGCAGCGCGAGCCCGGGATGCAACTGGCGCCAGCATCGCGGCGCAGAGCAGACTGCGGCGTGAAATCAAAGACGACATCGGACACCACCTCTCCGAAAGATGAATGGATGCCGGACGGGGGAATGAATCGAACGGAGATTCTTACTTCGGAAACTGCGCAATCGCGAGGCGAATCTGATTCACCTCAGCCGTTTCGAGCGGCAGCGGCGCGCCGATCAGCTCACGGCCGGAAAGCGCTGCCTTCTGCACGCCTGCATGCGTATGATCTTCCGTGCGCGTAACCATATGGACCAACTCATGAGCGACAACCCGCCCGAGCGCGCGGCCGACCAGATAATCCTGGCGCTCAAAGTCCGCACCGGACATCGCATAACGCGCCGAACTGACCACGCGCGCGCAATCCACATCGCCGAACGGCTGCACTTCGCCATTCGTTTCATGGGTGCTGGCATACGGACCCAGTTCGTCATAGACCGGCGGCTGCGGATCGAACTGGCAACTGCCGTGGAACGTCATCACAACCAAATTCGAAGCATTGTTGCCGGATAATGCTTCACCCCGCAGTTTCCAATTGATGCTCAGGCCGGCGGGATGGAGAATGCGGGCCGATTCCTTTTGCATCTCTCGCGCCGCGGAGGGAGACCACGGACCTTTGAAGTCCATCACGACAGTGAGCCGTGACGTACCAGCCGGAATTGCCAATCCTGCCACAACCACGATCGCGCCGAGGATCGCGGCAACCACCACCGAACGCATCTGTACCTCCAGGTACATGGAGCATCGAGGCTCCGTTCGGCTTTATTATACTCACGGCGCGGTCAAAATGGGGCCGCCAGCCATATTGCTCCGGCGGCCCAGGGGGAGAGAGCGAGCTATCCGATGACTTTGAGCTATCCGATGACTTTGGTGA
The DNA here is from genome assembly GCA_036500405.1 of Bryobacteraceae bacterium. Classification (GTDB taxonomy): domain Bacteria; phylum Acidobacteriota; class Terriglobia; order Bryobacterales; family Bryobacteraceae; genus BOG-234. The sequence goes on from DASYCD010000028.1 coordinate 12,887, forward strand.
GCGCCTCCTTGAAGCTGCCCATCTCCTGGGCTGTGCCGACCGTCACCCGGATGTGTTGCGGCCATTCCGGCCAGCGATTGCCCGCCAGCTGGACCTTATGTTTGGCCATCGCTTGCCCGACCTGCGCTCCAGTCATCCCCTTCACCGACATCATGAAGAAGTTGCCTTCGCTCGGCAGATACTTGACGCCCTTCTGATCGAGGAATGAGAAAGTATCCTCGCGGATATCCATCATCTGCTTTCGGCGCGTCGGCACCAGGTCTGCCACGAGCAGGCTGGCGTTGGCGCAGGCCACGCCCGTCACGATCGCCATGCCACTGGATCCATAGACCCGCATTTTCGCGAGCAGATCGGGGCGAGCCATGGCAAAACCAGCTCTGAGCCCCGCCATTCCGTAGATCTTGGAGAAAGTCCGGAGCACGACGACATCCTTGCCCGCCGCCACCAGATCGCTGCACATTTTCGCGTTCGCCGAGAAATGGATGTAAGCTTCATCCACGACGACGATCGCATCTTTCGGCTTATTCGCCAGAAGCCAGTCGATCTTTTCGCGCGGCGTGATCGTCGCCGTTGGATTGTTGGGGTTGCAGATGTAGTAAGCGCCTGCGTTGGGCTGGGATTTCAGCATCGCTTCCACATCGTGCGAATGATCGGCGGCCAGCGGCACGCCGACAACCTTCGAACCGATGAACGCTGGAGCACGGCTCCCATAACCGGGCGAAGCCATCGTCCAGCTCCGGGTCGGAGCGGTGAACGCACAGGTCGCCGCGTGCAGAGGTTCGCTCGATCCGGGTGTCGCCCAGATGTGATCGAGCGGCACGCCTTCGATTTTGGAAATCGTTTGCGCCAGGTTCCCCATTTCAGGACCCGGGTTGTAGCGCCACCCCATAGGCGCCACTTTGGTCAGCGCCTCGAGGCCCGCCGGATGCGGCCCCATCGGGTTCTCGTTCGAACTGATGCGCACCATGCTCGGATCATAGGGAATCCCCGCTCCACGAGAACCGCGCGCGGCCCCTCCGCGGGCGTGCTCTTCGTCCTGCGCCATTGCGAACTCGTTGTAAAACGGGAGACTCGCTCCGGCAGTGAGCAGTGTCGCTATTCTGCCCAGATGACGGCGGGAGAAGCCGCGTTCGAGAAGACTGGAAACTGCGTTCTTCGATAGAATGTCTTTCGTCTCGTTCATTGGTCTTATGCTCCTTGTATTTCGAATGGATCTTCAACGGGCAACGCTCTCGTCAGCGAGCAACTCCGGGCATCCCTGCGATCGGTCCCGGTGTCTTCAGAAATTTCTGGTACGCGTATCGAATGGCGTATAGCGCGCAACCGGCGAGGACAGCGGCCACGGCATTGACGATCAGCACGCCGATGGCGGTGACCAAAAACGCTCCCGCATCCACAAGGCGCATCTTTGGCAGACGCCGCCAGGTGCTGACATCAAGCAGCGACAGTCCCATCCAGGCCGTAACGCCGGCCAGCGCGGCCATCGGAATGTGGGCCAGTGCGCCGGAGCCCATGCTCACCAGCAGGAAAAGAAATACGCCGTGCATGATGTTCGTCAACCGGGTTGTCGCGCCGCAGCGGACGGCGGCCACACTGCGAGCCGGAATTCCGATACTCATCGGCGCGCCGAAAATTCCCACGGCAAGATTCGCGATACCGTAAGCGCCCATTTCCGCGTCGGCGTCGCTGCGCTTCAGATGTTTGTGGCGGCCGCGGAAGTGTTCGACGGCGCGCGAGGTCAGCAGCAGGTTGGCGGCGGAAACAAAAGCCAGCATCAAACCCTGTGGAAGGACTTCACGCACATCGCGGGCGTTCCAGGAAAAGCCCGCGAACTCCGGCAGCGTCAGATGCAGCGAACCGACTTCCGGCTCGTGTGAGCCGATCAGTCCGGCCGTCATCGTGGCAAGCGCCACCCCAATCAGCGGCGCCGGCAGCTTCGGCCAGCGCCGCATCATCAATGCCGCCGCAAGAATCACGATCCCGCTCAGCAGCATGGGCGGCCAGCGTGATGAGCTGAGTTCGCCAACAACGCCCGCGAACTGGAGCAGGGAATTCCCGTCCGGCGCATGCACGGCGTGAACACCGAAGAGCGAATTCATCTGCGAGATAAACATGATGCCTCCGATGCCGGCGGAGAAACCCGCAACAACCGGCGGCGGAACCATCGCTGCGTAGCGCCCCAGCCGCAACACGCAGAAGACCATCATCAAAACGGAGGCGACGATCGTGACCTTCGCCGCGCCGCCAATTCCCTGTGCCTGTACCGCGGCGGCGATGAACGGTACCGTCACGCTCGCTGTTCCTCCGATCAGCACCGGATTACGGCCGAGAATAGCCGTAATCGGCGCCGTCATGATGGAGGTCATCACGCCCAGAATCGGTGGCAGCCCCATAAGAGCCGCCATTGACAATCCGTATGGAAGTGCGATGAGGGCGGCAATCGCTCCCCCGGCGCAATCCCCCATGAACCGTTCCCAGTTGTACTTCGCTGCAGATCTGATCATGTGCTCTGGTTGTCCCGATTCAGTGCGTCTGCTCTTATGCGTTCATCACCTTCGTAAACGCTGCTTTGAATTTGTCCATTTCCGCCTGCGTGCCGATCGTCACGCGAACATAAGTCGGCCACGCCGCCCACACGCGCCCGATGTATACGTTCTCCTTGCGGAGCGCGAGCATCACGGGATTATTTGCGTATGGCTCGCCCTTGCGGCCGGTGTCCACCATCACGCAGTTCGAAACCGAAGGAACATACTTGAACTTGCTTTTCTCGAAATAGTTGAAGACGTCCTCGCGTACCGCGCCGATCTTTTTCCGGCGCTCCGGAATCAGCGTAGGCGATTTCAGGCTGGCCATGGCCGCCGCCACGCCTGTGATTGGCATCATGTCGAGTCGGCTGAAGCCATCGATCTTCGCGATCAGGTCAGGACGTCCGAACAGCGCCCCCGCACGCAAACCCGCCATCCCGTAAATCTTCGAGAAAGTGCGCAGGATGACGACATCCTTGCCCTTCGCCACCAGATCGCTGCAGAAGAAGGCGTTAGGCGCGATGTGGGTATAAGCTTCATCGATCATTACGACGGCGCCTTTGGGCTTGTTATCCACGAGCCATTCGAGATCGGCCCGCGACGTCATCGTTCCCGTCGGATTATTCGGGTTGCAGATATAAATCAGGCCCGGGGTTGGGCTGGCGGAGGCCATGCCTTTGACGTCATGCGAAAAATCTTTGAGGAGCGGTACTTTGAGCGACTGCGTGCCGATAAACTTCGCGGCCCGGTCGCCCGCTTCGTAGCCTGGATCGCCCGTGATGTAAGGTTTGGTCGGTGAAGTGAACGCGAGAACCGCCTGATGCAGAGGCGCGCTCGAGCCGGGATAAATCTTCACGTGATCCGGCTTCAGCCCTTCCTGTTTCGCCAGCAGCGCCTGGAGTTTGTCGGTCTCCCCGAACAGATAACGGCCACCCTGCGCCGTGATCTTATGAACCGCCTCCATCGCTTCCGGGCTCGGACCCAATGGGTTCTCATTCGCATTGATCATCACCGCATCTGCCGGAGCGTTGTCGATTTTCGACAACTGCGCGAGCGCAGGCTCGTTATAAAACGGCAGCGAGGCTCCGATTCCGGCCAGCGCGGCGATCTGCCCCAGATGACGGCGGGTGAAGCCGCGGCGCAGGAAATCTTTCTCTTCGTTTGGGGTTAATTTGACGTTCACGTTTGTTTGTCTCCTTTAGACACACCGCGGGCACAGAGGTGCGGCTGAGGCGATCGGGGCGCGAGCCCATCGATGCCGGATGCGCATGGCTGGACGGAAGCCAGATTGTTCTGTTTACGTGGAAAGGAGGCGCGGCGTGGCCTGGGTCAGAATGCTTTGGCGGCTAGCGTAGCCGCTTCCTGAACTACGATCAGGAAAACAACCCTATTATAAGTCCTGCTTAACTTAAAGTCAACTTAACTTACTGCCAGCTTAGTGCGGATTCAGGCAACTTTTGCAACGGCGACAGCTGCTGTTTCTGCCGCGCTGAAGTCCGTCCCTTCCCAGCGCGCTACAACCGCGGTAGCGAGGCAATTTCCCAATAGGTTCACAGACGTTCGCGCCATATCCATCAGTGTGTCCACACCGAGAATAACCGCGATTCCTTCTACAGGGAGACCGAATGTCGCCAGCGTTCCCGCCAGAATCACGAGCGATGCGCGCGGTACGCCGGCTACACCTTTGCTTGTCAGCATCAAAGTGAGCATCATGACCAATTGCGTCGAAAACGGGATGTGCTTGCCTGCCGCCTGCGCAATAAACATCGAGGCCAGCGCAAGATACAAAGTCGAACCATCCAGATTAAAGCTGTAGCCAGCAGGCAGCACAAAAGCGACGATATGCTTCGGTACGCCGAATGCTTCCATCTTTTCGAGCGCCTGGGGCAGCGCTGCTTCGCTCGATGCCGTCGAGAAGGCAATCAGAAACGGTCCGCGCACGGCGTCGATAAACCGGCGTATCGGTATGCGCGCGATTGCGGTCACAGAGCCCAAAACAACCACCACGAAGAAGATTTCTGCCCCGTAAAGCGTTGCAACCAGCTTGCCCAGGCTTCCAAGGACGCCAATGCCCTTGTCGCCGATCGTAGCGGCCATCGCGCCGAAGACTCCCAGTGGCGCGGCGTACATTACATAACTCGTGTACCTGAACATGACTTCGGACAACGATTCGCAGATCTCAACAACAGGCCGCGCTTTGGTTCCAACGGCCGCGCACGCCGCGCCGAACAGGAACGCAAAAACAACCAGTTGGAGCACTTCCCCCTTCGCCATTGCGTCCACCACGCTGGCGGGAAAAGTGTGTTCAAGAATAGTGGCGATGCCGCCCGCATTCTGCGAAACGCCCGCGGATGCGCCGGCTTTGATCTGAATCCCGGCGCCCGGCTGAATCAGATTGACCGCCCCCAGCCCCACAAACAACGCAAAGGTTGTGACAATTTCAAAATAGAGAAGCGCTTTGCCGCCGATGCGGCCCATCATTTTCAGGTTGCCGGCCCCGGCGATGCCCGATACGAGCGTTCCGAACAGCAGCGGCGCGATGATCGACTTGATTAATCTTAGAAAAATCGTCCCGAGGATGCCGCATTCCTTCGCCGCCGCGGGAAAAGCAATGCCGAATACGACTCCGCCAGCGAGACCGGCCATGATCCAGGTTGTAAGCGACGCCGCAAGCGATTTGGATTTCATGTGGTTTTCCTCTCCAGCTCTTCAGGCTTCGGAGAGAGCGGACGCCGCTGTGGCGCCCGCTCATCCCGATGAATTAAAACGTGATCCGTCCCCCGAGCTGCAACAGCCTCGGGAAGTTCGTCTGGCTCGTGATGACGCCGAACGTACTCGGACTGCTCACGTTCAGCGCTGGCGAAGCAAACAGCACCGTGTTGGTCAGATTGAGCGCCTCGGCCCGGAACTGGAACTTGTAGTGTTCCTTAAACGTGACCGTCTTGAACAGCGACGCATCGACATTGAACAGCGGCGGGCTGTACACATTGATGCGCGGGCTGACGTTTCCGAATGAATACGCCGGCGTTACCGAGAAGGCTGCCGGGTTGACCCACCCGTAGATACGGTCATCCACCGACCCCGATGTCTGTGCGGAAACACCGGTCGCCGTCGGAAGCTGCGTACAGCCGTTGCAACCCGTGTTCGAGTTGGTGCCCTGCGTCACCGCCAGCGGCGTGCCGGAGTGAATCAGGCTCTGACTCTGGATGGACCAGCCGCCCACCAGCCAGTTCAGCGCCCCTCCTCCGTTCAGGAACCTCTGACCTTTGCCGAAAGGCAACTGATACGTGAACGCCATCGAGAAGCTGTTCGGCTGATCGGTGGCGAGCCGCGTCCACGTCTGCGGAACAATCGGCGAGGTGTAGTCCTGTACCGCATTCGCGCTTGTACCGGACGACATACCCATGGTCCGCGACCACGTATAAGTGGCGTTGAGGGTGAGACCCGCCGTCAGACGCCGCGATCCCTTGACGTAACCCGCATAATAGATTGCGCGGCCCATCGGGGTCGTGACATTGACGTTCGTATACTCCGGATACGGCAGCAGCAGACTGGATTGCGCGATCGTCGGGCTGCTTCCCAGTGAAACGGTGTTGGGCACAAGCCCGTAGAACGGGTTCGCCACAGCTTTGTTCAGACCGGCTGCCCCCAGCGCAAAGTTAGCCGGATTCAGCTGATTGACGTTCACTGTGAACGGCAGCTTCAGAGTGTGCGAGCCGATGTAACCCACCTGAATCGTCGTCTTGCTGTCGAGCTGCCGCTGAATATCGAGCGACATCTGCTCCACATATCCCGCGGAACGGTTGCCCGGATCCACCGCCGTAATCGCCTGCCCCAGTGCGGCCGCCGCCCCCAGCGAATTGCCGACGATCGGCGTCAGCCCATTCGGATACGGATTCGCCAGAGTCGAAGCCGGCGTATAGCCACCGTTCGTGGAGCCGACGATATTCGTTGTCTGCGAGTAACCGAGCTGATCGGTGGCCGAAAAGGACTGCGGAACCCAGAAGATGCCGAAGCCCCCCCGGATGACCGTCTTCGGATCCAGGGTGTAGGCGAAACCGATGCGAGGCCCCGGTTTCAGTCCCAGCGGATTGCCGGAATGATTCGGATTTCCGCCCACACCGGCGTATCGCGTCTGCCCCATAAGCGTCAGGCCGGGGATGCTTGCCTGCAGCGGATTCGGCTTGCTGAGGTCGGCGTCGATGAAGTACTGGTTGTTCGATTCCGCCGGGTTGCTCTCGTGTTCGCCCCGGAAGCCGAGATTCAGCGTCAGCTTCGGCGTGAGGCGGAAATCATCCTGAATGAAGAACGCCGTGTAGTAAACGTACTGGTTGTATTTCGTTCCTACCGTGATGCTGCCGCCGTTGGCGGTTCCCGAACCGGGATAGCCGAGCAGCATGGAGGCAAGGCCGCCGCCCGTGGAAGTCACGGTTTTTGCGGCGGACTGCGAAGTAAAGCCCGAAGCGAACGTAAAGCTCGAGGGGCCCGTCGCGGTCTGGAAGGCGTCGCCGATCAGCCGCCGTTCGAAACCGGCCTTGATGCTGTGCTTACCCACAAACTTCGCCACTTCCACGTTGTAGCTCGTGGAGTGGTAGACCGTCCAACTCGTCGTGCCGCCGCCAAAAGCGGCGAATTCACCCGCCGTGATACTCGGGAAGTCCGGGTTCCCCGGAGTCAGCGCGTCCACCGAGGAAGGGAAGCCAAGGTCGGAAAGCTGGAAACCGTGGCTGAATTTGGGCTCGTAGTCCGGAAACCGGTTGAACCCGAAACGCGCGGTCACCACTGTCGTCGGCGTCACGGTCGCGGTCGCATTGAGCTGCGTCGCGTCCACGTGGCGATAGATGATCGTCTGGCCGGGCGTCGCAATGCTGCCCGGGAAGGTCTGATTCGAAGGTTCCTGGCTCCCGTAGTGGAGATAGGACGCCGAAGCCTTCAGCCACGGAGCAAATTCGTGATCGAGCTTGAACGTTCCCTGATCGGCGCGATCCTGCGTCGTGATCGAGTAGATGTAATTTGCCGCGCCATAAGATTTCGTCGGCTGATTTGGCAGCGGATAATACGAAGCCAGCTTCAGGCCGATGGGGCTCAGCATGCTCGCCGGAATGATATTGTTCGCAAAAGGCGTGCGGGCGCCCGTGGACAGGTTTGTGGACTGCGGGTCATACATCAGCCACGGCGCGTTCGAGGTAGTGAGGCTGTGCGAAAAATCGCCCGTTCGTTCCGCCGCAGTCGGTACGGAGAGCGTTCCGCTATTCGCGTCGAACTGGCGGTAGCCCTCTGTGGTCACGAAGAAGAACGTCTTGTTCATACCGTTGTAAACCTTCGGAATGCGAACCGGACCGCCCAGTGAATCGCCGTAATTCTTGAAGGTCGCCAGCGCGCGAGGCTGTCCCGCCTTGTTCGAGAAGAAATTATTGGCGCCCCAGTCGGTTTGACGAAGGGCTCCAAACAACGAGCCGTGCATCCGATTGGCGCCGGAACGCAGGGTCGTATTGAAGACACCGCCGCCGGTTCGTCCCATCGAAGCGTCATACGTGTTGGACTGGACCTTCATTTCCCCCACCGCTTCCTGATCGGGGATAATCACGGCGCGATTGGTGGAATCCGTAATGGAAATCCCGTCCAGTGTGTAGTTGTTCGTCTGCAGAGGGCCGCCCGCGATCGAAATCGCGGCGGATCCGCTCTGGTCTTCCATGCGGTCGAATTTCGGATTACCAGTCCAAACCACCCCTTCGCTAAGACGCGCAAGAATGAACGGATTGCGCCCCAGGTTGGGCAGGTCTTCAATCTTGCCCCGGTCCAGAACGGTCCCGGTCGAGGCGTCGGAGGTGTTGAGCATTTCCGCGTCCGATGTGACGTTGATGGTTTCCGAAACCGCTCCGAGTTCGAGCTTGACGTCCCTCGTGACCGCGCTCTGCGTGGGAATGACAACTTGTTTTAATTCAGCTTTCTTGAAGCCGGGAGCCTCCACCTGAAGCGTGTAGGTGGCTGGCGCCAGGGCGGGAAACGAGTATTCGCCCTGACTGTTCGTTACCGTGCTGCTGTCTACGTTGGTGCCGTCCTGGATCACTGTCACCTTAGCCACTGGGACCACGGAATCAGTGGAATCCGTAACACGGCCTCGCAGCGACCCCTGAAACGATTGGGAGAATGCCATCGCGGAAACCAGCAGAAATGTCAGAACTACTCGCATAGATAGATCTCCTTTGGATAAATGGAATACAGTGGTGCGAGGCGCAGCACCGTTTACAGGCGCATAACGAATGCGGGAGCTCGGGTCGGAGAGCGGGGAAGGGGCAGCGCCGCGGGACTTAGCGGCGCTCTAAACTGAATATCTTTATGCTAGACGGGCGCCACCGAATACACAACACAAGAAAATCTATCGCCTTCATCAGAAAAACGGATGTTGCTGGTTAGCCTATGAAAAAAGAACTCTTGTCTCCAAATTCCGTCGGAAATCACAGGGCGGAGGCGATTCTTTGGCGTAGCGCTTCGAACTCCCCCGCCGCCTTCTTCGCCGCGGAACTGAACGCCAGCCACAGCAGGATCATCAGCGCCCACGTCGCCACCGTCGGCCAGCCGCTCGTCAGATAGCGATACCCCGCGGATGACGGATCGAGGCCCGTCGTGCGTACTTGCAGCGATACGCCGTGATCCAACCAACTCGCCAGTACGCCGGGAATCATCCAGAGCACCAGCCTCCGCGCCGCCAGATATCCATTTCGCTTCACCTCATAACCGCGGAGCAGGAACCCGACGCAGGTTTCGTCCGATGCGCGCCGCCCTGTGCGGCTGCGAATCGCACCCCACAGATACACCGTCATCACGACGACCATCCAGCCCTGCCCCGCTTTGGCCCACGACGGAGGTAGTATCCAGGTGTTATGGATGAATGCCCCGGCGAGACCGGCCAATGCGAACAACGCCAGCCGCCGCGCCACTACAGCCTCCCGGTCGCGCCGCCGCGCCATCGCGCAAATCTGATCGGCCGCCAGAGAGTGCGGCAAATCCGCCTCGTTTCGCTTCCACACGTCCTGCGAGAAATCATCCGCGTTCATAGATCGCTCCCTTCAGTACTTTCTTAATTCGATGAATTCTGGTAGCGACGCTCCCCGGCGTCAGGCCGCTCACGTCCGCAATCTCCGCTGCGCTTTCGCCCTCGAGATAAAGAAGAACAATCTGGCGATCGAGCGGCTCCAGCCGGTGGATCAACGCCTGCAATTCGGCCAGTTCTCCGCGCCGCCGCTCCTGATCCGCGCCTGCTCGCGCCGTTGGGTCGACCGGCAGCGCATCGAGTTCCACCCACCGCTCCGAAGCCTTGCGCCTTTTGGCCAGATGATCGGCGCCGACGTTGTGCGCCACACGATACACCCACGTCCGCAGACTGCAGCGCTGGTCGAACCCTTTCAGGCTGCGCCAGAGCTCAATGTGGATCTCCTGCAGCAGATCGCACTGCCGGTCCGGATCACGCTCGTAGCCTCGAACCAGACGCCGCATCGCCTCGCCATGCTCGGCCTGCGCCTCCGTATATAGCCGATCCTGATCGCCGGGACTCAATCGTGGCCTCTGACACTATAGTCCTTGCGAAAAGCCCCTTTCTTACGAACAAGTCGTGTATGCGCGACATGGTAGGATCAACAACGGGCGCGATGTTCGGCACCCGCCCCCAACAAGGAGATTTTGAGGATGAAACTGGCGAAACGAGCGCTGCTTCTCAGTCTGGCGTCCACCGCGGTCTGGGCTCAGGTCAATATCGGCGAACAGAAGCCCGAAGCAAGTGTGCCCTTCAATGTGACGTCCGTCGCAACGTTCAAGCTGCCGTGGCGGATCGCGTTCCTGCCCGACGGCCGTATGCTGATCACCGAAAAAGTCGGTGGCCTCTGGCTCGTGACGCAAAAAGGCGAGAAAACGGAAGTCCAGGGTATCCCGCCGGTCTACTATCAGGGCCAAAGCGGTATGCAGGGCGTCTTCGTCTCTCCGCACTACTCCAGCGACAAGAGCATCTACCTCACCTATGCCGCGCCGGGCGATTACGGCGGCGGTCTCGCGCTCGCGCGTGCCAAGCTCGACATCAGCGGCACGTCTGCCAAACTCGATAATCTCGAAGTGTTGTGGCGCCAGTTACCGACGGGCAAAGGTGGTCAGGAAGGCGCGGCGATCGCATTCGCGCCGGATGGCAAGTCACTCTTTCTATCGGTAGGCGACCGCCAGCGCTTCACGCCCGCTCAGGATCCCAATCAGCCCGAAGGCAAAATCCTTCACATGACCCTCGATGGCAAACCCGCCTCCGATAATCCGGAATACGGAAAGACCGGAGCTGCCAGCATTCCGCTGATCGATCCGCCCAGCGATACGGAAGCCGCGAAGACGGCCAAGGTCGTCAGCACCTATACTTTCCCGGGCAAGAACGAAACGCCGTCCTATACGTGGGCCAGCGGCGTGCGCACGCCCTACGGTCTCGCATTCGCCCCCAACGGCGAATTGTGGGAAGTGGAGCACGGCCCGCGCGGCGGCGACGAGCTGAATCATATCGAGAAGGGCAAGAACTATGGCTGGCCGCTCGTCTCTTACGGCGAGAACTATAACGGCGTGCCGATTCCGAAGCCTGACACGCGGCCGGATCTTCAAAAGCCCGCCCTGTATTGGCTGCCGGTGATCGCGCCTGGCAATCTGATGTTCTACAAGGGCACGAAAACGTTCCCGCAGTGGAATGGGAACGGCTTCGTCAGCGGCATGTCGACCAAGAGCCTCAACCGCTTCATTTTTGACGGCCATGGCGGCGTGAAATCCGCCGAACGGTGGGATATGGAGCATCGCATTCGCGACGTCGAAGAAGGCCCCGATGGCTCGTTGTGGTTGCTGGAAGATGCCAATCCCGGCGCGCTGTTCCACGTGACGCCGAAGTAAAACCGGAAATAGCCATGACGAAGTTCGCTGCTATCGCTCTGTTGACGGCGTTCGCGTATACTGCGTCTGCTGGTGAAATCCTGATTGTGGATGAAAAGTCGCAGCCAGAAAGTCTGACCGCCGCGCCTGGCGGCGTCGTGATCGTTGGCAGCGCGAGCACGCCGTTCATCTACAAGGTGCCTAAGGGCTCCACGACTGCGCAGAAGTTCGTGGATGCCAGCGCGGAGGGCCCGGGCACCTTCTTCTTCGGAATGCTGGCGGACGCTTCCACCAATACGCTGTGGGCTTGCCAGTTGACGCCGGTACCAAACACCACACCCGTGAAGCGGCACACTGCGCTCCGCGGTTTCGACCTCAATACAGGCGCGCAAAAGGTTCGCTGGAATCTGCCAGGCGAGAGCAGCACCTGCAACGATTTCTCGATCGGACCCGACAAGGCGCTGTACATCACCGATACGACGAACAACAAAATCTACAAACTGCCCGCCGGGGCATCGAGCGCGGAGTTGTTTCTCGAAGATCGCGCGCTCAATGGGATTGACGGTATCACGTTTCTCAACGGCACGCTGTACGTGAACAACGTGTTCTCGAATAATCTCTACCGGATTCCGGTGGACGCATCCGGCAAAGCCGGGACGCCGGTCGATATCTGGATGGATCAGCCCATCAAAGGACCCGATGGCATGCGCGCTGCGAATGGCAAACTGCTGATCGCGGAAAATGGCAGCGGCAAAATTTCCGTGATCACCGTCAACGGCGATAAGGCGAGCGTGAAGGTCATCAAGGAAGGGCTCAAGACGCCGACCGCCGTCGAACCCGCTGGCGATACCATCTGGATCGCAGAACGCGGCGCAGGCAAGGCCGTATCGATTCCGATGCCCAAATAGGGGCACGCGCTACCCGAACGTGAACGAATAAGCCCGCACGCCCGGATCGAGAAATTCGATCCGGAATGTGCGGTCGCGTATCGAATCCTTCTGACGAATTAACTGGTAGAGCTTGTCGGCTGTGACGACGCCGTTGCCGTGCGCATCAGTGTCCGTCCCGTGGTCGTCTCCCGGCTCTTTTCCATCGATTGTGACGCGGAAACGCACCGGATTGCCGTTGTCCGACGGACCAAGCACCAGATGCAGGTCCCGCGAATGAAACCGGTATGTGATCGCGGCGCCGCTCGCCATTGCGGCCGCAGACTTCGCGGAGTCCTGCCAATTGCCTTCGAACGCCCATTCATTCAGATCCAGCGCCGCGGGAGCCCGGTAAACCGCCGGCTTGTCGTTGACGAGTCCACCAGGTGAAACGAAGCTTTCCGCCTCCTCATACCCTACATAGGTTTCGTACGACTGGATGTCCGCTGCGTCCGGAGCCGCCTGCGTTCCGGCGCCGGAAATTTCGGCAGCCACTGGGGGCAGGGCAGTGTGATTAGCTTCCGCAAGCAGCATCCGAATCCACTGCTCAGATTGCGCGTAGTCGCCCTCGCCATCATGATGAAAGCGAATCACGCCCGTCGCGTCGATGAAATAGTGCGCGGGCCAATACTGGTTGTGGAATGCGCGCCAGATCCGGTAATCGTTATCCATCGCGACCGGATAGGCCACGCCCAGATCGCGAACCGCGCCGCGAACGGAAGCCTCGTCTTTTTCAAATGGAAACTCCGGCGTATGGATGCCGATAACGATCAGACCGCTGTCCTTGTATTTCTCGTACCAGGATTTTACGTATGGCAAGGTGCGCAGGCAGTTGATGCAGGAGTACGTCCAGAAATCGATGAGCACCACATGGCCCTTGAGCGCGGCGGGCGTGAGCGGCGCAGAGTTGATCCACGTTGTGGCGCCGTCGAGTGGAGGCAGCGTGGTGAGTGCGGATCCCGAGCCGCGATCTTCGGAGGTAGCGGCAGCAGCCGGATGAAGACGATTGAGAACGGACTGCTCCAGCTGCGACGTGCCGGAGGAAAGAGAAACCTGCGTGAGTACGCCCTTGTCGAATCCAAGCGCGACTGCCGCGACTGCGAACAAAATGACGGCGCCGAGAACGCGCCGAACCCATTGTTCCGCGCCGAGCCCACGCTTCAACGCCGCGAATACGCGATTGCCCGCAAGGAGCGCCACAGCGAGCGAAGTCGCCGCGCCCAGAGCATAAGCCAGCAGCAGTCCGGCCGTACTCGCACTCACGCCCTGCAGCGCAGCCCCGGTCAGAATCAGGCCGAGGATAGGCCCCGCGCACGGCGCCCAAAGAAATCCGGTGCCAATGCCGAGCACGAATGAATTCAGCGCGCTGCCGTTCCTGCGGCCTTCGGAAATTGCGCCGCCGAGCCGCACGATCGGCCGCGTCAAACGATCTGACAGAGCCGGAAAAATTAGCGCGAGCCCCAGCGCGCCAAACAGAATCAGCGCGGCGGCGCGTCCGTATTGATTGGTGCGGACTGCCCAGTTCCCGCCCGCCGTTGCGAGGCTGGCGACCACGGAAAACGTCAACACCATGCCGGCCAGCAGGGGCAATCCACTGCGTCGAAAGGGTTGTCCCGAACGCGCGAAAACAAACGGCAGCACCGGCAAAATACAGGGACTGAGAATCGTCAGCAGCCCGCCGATATAAGCCAGGAGAACAAGAACCATGGCGTCCCCAGAATATCGCGGCTTCTCCGGCTATTCTGAGTGCATGAAGGAGATCGGGCGGACCTCGTGGATATAAGCAAAGCCATCGCGGACCTGCAGGCAATGTGGAACCCGATGCTGGCGGACACGGGGGCGTACGAAATATCCGGCGATCTGCTGACCATTCATCCGGTCGCCGCCAAATTCCCGGATGAAAGCCGGCGCGAATGAGGTTTATCGCATTCACATCGAGGGAAATACCCTGACTCTCCAGCAGGTGCGAAATGCAAGAGGCGTGGAGGTGCAATCGGCTATTGTGCGGAAGTTCGTCCGCTTGGAATAATCGGCCTTCGCCGATCGGGGGAAATGCGCTACGATCTTACTTGGAGCGTTCCTGCAAGGCAGGTGGAGGCCCCATCATTTTTGATCCAACACTCAAGAATGAGGGAGTTGGCCCAAGGGCGTCTGTGCGCTGGCCCCTGTCGGTTTAACACCGATGGATGGCCCCTAAGGATGTCCGGTTGACTCCCACCCTTTACAAAAGGGGGTCAAAAAAGCGGGCGGAAACGGCTGAGTGGTGCGCTCCAAACACCTCAATTACTCTAGATGATGGCTGCTCAGCGCAGGGCTGAGCAGTGCGTATTGGACATCGACTATTTTTGGACAGAAGACCTCGATTGCGCCTGTTTGAAAAACGCTTCGAAATTCTGTATTAGGGGAAGGAAACTACGCTTCGGGAGCCGCTGCCGGCGCTGGCGGTTCTTCCGTCAGGAACCGGAGGCTGCTGGCCGCGATTTTCCCATTGCGGTCCATTCCCAGCTCATAAGCAATCCGCTTCCCGGGCACGAGTTCCGTCGCGTCGCCATCCTGCAATCTGGAGACATGGAAGAAGATATCCTTCCCACCGGAATCCGGGCGTAAAAAGCCGAATCCCTTCTCGCCGAAATAGGTCATGATCGCCCCGGTCTGGGGCTCCTGCACGCCGTCTTCGGCGCTCTCTCCACCGGCGGTCGGCATGGCATGGGGACGGCCGGACTTATCGCCCACCCCCTGCTTCAGCAGCGCCAGATCCTCGTCCGTCAGTTCGCCCGCTGGAGCCGCCGTTTCCACGGGCATTTTCAGATTGGGATTTTTCTTCTGGGCTTCTTCAAAAAGCCGTCGCTGTCTGGCGTTCAAATCGGGAGGTCCTCTGGATTACGAATACTGGCGGATACGATACTCAGGCTTTTGCCTTCGCGGTGCGCTTCTTCGGCTTCTCGGCCGCGCCTTCGGCGCCTGCCGCTGCTGCGTCAGGGGCCGCCTTCGCTTTGCGCGCGCGGGCGCGCTTTTCGGCTGGAGGCTGGCGGTCGCTCTTCTTGAGATTCGTCAGCACCATCGAAGTGACGAACTTCTTCTCGCCATGATCGTCGAATTTGATCACAATACGTTCTTCGGTGTGCGACATCACGGTACCCAGCCCGAACGTTTGATGTTCGACCTGAGCGCCCTGGTTATAACTGGCCATATTGTTGAGGGATCATTCCTTTGATGAGAAACTGGCCCTGCCGCGAAGCCATCAGCGGAGTAAGGCTATGCTCTTATATTACCACAAAAGTCCTATGACCATTCTGGAAGCCATCCGCGCGTGGCTAACTCGCGAAGCTATTTCGTTCCGTGAGGTTCACCACGAACCCACCCGAACTTCGGAGGAGTCTGCTCGGGCTCGCGGCGAAGACATTCGCGTCGGCGGCAAAGCACTTCTGATTAAAGTGGATTCGGAATTCCGTCTTTTCGTCCTGAGCGCTGCCCGAAAACTCGATTCTGCAGCCATTAAATCCTATTTCCACGCGAAAAAGACGCGGTTTGCATCGCCAGAAGAGTTGCTGGAACTCACCACGCTGGTTCCAGGCTGCGTTCCGCCGTTCGGCGCGCCCATCCTGCCATTTCCGCTTTTTGTGGACCCATCCGTCTTCGAAAACGACCGTATCGCCTTCAACGCAGGCTCGCTCACGGATTCCATTATCCTGGGCACTTCCGACTACCGCCGTCTCGCCGCGCCGGAAATCTTCCCATTTTCCTCAGAAGCGTGAACGCTACTGCGAAGCGCCGGTTGCGGCTGTGGCCTCCGGCGCCGGCAGCACAGGTTCCGCGGGCGTAATTTCCTTGTGGTCCTTCACATTATTTCCACGCAGGATAATCCGCACGTAGACCGTCTGCCTGCCAAACACTTTCGCTTCGTGCACATCGTCCATGTAGATATCAATATGCCGCCCCTGTACCTTCGGCCCCGTATCGGTGACGGAGTAAATTCCGGAGTAAGTCCCCGCGCCCGTGACGCGAATCAGCGATCCGAGCGGCAGTAGGTCCGGATCGGCCGCGACGATCCCCTCATGCGTGAGAGTACCCTTGGCGGTCACGCCAGAGACCGACTCCGCGGTTGCCACGAATTTCATCAGTGGATGCCGCCTGGTTTTCGGGCCCAGTTGAGTGGTCTTTGCGGCCGGTACGTGCATTTGGCCCATACAGGTCAGCAACATACCGGTCATCGCGAATGTGGAAATCAGCCGCACGCCCCCTCTCATGCAAAAGCCGGGCCTTTCTGCGATTTCCAACTTCACGTGTCCGCTCTATTTACCGGAGACCTCGTTTTGTATCGCGTCCAGCTCTTTGCCGGCCTCGGCGAGTTTTCCCTGACCTGCCAGTTGGCGATAGCGATCCATGTGCTTCCGAACGCTTTCAAGACGCGGGTCGGCGGCATTCAGTCCCACAATCGCGCCAGAGGCCGCCTTCGCTCCAGCCTCCACAACCGCTGCGGGAGATGGCGCTGGCGTTCCGGC
>DASYCD010000029.1:0-11877 GCA_036500405.1 Bryobacteraceae bacterium
CCACGCATCGGCATACTCCGGATAGATCCGAACAGCCGCCTCGAAACTCTTAGCCGCATTCGCCGGTTTCTTTTGCCGCAGTTCCTTCTGCCCCTGCTCAAACCGCTTCACTGCTTCAGAAGGAGCCTTCAGTGACGTCGCACTGACGGTCGCCCCCGAGCGCACCTTGCCTCCCTGATCCTCCGCGTCCCCAGCCGAATTCCGCGTAATCGTAATCGTCCCGACATTCACCATCCCATTCGCCGACCGGACCGAAAACCGCGCCGCCGTCGAATCGTACCCAAAAACCTTCGCCTCAATCGTGCATAGACTCGACGCCGCCACCGAGATTGGATCGGGTTTAAACGTGAACCGGAACTGCCCGGACGGACTAACCAGCCCTCCATCCACGAAGTCGCCGTGACAGTCCGCCGCAATCCGCACGTCCGGCGGCAAACCCGTATCGCCACCCGGCGAAGCGCGCTCCACCGCCCCGGACACGATCAGCGTGTACACCGGCCGCCCCTCCTGTCCGCGGAGGCCGGCGGCGGCAAGAACCAGCAAGCTGAAAGCGCGCAGCCACATATCGCTAAACTGGTATGGAGTGTCCCGCGTTCTCACACAGAATACCGAAAATGACGCCACTGTAGCCGCCCGCGCAGTCGGCGGCGCCGTTTTCCCCATTCTGATTTCGATCAGTTTCTGCCACCTGCTGAATGACCTCATTCAGTCGCTGCTGCCCGCCATCTATCCGATCCTCAAGACGAGCTACCATCTCGACTTCGGCCAAATCGGCCTGATCACGCTCTGCAATCAGCTGACGGCGTCCATCCTGCAGCCGGTTGTCGGACACGCCATGGATAAGCGCCCCGCGCCCTACTCCCTGAGCATCGGCATGGGCTGCATGTTCTTCGGACTGATCCTGCTCGCTTACGCGCCGCTCTACGGCATGATCCTGCTCGCCGCCAGCCTCACCGGCATCGGCTCGGCGATCTTCCATCCGGAATCCTCTCGCGTCGCCCGCATGGCCTCCGGCGGTCAGCACGGCCTCGCGCAATCGATCTTCCAGCTCGGCGGCAATTTCGGCTCTTCGCTCGGCCCACTGCTCGCCGCCTTCATCGTTCTGCCCAACGGGCAGCACAGCCTCACCTGGTTCACCCTCGTCGCGGTTACCGGCGTCATTATCACGTATCGCGTCGGTGGCTGGTATAAAGCGCGCGTCGCGGACCGCGCGCAAAGCAAAGCCCATCACGAAGTCGTCGAACACGGCCTCAGCCAGGGACGCGTCCGCCTCTCCATTACCGTCCTGCTCGCTCTGATGTTCTCGAAGTTCTTTTACCTGGCCAGCCTCACGAGCTATTACACGTTCTTTTTGATCGACAAATTCCACGTCTCCGTGCGCAATTCGCAGTACTGTCTCTTCGTGTTCCTGGCCTCAGTCGCGGCCGGCACCATCATCGGCGGTCCCGTCGGCGACCGCATGGGCCGCAAACTCGTGATCTGGTGCTCCATCCTCGGCGTGCTGCCGTTCTCGCTCGTGCTCCCGCACGCCAGCCTCACGTGGACCATCGTGCTCTCCATCCCGATCGGCGTCATTCTGGCCTCCGCATTCCCGGCCATCATCGTCTACGCGCAGGAACTCCTGCCCGGAAGAATCGGCCTCATCTCCGGCCTGTTCTTCGGCGTAGCGTTCGGCCTCGGCGGCATCGGCGCAGCGGTTCTGGGCGAACTGGCCGACAAAACCAACATTCGCTTCGTCTATCAGGTCTGCGCCTTCCTGCCCGCCATCGGCCTGCTGACGGCGCTCCTGCCGAACATCGAAAAGCCAAAGCCCGCGCGAATCTAGAGAGAATCGCGCAGACCTCCGCCGCGTATACTGAACCTCGTGAACGCGAAAATCGGGGCCATCCTCGCGCTGTCCTGTGCAACTGCATTCGGACAGACATTTGACGCCGCCGACGTTCATGCCAGCTCCCACGCTGGTAATCCCTATACCTATGCGTCCGGTGGAGTCCTGCGCGGCGGCGTTTACAATCTTCGAAAAGCCACCATGCTGGATTTACTCAAAACGGCATGGAACGTCGATCCCGATACTGTCTTTGGCGGACCAAACTGGCTGGAACTCGACCGGTTCGACGTCTCCGCCAAAGCACCGCCCGAAACGCCGCCGGAAACCATTCGGCTGATGCTGCAGGCACTCCTCCAGGACCGCTTCGGACTGGTCATTCACAACGACACACGGCCTATGCCCGTGTTCGCCCTGACTGCGGGAAAGAACAAATCGAAGCTGACGGAATCGAACGGTTCGGGACCCGCCGGATGCGAGTACCAGCAACCGCCGGAGCCTTCGGCGTCGCGATTTTTCGCGTGCCGCGGTATAACCATGGACGCGTTCGCGCAAAGGTTGCGGCAAATGGCCGGAGACTATCTGCCCGCTCCTGTCGTGAATGAGACGGGTCTTGAGGGCGCATGGAATTTCGATCTGAAGTGGAACGCGCGGTCTCGGGTTCTGCAGCCAGACGCGAGCCGAACCACCATTTTCGAAGCTGTCGATCAACAACTCGGGCTGAAGCTCGCGCCGAAAACCGCACCGGGACCGGTGCTTGTCGTTGATCGCGTGAACGAAAGGCCGGCGCCCAATCCTCCCGATACAGCGAAAATACTGCCGCAGGGCGCGATTCAGTTTGAGGTAGCGGCCCTCAAGCTCAGCCGGCCGGGTGAGCCCGAGCTGGCGCGGGTTTCCGGCGACCATTATGAAGTGCGCGCGCGAAGCCCCGGGATACTGCTCTATGATGCGTTCGATGTCCCCTTTTCGTCGGAGTACAACCTGATTGCCGGAATACCAGAATCGGTGGTCGACGAGCGTATCGATATTACGGCGAAACTGCCCGCCGGGACCTCCGGGCCCGCGGGAAACGCGTTCACCGACGATTTGCGGCTGATGCTGCAAAATCTGCTGATCGAACGCTTCGGGATCAAGTGGCACTACGAAGACCGTACTGTCTCCGCTTATACGCTGGCCCCGGGGAAACCAAAAATGAGGAAGGCCGACCCGTCGCATCGCTCGAGCTGCAAAGAAGCCCGTGTGATCGCCCATGACCCTCGGGATTCGAACCCACGGTTGAACCGGCTGATCACGTGTCAGAACGTCACCATGACTCAGTTTTCCGCTTTCCTGCAGGGATTCGCTCCGGACTATCTGGCCACGTCCGTCGCAGACGCTACAGGACTCGACGGCGCCTGGGATTTCACGCTCAGTTTCAGCGCCCCGTACCTGCTTGCAAGCCCGTCGCCCGGCGAGACCGCGTCCGATCCGAATGGCGGGGTCTCACTTCAGGAGGCGGTGAATAAACAACTCGGGCTGAAGCTGGAAAAACGCCTGCGCCCCGTGCCCATCCTGGTCATCGATCACATGCAGGAGAAACCAACGGAAAACTGAGTAAGATTGCGTGCGTATATGAACATATTCCGCCCAATGATCGTGGCGTGCCTTGCATCGCAGTTCGTGTGCGCCCAACCGCAATCCGCGACGGCCAGGTTTGACGTGATCTCGATTAAAAAAGGCGATGGCGTCACGATGTCGGCCAATCCGCCGATAAAAGGGGGCCGGATAAAATTCACGGATGTCACGCTTGTCGATATTTTGAGCGTCGCTTATCCCGTAGATGTCCTGCACATGTTTGGAGGGCCGGCGTGGGTTAGCAGCGAAAAATACGATGTAGAAGCTATTACGGACGACGTCGCAGTCAGCACCGGGCGCTATCACCAAATGCTGCGCACTATGCTGGCTGAAAGGTTCATGCTTGCGCTCCACCAGGAGACGCGCCAGGAGCCGATCTATGTCCTTGAGGCCGACAGCAAAGGCGTAAAACTGAAACCAACGCCACCAGGCGGGTGCGTTGTACTACCCGTCGGCGCGGCTCCCCCACCGAAAACCGCAATATGCAATGATTTCTCCGGGTCTCGTACGCATCTGGAAGGAACCGGTTTGACGATGGCGAAGTTTGCCGATATCCTGAGTTATATTGTGGGTCGCCGCGTCAGCGACAACACAGGCTTGACGGCAAGATTTAATATACGGTTTGACTATACGCCCGGAAACGCCGTTGCAGTGGATCAGGTTGGTGCGTCTGACTCTCCGCCCTCCATTTTTGCAGTGTTGGGACAACTTGGACTCAGACTGCGTTCGGAAATGGGACCTGTCCCGGTACTTTTCATCGACCATGTTGAACAGCCATCCGGAAATTGATGACACCTATTGGCCGCGGACGCATCTACTAACTATGGACACCAGCGTCGAGCTCAAAGTCGAAGGCATGACCTGCGGTGCCTGTGCCAACAGCGTCTCCCGCAAGCTCTCCAGTGTGGATGGCGTGTCTTCCGCCTCCGTCGATCTGGCGGCAGGCAAAGCAACCGTACAACTGGATGATTCCCGCGCGTCTGTCGAGGATCTGATCGCCGCCATCAGCCAAATCGGGTTCAGCGCGGCGCGGGGCTGATTTGCCCCGCATCGAAGAGATCGAGCTCCCCATCAGCGGAATGACGTGCGCCTCCTGCGCGCGCATCGTCGAAGGCCAGCTATCCAGCACTCCAGGCGTCACCAAAGCCGACGTCAATATCGCCACTCGCGTGGCATCCGTTCGTTATGACGCAGAACGTTTGGGCGTCGAGAATCTCGTCACCGCGGTGGAAGAAGTCGGCTACGGCGTTCCCGCCGGGCCGCAGGAAATCGCCGAACAAAAAGAAGCCGCCGACCTCCGCCGCCGTCTCCTCATCGGCGCGGTCTTCGCAATTCCCGTTTTCATCCTCGGCATGCTGGAGCGTTGGCCCGCGCTGCAGTTGATCCTCACCCTTCCCGTCCTGAGCTATTCAGGCGCGCCCTTCTTCCGCGACGCGTGGACTGCCCTCCGCCACCGCTCCGCCAACATGAATTCCCTGATCGCGCTCGGCACAGGCACAGCGTTCCTCTATTCCCTCTGGGCAGTTTTCTCGGGCGCTCGCGACGTTTATTTCGAAGCCGCCGCCGTGATCGTCGTCCTGGTTCTCCTCGGCCGAATGCTCGAAGCCCGCGCACGCGGCCGCGCCTCGGACGCCATCCGCAAACTCATCGGCCTCCAGCCCGAATCAGCCTGCGTCATTCGCGACGAAAAGGAAATGATCGTCCCGCTGGCCGAAGTCATGGAAGGCGAAGAAGTGATTGTCCGGCCCGGTGAACGCGTGCCCGTCGACGGCGCCGTAATCGAAGGTGAAACCGAAATCGATGAATCGATGCTCACCGGCGAAAGCCTGCCAGTCGCAAAGACTGCAGGTTCCCAGGTATTCGGCGGCACTGTCAACACAACCGGCGCCTTCCGCTTCCAGGCTTCGAAAGTCGGACGCGACACCGCCCTCGCCCGCATCATCGAAATGGTGAAACGCGCGCAGGGCTCGAAAGCGCCGGTCTCGCGCATGGCCGACACCGTCAGCGGCTGGTTCACACTCGCGGTGCTGGCCCTCGCCATCGTGACATTCGCAACCTGGCTTTTCGTCGGAACCCTGAGCATTGCCATACTGAACGCCGTCGCGGTCCTGATCGTGGCCTGCCCCTGTGCGATGGGCCTTGCCACTCCCACCGCCATCATGGCCGGCACTGGACGCGCCGCCGCACGCGGCATTCTCTTCAAAGGCGGTGAAGCACTCGAAGCCGCGGCGCGCGTGAACACCGTGATCTTCGATAAGACCGGAACCGTCACCACAGGCAAACCCGTCGTGACCGCAGTTCGCCCGCTCAACGGCTATTCCGAAGCCGAAGTCATCCGCCTCGCCGCCGCCGTCGAACGCTGGAGCGAGCACCCCATCGCGCGCGCGATCGTGGCGCGAGTCATCGAGACTGACACCTCATCTGGATTCCGCGCCATCCCCGGACGCGGCGCACAGGCGACCGTCGACGGCCGCTCCATCTTCGTCGGCAAAAGCGACACCGGCGCCGTCGCCGTCGAAGCAGACGGCATCCGCATCGGCGAACTCGACATAGCCGACGAAATCAAATCCACCGCGCCCGAAACCGTGCGCCGCCTGAACAACATGGGAATCGCCGTCTGGATGATCACCGGCGATCACGAACGCCCTGCCCGCGCCGTCGCCCGGCAAACCGGCATCGAAGCATCGCGCGTCCTCGCCGGAGTCCTGCCTGAACGCAAGCAGCAGGAAGTCGAACGCCTCCGCGCCGAAGGCCATCGCGTCGCCATGGTCGGCGACGGCATCAACGACGCCCCGGCGCTCGCCTCATCCGACGTCGGCATCGCCATCGGAGCCGGCACAGACATCGCCATCGAAGCCGGCGGCATCGTTCTGATGCGTGACGATCTCCGCGCCGTACCCGATTCCCTCTCACTCGCGCGCCGCACTCTGCGCGTCATCCGGCAGAATCTTTTCTGGGCTTTCGCCTACAACGCCGTAGCCATTCCGCTCGCAGCCAGCGGAAAGCTCTCACCGATGATCGCCTCAGCCGCCATGGCCCTCTCCAGCGTCTCGGTCGTCCTCAACAGCCTCCGCCTCCGCCGCGCCTGACCCTACCGCGCAATAAACACAGACGCCCCATTCGGCCGCACAGTGAAGCGCTCCATCCGCAACCCCAGATTGAACCACTCATTCACGTGCGCATCCGGAAACGTAGGCCGCAGCCAATTCCGAATCAAAAAATCCAGCGCACTTCCCTGAATCGGAACCCCGGAAACTTCCACCCGCTCCACATCCACCCGCGCCCGCCGATTCTGCGATTGAAACCGCGCCTTCACCATCACCGGCCGCTCGCCTGAAAACAGATTCCGCATAATCCATCCCGGTTCATCGCCGGATGTCGCCTGCCGCAGCTTCACGAAATCGATCAGCGCGTACCCCGTCGCTTCCCCATCACGCAATTCCAGCCGAAGATTTCGCGCCCCGCCAGGCGCATAGATACGGGCCTTCTGATTGGCCCACGCGTTCAGTTCATCCAGGGAGAGATCGATGCGCGTGCCAGCAGGCAACCGCGAAGATTCGATGCCTGCGAATTTCCGGTTCGCGCTTTCTGTAACCGTGGCAGCCGAAATGAACAGCGCCGCAGCGCCAAACAGCGCGAGAGCCGCAGGCCAAAACCGATTCATCCCAGCTACCATCACAGCATGTCATCCATCGCCGTGCGGTCCGCCGCGGAGCGCGATTTCCCGGCCATCGCCCGCATCCAGCAAACATCGCCGGAAGCGGCGCAATGGCCGGTCGGAGACTATTCCGGCTTTGAGATGCTTCTTGCGCTCCTGCCTGATGGACGGATGCCAGCGCCTGCCGGTTTCTGCGCCTGGCGTCAAATATCCGCCGACGAAGCCGAGCTCCTGAATCTCGCCGTAGTTCCGGAATTTCGCCGCCATGGCGTGGCCTCGGCGCTCTTACGCACATTGCGCAACGAGGCCAAAGGCACAATATTTCTCGAAGTGGCTGAGCCAAATTCCGCAGCCATTTCCCTCTATAACCACCACGGCTGGGTGAGTACCGGGCTTCGCAAAGGTTACTACCAAAACGGGATGGTAAACGCTATTGTCATGGAATGGCGTCCGTGATAAGGTCTTGGTTAGACGGCGATGAATTCGCCGCACTTCAAAATTGAAGTGAAGCTACCCACCGGGCCCGGTAGTCCTGTGATACGGCCCGGCGAGGCAACTCCACTCGAAGGAGAAATGCCGGAATGGATACAACGATTCAGGAAGAGCTTAAAGCGCACTTGATGCAGACGAATGAGGCTTTCCGCGATCTCAACAGCCAGCACCACGAGTACGACATTCTCGTGGACAAACTGGAAAGTAAACCTTCTCTCTCAGCCGAAGAAGAGATCGAGGAACATCGTCTGAAAAAGCTCAAACTCAGGTTGAAAGACCAGATGGAACAGATCATGAGCGAGTACAGGCTTCAGCACGCGGGCTGAAGTCCATCAGGTGCGCTTGCGCATCGAGAAAGCCCGGCGGATCTCATTCCGCCGGGCTTTTTATTTTTAGCCCTCAGCTATTTCGCTGGAATATGCCATCCACCCTAATGCGCTCCCGGAATCAGCCCCAACCCCTTGATCCCCGTCGCCACAAACTGCACGGCCAGCGCCGTAATCAGCATCCCCATGATGCGCGTCAGGATGTGAATACTGGTCTCGCTCATATGCCGCCGCACGCGGTCCGCGCCGGAGAGCAGGTAATAACACGCAAGCGCCACCACCGCAATCGCCACATAAACCGTCACCATCTCCCACCAGCGCGACGCCTGCCCCACCAGCACCACCACATTCGAAATCGCCCCCGGTCCCGCGAGCATCGGCATTCCGAGCGGCACAATCCCCGCATCGCTTTTCACCACGCCTTCTTCCGCCTCCCCCGGCACTTCCTTCGTCCCGGACCGCCGCGCCTGCACCATATCCAGCCCCACCAGCAGCAGAATCACGCCGCCCGCCGTCTGAAACGCCGGCAGCGTAATGCCGAGCAGCCGGAACAGCAGCGCGCCCACCAGCGAAAATCCAGCCAGCACAAAGAAACACGTGAGAGACGCGCTGCGCGCCATCCGGCAACGCTCCTGCGGCCCCGCATCGGACGTCATATAGAGAAACACCGGAACCGTCGCAATCGGATCGACGATGAAAAACAACGAGCTGATCGCCACCAGCCCCAGTTGTATCGGCGAGAGAAAATCGAGGAAATTCATCGGGCCTGCGCCGCGCCGCGCAATTGAACAGCCACGTCGGCATGCTTTTCAAAATCCTCAAAGCCCGCCAGAACCAACTGGCGAAACAGCGGCCGGAACGATTCTTCCACCGCCGCGATCTCCGCGTGAATCTGCTCCGCTTCCGGTTCGCGTACGTGCCACACCCAGCTCTGCTTGCCGGAATGGCCATACTCCTGAATCGAGCGTTCGAACAGCGCAGTGGCCACGTCAACCGCGGCCTTATCCCGCAGGCCGCACTTGCGAAGCAGGTTCGCGGCGCGATTCACCAGCGGGGTCAGCCCCGCCGTCGCAAGCGTGACGGTGGCGGCGAAAACATCGCTCGTGCCAGGTGCGATCTGAATCGCGCGCAGCTTCAGCTGTGACGCGATTTGGAGCGCGTGTCCGAGCGCCGGGGCCGTCCCCTCCACCATGATGGCCCCCGCGATTCCGAACTGCCGGGCCTCGGCCGTGGCCGCGCCCATCCCTCGGAATCGATCGAGAATTGGAACCGGCACTTCGCAGTCGCAGAAAATCAGCGATTTGTCTTTCCAGTCGATACCCGCCCCTCCGAGCAATTCCGCAATCTGCCGCATCTGCCCGTCCGGCGCATGAAACAGAATCACCGGAACGCTGTTCAGTTCTTCGGCGCCGCGCGCCGCGTGTCCAGCTCGCAGCGCGTTCGCCATGCGGCTCGCCACGCGATAGGACACTCCCGCCACAGGCCCAATCTCACGAGCCTTGCGCGGCAAGTGCCCAATCAGGCTCTTGCTGAGCGCGCCCGCGCCGATGACCCCGTACTCAACCCGGGATTCCGATGCCCGCGACATCCTTTGTCCGAAGAAGCTTGATTCTATCGCGAATTTGAGCTGCTCTTTCGAATTCGAATTTCCGCGCCGCCTCGCGCATCCCGCGCTCCAGCTCGTCGATCAGCTTCTCGCGCTCGGCGGGCGGCAGATCCACCTCTCCATCTATCTCCGCCGGGACCGTCACGTAATCGCCTTCCGCAATCGCCACCAGCGTCATATCGATCGGCTTCACAATCGATTGCGGCGTGATCCCGTTCTCTTCGTTGTACTGAAGCTGCACCGCGCGCCGCCGCGAGGTTTCGTCGATCGCGCGCTTCATCGAATCGGTCATCACGTCCGCATAAAGAATCGCCCGGCCCTCCAGATGCCGCGCCGCGCGCCCGATCGTCTGGATCAGAGATCCGGCAGAGCGCAGGAAGCCCTCCTTGTCCGCATCGAGAATCGCCACCAGTGAAACTTCCGGCAGATCGAGCCCCTCGCGCAACAGGTTGATCCCGATGAGCACATCATGCTCGCCCCGCCGCAGATCGCGCAGAATTTTGATGCGATCCAGCGTGCTGACTTCCGAATGCAGGTAGTTGCACTTCACCCCGGCTTCCGCGTAGTACTCCGAAAGATCCTCCGCCATCCGTTTCGTCAAGGTCGTGACGAGCACCCGCTGATTCTTCGCCGTGCGCAGACGAATTTCATGCAGCAGATCGTCCACCTGCCCCCGAATCGGCCGGATATCGATCTCCGGATCCACCAGCCCCGTCGGCCGAATGATCTGCTCCACCACCACCCCGCCCGATTGCGTCAGTTCAAAAGGCCCCGGCGTCGCCGAAACGTAAACCGTCTGATTCACCCGATGTTGAAACTCCTCGAACGTCAGCGGACGATTATCCAGCGCGCTCGGCAGCCGGAACCCATGCGCCACCAGCACCTCTTTGCGCGACCGGTCGCCGTGATACATGCCATTCAACTGCGGAACCGTCTGATGGCTCTCGTCCAGAAACAGCAGGCAATCGTTATGCAAATAATCGAGCAACGTAGGCGGCGCTTCCCCCGGCAACCGCCCCGAAAAATGCCGCGAATAATTTTCGATCCCGTGGCAGTAGCCGATCTCCTTCATCATTTCGAGATCGAACATCGTCCGCTGGTGCAGCCGCTGCGCCTCCAGCACCTTGCCCTGCTGCTCGAGCTGCGGCCGCCACCACTCGAGTTCCGCCTTGATCGACTCAATCGCCGCTTCCTTCGTCAGCCGCGACATCACATAGTGCGTCTTCGGATAAATGAACAGCCGGTCCGTCGTCGACTTCACTTCTCCCAGCAGCGGATCGATCCGCGAAAGCGATTCCACCTCATCGCCCCACATCTCAATCCGAAACGCATTCTCTTCGTAAGTCGGATAAACCTCGATCACATCCCCGCGCACGCGAAACGTCCCGCGCCGGAAATCGTGATCGTTCCGGTCATACAAAATCTCCACCAGCTTCGAAAGGATTTCTTTCCGCGTGATCTGCTGCCCCTTATCGAGCTTCAGCAGCATCCCGTAGTACGCTTCCGGCGACCCGAGGCCATAGATGCAACTCACGCTCGCCACAATCACGCAATCGCGCCGCTCGAACAGCGACCGCGTCGCCGAAAGCCGCAGCCGGTCCAGCTCCTCATTGATCGTGGCTTCCTTCTCGATGTACACGCCGCTCGACGGAATGAACGCTTCCGGCTGGTAATAGTCGTAATAGCTCACGAAGTACTCAACCGCATTTGAAGGAAAGAACGTTTTGAACTCGTGATAAAGCTGTGCGGCGAGCGTTTTATTGTGCGCCATCACGAGCGCGGGCCGGCCCAGCTGCTCGATGATTTTCGCCATCGTGAACGTCTTGCCCGACCCCGTGACGCCCAGCAAAACCTGATGTTTCTCGCCCTCATCCACTCCGCGGGCGAGTTCGGCAATAGCCGTTTTCTGATCGCCCTTCGGACTGTAAGGCACCGCTACATGGAACGACATGCAACCCCAGTATAAAGTCCACCCACCCCGCCTCCGCGGCCATATCACCCCAACAGTGAGTCCCAGTACTACCGGTCTTTTATTCCCAGTACAGAAGCGTTAGCATTGTCACAGGAGAAGGGTTCAGACAGTTACCGAATCCTTTCTCGGATGGCTCAACCGACCTAACATCGGGACCATCCACAACTACTTAAGCGGTACCGCATTCTTTTTCGAGAGCGGGACCGGCGACATTTGATAAATCATCTCTGACTTGCGGTTCGGAGGACACCTTCCGGAGGGTGGTGCCGTATCGCAAGCCTGAGCGCCGGCCCCGCCCCAATTCGCCCACTACTTTTCCAACAACGTGACTCAGCTTTGAGAAACTAACGGAATGACCGCGGAAGAAATCGCCGATGTTCTTCG
>DASYCD010000030.1:0-11715 GCA_036500405.1 Bryobacteraceae bacterium
TAGTTAACCGTCAGGCTTTCTTCCTTCGTCAGTCCGCGAATCGTGAAATCGCCATCCACCCGATACGCATCGCGCGCCGTATTGACGATCTTCGTCGAGTGAAAGCGGATCTCCGGATCCTCCTTCACATTGAAGAAGTCCTTGCCGCGAAGCTTGTTCTCCTTGACCGAACTGCCGGCCTTCACGCTGGCCGCATCCACCACGATGTCGAGAACGCCGCTCTCCACGTATGGCGTCGAGAACTTCAGCGTCGCCACCCATTTCTCGAAAACGCCGGTCAGCGAAACCGACGCATCCACGTGAAATCCGACGCTGCTCTCCGGGCCGATCAACTCGAACGTCGGAATTTGCGCGAACGCGGCGGCGGGACCCAGAACGGCAACCGCCACACAGAGGAATTTCCCCATCAAACCCTCTCCAAAGCCAGTATGTGGTGCGACTTGTCTAATTATCCGACGCTTTGTCCGCGCTGTCGACAACCAGCACATCCATGTGGCCTTTTTGCGTCTCCAGCCGCAGACCCAGTTGCTCCTTCAGCACTGTAAACAGCGATGGACCAGCCGACTCCGCATCCGACTGAGGATCCCATTCAATCGCAAAATCGTAATTCCCCTTCAGCCCGGTCTCATCGGTAACCATCCGCCCCAACCGGTTCGCGAGATTCTGCGTGAGAAACGAAACGGGTAACGCCGTCCCCCTGATAGTCATCCGGTTCGCACCACGCCCGGTATTCCCCAAAGGAGCCTCATCGCCGGAACTGGCCTTCATCTTCAGGCCACCTTTGTCGATCAGCAGCGCGTAAACCGTGGCCTCGCGCGATTCCCAGTGCGTCTTCAAATGAAAACGATCGGCCAGCAGGCTCTGCAGCAGCGCCGGCAACTGAGCATCGGTGATTTTTTCCGGCCTCCCTGTCTTCGCCTCGATGTCGTACATATCGGTATCGAGCCACCCCGGCCCGCCGCCGAATTGAAACGCCTGCAGCCCGTATGCATTGCGAATCAGCGTCTTCAGCGACGCATTCGTGATGCTCAGCCGCCCGCCGTCCATCAGATGAATTTGTGTGTTCACACTGCCGCCCTTGTTGGGACGAACCGATGCCACTTCAAACGACGTCGGCGTCTGCCCCGGCAGGAGCGCGCCAACTATCAGGAAGAAAGCAAATTTCACCGCTGGCTTCATACGAACCGAAAACTCCCCGAGTCGCATTTCGTTACATGCGTCTGCCTGTCTGCGAAAATTGAACTTTCGCGATGCCCTCATCTTCCCCTCAGGGCCGATTCCTTACCTTCGAAGGCATGGACGGCTGCGGTAAAACCACCCAACTCCGCCTCCTGGCCCAGCATCTGCGCGAGAATGGCCGCGAAGTCGTCGAAACCGTGGAGCCCGGCGGAACCGAAATCGGCCGCCAAATCCGCCGCATCCTGCTCGACCCCGCCAACGCCGCCATCCACGCCCGCACGGAACTGCTTCTCTATTTCGCCAGCCGCGCCCAGAACGTGGAGGAAGTCATCCGCCCCGCGCTCGCCGAAGGCAAGATCGTTCTCTGCGATCGCTTCACCGATTCTACGCTGGTTTATCAGGGTTGCGGCCGCGGTCTCGATCCTGCCATCGTCCACCAGCTCGACCGCATCGCGTGCCAGGGTCTGCAGCCAGACGCCACTATCCTGATCGACATCGATCTCGAAACCAGCCTCACCCGCGCCAAACGCCGCAACGAGCGCGTCGGCCAATCCGAATCGCGAATCGATGACGAGAGCGCCCAATTCCACGAAAGCGTCCGCCGCGGCTATCTCGATCTCGCAGCCGGCGAGCCAGAGCGTTTCGTCGTGATTGACGGCCGCGCCGGCGTCGGCGACGTAGCGCACTACATCCAGGAGGCCCTGACCGGTCGTGTTTGAAAACTTCTGGGGCAACCGCCCCGTCCAGATCACGCTCGAAAGCATGTTCCAGCGCGATCGCATTCCGCAAACGCTGCTCTTCGCCGGTCTCGAAGGCCTCGGCAAAGCCACGCTCGCCCGCCGCTTCGCCGCACGCATTCTCGGCTCGCCCGAAAAAATCGAGCGCGACGATCTCAACCTCGACGACAACCTCTCCGCCATCGCCGCCCGCGAAAAGCTCCCCGCGGACAAACGCAATGACGATCCGCTCGTCTTCTCCTCGCACCCCGACTTCCTCACCTTCCCGCCAGAAGGCCCACTCCGCCAGCTCAGCATCGCGCAAATGCGTCTCCTGAAAGAGCGTGCGCAATACAAGCCCCTCCACGGCGCGCGCCGCGTGTTTCTCATCGATCAGGCCGATCGCGCCAACGAACAGGCCGCCAACTCGCTCCTGAAGATTCTCGAAGAGCCGCCCGACCACCTCATCCTGATCATGACGGCGAACAACGTCTACGATCTCCTGCCCACCATTCGCTCGCGTTCCATTCAGTTAAACTTCTCGCCGTTATCGAACGAGGAGATGCAGGATTTCGCCCGCTCCCGCGCACTCCCGAACGCCGAGCGCCGCATCGCGCTTTCCGGCGGCAGCCCCGGCCTCGCCGCTTCGCTCGATATCGGCCTTTTCGAAAAGCGCCGCAACGCCATGCTCTCGTTTCTGAAAACCGGCGCCGGCGTCACGCCGTATTCCGCATGGCTGCCCATCTCAGAAACTCTCGGACGCAGCAAAAGCGAGAAGCTCGAAATCTATCTCAAACTGCTCTACGATTTACTCCGCGACCTGACGATCCTGCGCGAATCCGGCACAGCGATCCGCAACGCCGATCTCCGCAACGATCTCGCCGCCCTGGCCTCGCGCGTCTCCCGCGGCTGGCTCATCGAAGCCGTGAAAGGCGTCGACGAAATCGCCGCTCTCATGCGCCGCAACATCCAGAAGCAGATCGCGCTCGACGGCCTTCTGATGCAGATGCGACGCGCTTCCTGAACTTTCGTTCAGCAGAATTTCAGGTTCGACTGTTAGCTTCAGAACGAATGAGGGGGGAATTGCCGGAAGATCTACCGGCGCCGGTGCGGGACGCGGCGCGCATCATGATGGAAGCCGCGCGCCGCGAAGGCTGGACCATCGAACAAGTCGCCCACGCCGCTGGCAGAATTTCCATCTCCGCCACTTCGCCCGCGGGCAGTGGCTTCCACTTCGCATGCGCTGAAGACGAATTCATCGACCGCCTGCGCGCCGCCCTACTGAAAACCAAAGCATCGGATTAGTTCGGCGAAGGCCGTTCCACGCGATCGATCACCAGCACCTCAAACGGATCTTTCCGCGCCTCCAGTTTCAGACCGTCTACGCGTTCCAGTTCCGAAAACACCTGCGCCTGTCTTTCAACGGGATCCGCGGTACTCGCCTGCCCGGGCTGCATCCACTCCGGCCTCGCGATCTCGTAATATCCGCTGAGCTTCGTTTCATCCAGCACTGGCCGATCCATCCGAAGTCCCAGTGTAGGCACAAAGGAGGGCATTCGGATCATCATCGTTTCCGGATACCGCTCCGGCGGTCGCGAGTATCGCGGCTGGTTATCGAACTGCTCTTTCGTGATCTCTTTGATCTTCGCCGGATTCGCAACAACGAGCGCATAGACCGGTACCGGCCGCATTTCGCGATGCAGTTTCAGCTGGAACCGCTCCGCCAGCATCCGCTGCAGCATCAGCCGCAGTTGAGCCGTGGATGGCGCCGCTTCGCCTGCGCTTCTTGCCTCGACATCGAAGTGCTCGCCGCGCGGCGGACGCCCCCAGTCCGGAAGCTCGAAAAGCTGAAAGTCGTAGACGCCGTAAGCATCCATCAGAAGATCCTGCACGGTGGCCAGATTCGAAAGGTACCGACTGCCAGCCGTGTGCGGCTCAGGCGGTCCCGGGTCCCTCCTCATACGAAATGTAAATTGGCCGGGCGGCAGCTCGTGCGGCTTCACGGAAACCACCTCGAATGCGGGATTCTCCGCAGGCGTCTGCGCAAGAGCCAGAACAACCGCTCCAATACCGACCGCCGCCAGCCGCATTCGCATGACGCAATCAGATCACGGAACCCGCCGCGCGCGCAACTGTGCAAATCATTCACACTACTTCCCAGTCCGGATCAGATCAATGAACCCGCGCCACCCACTCCTGGGAACCAGCCGCCGCTGATCCGCGGGAATACTTCGATCCGTCAACTCTTTCGCCAATTTCCGTGTCTCCGGCGACGCCTTGCTCATATGCCCCGCATCAACCGGCGGATGCGGATCGTATTCGATGACCAGCTGAATCGGCTCTGCCGCATCGAGCGCCGTAACTCCTGGATAGAGAAGAATATCGATTTGAAAGCGCCGGGCGTTTTCGTCCGTCGTGTGCATGACGGTACAAACCAGCGAGAGCTTAACCACGGGACGTTACACAACTGTGCGAATCTGACAGCAGAGATGCCCACACAGGAGCCAGTCACGCGCACCCTGATCGTCGAACGCGAATGGCGTATCCCGCTCGAAAAAGTCTGGCGTGCGCTCACCGACGGCGCCCTGCTCGAGCAATGGCTGATGAAAAACGATTTCCAGCTCGAAGCCGGACACCGTTTTCATTTCCGCACCGCGCCCACCAACCAGTGGGACGGCATCGTCAGTTGCGAAGTCCTGGAAGTGGATGCCCCGGGCTCGGGAGATTTCGCGCGGCTCATCTACAGCCTGGACGCCGCCGGTCTTTCAACGGTTGTTACCTGGACGCTGACGCCGAAACCCTCGGGCGTACAGTTACGCATGGAACAGTCCGGCTTTCTTCCCGAAGACGATTACAACTTTCAGGGAGCCACCCGCGCGTGGCAGCGCTTCATCGCCGCTCTGGAAGAATGCTCGTCAGACTTGCCCGACGCATAAAACACAGCCCGCTCAAGGCCGCAGTTCGATCGCTACCTCGCGCCCTTCCGAAAGCGCGTTCTTCCAGCTCTCGCGTTTCTCATGCCGTGACGGACCAAGACCCGTCCGATAGAGACGCTCCAGCCCATTCCCCACAACCCACGTCCCGGCATACGCCACCGCGGCCTTCGGAATCAATCCGCCACCCAGCGGGATCTTGCCCACCAGTTCGCGCGCAATCGCCCGCCACCCGAATGCCCCCGCTGCAATCGCGGCAATCGACGCCTTCTGCTCCACATATCCCACCGGCCGGTCGTATACCGCCGCCAGCATCAGCGCCATGCGAATCTGATTCATCGTGAGGAACGCCGTGTCCGTCGCGAATTCACCCACCGCCCAGGGCAACTCGATAATGCCGGGGATCACGTTCGGCAGCGCCGTCGCGAGCGCCAGCAGCGCATTCTCACGCGACACGCGCGTCACAATCCGATGAACCACAGCCGTCCGGAAGGCAGGAAACGACCGCCCGAGCGCCAGTTCGATCGCCTGGTTCTCCGCAACAATCGCCTCCACCATGGACTCATCCGCCCCTACAGACCCCACCGGATCGAAAAGATATCCATTCCGCGGCAGCCCGATGCCCGGTTCGCAAAGGATGACATCGAAATCCTTGTGCGGCTTATCCAGCCGGTAAACCATCCGCAGCGACTGCCCCCGCGTAGCCGCGTCGAGATGCGGCGGCGCGAGAAAATCTTCCATGTCGCGAAACACGCCGCCGCTCGAAGCGAGCAGGCCAACGCGAAGTTCCTGGGAGGCTGCGGCTCGCACTTCATGTGCGTTGAGCCCCGCATAAATCTTCCGAATATCCTTCAGCACGCTCAGTGACATGGAAATTCCTCCGGCTTCATTCTAGCGTCACAGCTTTGCACGCACGTCGCCAGAATCGCTCCGCTTTGACCTGGCCCGTTTCATTTCTCTTAACCCAGTAGTTATGGGGGATTGCGCGGCCTCCACGGCTATCCGCACACTCTTAGCTGGGTCCCATTGGCTTTCTTCGGACCTCAACTGAGAGAGGAAACACAAAACCATAACATGCAACACCGCATTCCCATACTTGTTTTTCCCGCCCTTATTCTCGCCCAGGTGGCGCACGCGGCGACGCCACAACTGGTCTCCCTCACCCCCGCATCCGGGAGCGGTCAGACCCAGACATTCACGTTGACGGCTTCCGATTCTGCAGGCGCAGCCGACATCCGTTCCGTCAACCTCATGATCAACAGCGCCTTCAGCGGCTCAAACGCCTGCTGGATGGCTTTCGACCGGACCAGCGGCCTGAAACTGGAGGGCGACGACGGTGTCTGGAACCCCGGCGGCAATTCGCAGTGCGTCGCGCGACTTCTCTCCGTCAACGATTCCGAAAACGACACGAGCGTTTCCATCAGCGTCAGTTTCGACCGGAACTGGACAGGTGACAGAACCCTCTGGGCGGCGGCCACCGACGCAGCCGGCAACAGCACTGGCTACCAGCAAATCGGGACGTATACGATTACGGCGCCCGGACCCGCCCCGGATTTCACGGTTTCGATCACGCCGCCGGCGCTGCCTCTCCAGCCGGGAAGCGGGGAGCGCAGGCTCAAAATCACGGCGACCGGAATTAATGGATTCTTCGGCGGGATCAACTTCCGCGCCAGCGTCGACCCGCTTCCCGCCGGGATGTTCTATCACGAAACCTACCCCAACGGCGTCTTCGGGTACTCCCTCTACGTGCCTCCGACCGGAAGCGGCGAGGCGGGCATCGACCTCGTTCCACCTCAGAGTGGCCCCCCAGTGGACAACGTGGTCATGACCGTGACTTTCACCAGCACCGTTGGCAATATTCAACACACGGTCCAGGTACCAATCCCGATCGTGAATCCAGCAGCGCCGGCCCTGACACTGAACCCTGAGTCAGGAAGCGGCTCAACCCGGACATTCACGATTACGGCAACCGATAAAGGTGGTGGATTTCAATCCGTCGGGGGTATCAACTTCCTGTTGAACTCTTCCCTGAACGGAGCGAACGGATGCTGGCTCTACTATCAGCCCGCGCAATCCAGCGGCAACCCGCCCGTGGGAACCCTGAGTCTCGCCAGCGACGACACCACCAACTGGTCCCAGACAACAGCCATCTCGTCATCTTCCAGCAGCGTCGACCCGATCCACAACAGCCAGTGTTCCGTCTTCGGCGGCCCCACCACGGTGCAGGGTGATGGAGATACTCTGACGCTGACGATCACCCTCACCTTCACATCCGCTTTCGCCGGGCCGAAGCAGGCGTTTGTGCGCGCGAGCGATGTCATCGGCAACGATTCGACCTATCAGCAACTCGGGACGTTTACCGCGGCGGGAGCATCGGCCGGACCCGATTTCTCAGTCAGCGTATCGCCGGGCTCGCAAAATGCAGGCGCCGGAACGCCGGCCACCTACTCCGTGAAGGTCACGGGCGCCAACGGTTACGCGGGTAACGTCAGCCTGAGCGTAACTGGCCTGCCGCCCGATGCGACGCTCACGCCTCCCGCCAGTGCCGGACCCGGTCAGTCCGCGAACTTTGAAGTGAGCCCGGCCTCCACAACGCCGCCCGGCTCTTACACCCTCACGATCACCGGAACGGACGGCGGCGCGACCCATACCACCACCGCCATCCTGCATGTTCTGGCGGCGGACCTTTCGTACCTGAGCGCCGTGCCTGTACAGGGATCGGGAGCGTCTGAAACTTTTAGCTTCCTCACCTCGAACCAGGGCGGAAGTCTCACTCCGGCATTTCTGGATGTCCTCATCAACAGTTCCCTGAACGGCCAGGGCGGCTGCTGGATGTACTTCGATGGCGCAACCCTGGAGCTCGCGAGCGATGACGGAACAGCCTGGCAATCCTTCGGCGCGAATCCGACGATCCAGAACAGTCAGTGCACTCTCTCCGCCCCGCGAATCGTTCAGGTCCCGAACGGCCTCCGCTTCGATGTCCCGATCACATTCAGCGTCTCCTTCGCAGGCAACAAGAACGTGTATATGTACACAGCCGATCAGCAGGGACACGGATCCGGATATCAGTATGAGGGAGCCTGGAACGTGCCGTAGCATTCGCGGCACAGCATAAAACAAAACGGGCGAAGCGTTTCCGCCTCGCCCGTTCCTTATCTCACAAGCCCTCAATCCCTATTCAGGATCGCGACGGCTCTTCTTGCGGTTCCGCTTGCGCGCCAGCGCAGCTTTCACCCGCTTCTTTTCACCTGGCTTCAGGTAAAAGGAATGCCGCTTGACCTCTTTGATGATGTCTTCGGTCTGCACTTTCCGCTTGAAGCGGCGCAGCGCATTCTCGAGCGTTTCCCCTTCCTGCAATCGTACTTCAGCCAATGAACAACACCTCCTCACTGATCGGAAATTTGCACCGGACGCCCTGTTGGGCAAGGTGCTGTATCATATGAGTTTGCGCGTTCAGAAAATCACCTGACCGGCAATTCTTAAGCGTAACACAGCATGCAATAACCCCTTCCTGAGTCAGCAACCGCCCCATTTTCTTCGGCGGCGAGCCGCGCCAGGATCACGAAAGATACAGGAGATCCAATTTGTCCAGCATCGTCAAAGTCAGCGGAATCGAAATTCTGGATTCTCGCGGTAATCCCACCGTTGAAGCCGAAGTTTATCTCGCCGATGGCAGCGTCGGCCGCGCCGCCGTCCCCTCCGGAGCCTCCACGGGCGAGCACGAAGCCTGTGAGCTGCGCGATGAAGACAAGTCCCGCTACCTCGGTAAAGGAACCACAAAGGCCGTCGCCGCCGTCAACGGCGCCATTGACAAAGCTCTCCGCGGACACGACGCCACCCTCCAGGCCGCCATCGACGGCATCATGATTGACCTCGACGGCACACCGAACAAATCGAATCTCGGCGCCAACGCCATCCTCGCCGTCTCCATGGCCACCGCGCGCGCGGCTGCGAATTCGCATAAAACTCCGCTGTTCCGCTACCTCGGCGGCACCAACGCCTGCACCCTCCCCGTCCCGATGATGAACGTCATCAACGGCGGCGCGCATGCCGATAGCTCCGTCGACATGCAGGAATTCATGCTCGTTCCCTACGGCGCCAGCAAGTTTTCGGAATCGCTCCGCATGGGCGTCGAAATCTTCCACACCCTCAAGGGCGTGCTGAAAAAGAAGGGCTACTCCACCGCGGTCGGCGATGAAGGCGGCTTCGCTCCCAACCTGAAGTCGAACGACGAGGCTCTCGAAGTCCTGCTCGAAGCCATCACCAAGGCCGGTTTCAAGCCCGGCGATCAGGTCGGCATCGCGCTCGATCCCGCCGCCAGCGAATTTTTCAAAGACGGCAAGTACATTTTCAAGAAGTCCGATAAGAGCGAACGCACCAGCGAACAGATGGTGGATTTCTGGGCCAACTGGCGCCGCCAGTATCCCATCGTGTCCATCGAAGACGGCCTCGCCGAAGACGATTGGGACGGCTGGAAGCTCCTCACCGACAAGCTCGGCGCCAACACCCAGCTCGTCGGCGACGATCTCTTCGTCACCAACACCGCCCGCCTCACACGCGGCATCGAATCCGGCACCGCAAATTCCATCCTCGTGAAAGTGAACCAGATTGGCTCACTCACCGAAACGCTGGACGCCATGCTGACCGCCTCAAAGAACGGGTACACCGCGGTCGTTTCGCACCGCTCGGGCGAAACCGAAGATCCGTTTATTGCTGACCTCGCCGTCGCCACCAACGCCGGCCAGATCAAGACCGGATCGGCTAGCCGCACCGACCGTATCGCCAAATACAACCAGCTGCTCCGCATCGAAGAGCGTCTCGGCGTCGCCGCGAAGTTCCCGGGCCGCAAGGCGTTCCGCCAGTAACATGTCGCGCACAAAACCGCTCATCCTCACGATCCTCGACGGCTGGGGCTTTTCCCCGGCCACCGAGGGCAATGCCATCGCACAGGCGCGCAAGCCCACTTACGACATGCTGCTGCGCGACTTCCCCAACACCCTCGTGCACACGTCGGGACCGTCCGTCGGCCTGCCCGAAGGACAAATGGGGAACAGCGAAGTCGGCCACCTCAACATCGGCGCCGGCCGCGTGGTGCAGATGGACGTCACCCGTATCGACGCCATGATTTCCTCCGGCTCGATCTTCAACGATCCGCTGCTGCTCGAAATCATGAAGCACGCCCGCGAAAACCGCCGCCTCCACATCATGGGCCTCTGCAGCGATGGCGGCGTGCACGCACAGCTCACCCATTTGTACGCCGTTCTCGAAATGGCGAAGCGCGAGGGAGTGAAGGAAGTTTTCGTTCACTGCTTCATGGACGGCCGCGACACGCCGCCCGAAAGCGGCCTCGGCTACCTCCGTCAGGTCCAGCAGAAGCTCCGCGAAATCGGTATTGGGAAGATCTCCACCGTTGCGGGCCGCTACTACTCGATGGACCGCGACAAGCGCTGGGAGCGCGTTGAGCGCGGTTACGGCGCCATGGTGCTCGGTAACGGCGAGCGCGTGGAAGACGTGGAAGCCGCCATCCTCCGCTCCTACGAAAAGGGCGTGACCGATGAATTCATCGAACCCCTGAACGTGGTCGATGCGCGCAACGAACCCATCGGCCTGATCCGCGAAGGCGACGCCTGCTTCTTCTTCAACTACCGCGCCGATCGCGGCCGTGAAATGACGGAAGCCCTCACCTCTCGCACTCCCGTTCCAAATCTGAAGTTCCTCACCATGACGCAGTACGACAAGTCGCTCAACGTGCCTTTCGTACTGACGCGCGAGCCGATGGAAAACATCCTTGGCTACGTCTGCGGCGAGCTCAACTGGAAAAATCTCCGCATCGCTGAGACCGAGAAGTACGCGCACGTGACTTACTTTTTCAACGGCGGCATCGAAAAGCCCTTCCCCGGCGAAGAGCGCGAAATGGTGGCCTCACCGAAGGTCGCGACTTACGATCTGAAGCCCGAAATGAGCGCGCAGGGCGTGACCGATATCGTCCTCGACGCGATGGGCCGCCGCGATTTCGACGTGATCGTGATGAACCTGGCGAACGCGGATATGGTCGGCCACTCCGGCAAACTGGAGCCGACAATCCGCGCTGTAGAAGCCATCGACACCTGCCTCGGCCAGATCTGGAAGCGCCTCAAAGAAAAGAACGGCCGCTGGATCATCACCGCCGATCACGGCAACGCTGAAACGATGATCGACCCGATCACCAAAGGCCCGCACACGTATCACACCACGAATCCGGTGCCCTTCATTCTGGTCGACGATTCCGGCGACAAACTGCGCCCGAACGGCGCCCTCCGCGATGTCGCTCCCACGCTCCTCGGCGTCCTCGGCGAAAAGCAGCCGCGCGACATGACCGGCCGAGACCTCCGCCAGCTCTAGTTCTTGGTCCCCGCGAGCCGGTCGAGCCGTGCCAGTTCCCGCTCCACCTGCTCGCGCTCCGGCGCGCCCGGCGCTAACTCCAGATACCGCCTCAAACGCTGCCGAGCCTCACCGTTAGCACCCCGCGCCAGCAGCGCCATTCCCAGCACATAATCAATCCGCACATTCGCCCCGCCATCGCCAAACTTCAGAGCCCCACGAGCCGCCCGCTCCGCCACGTCATACCGCTTCAGCGCCAGATTGACCAGCGCATCCGAATAACAAGCCTGAAACGAAGCCTCCGGATCGAGTCGCACAGCCTCATCCAGATCCCGCGCCGCCGTCATCAAATCATTCTGTTGCACCGCCAGCAACCCCAGATTCGTCCACGCATCGGCATACTCCGGATAGATCCGAACAGCCGCCTCGAAACTCTTAGCCGCATTCGCCGGTTTCTTTTGCCGCAGTTCCTTCTGCCCCTGCTCAAACCGCTTCACTGCTTCAGAAGGAGCCTTCAGTGACGTCGC
>DASYCD010000031.1:0-35975 GCA_036500405.1 Bryobacteraceae bacterium
GCCTTTGCTTACATGTAAAGAATTTTTGTCGGAGCTTTCCGACTACCTGGATGAGAAGACGAGCCTGGAGCTTCGGGATAAGCTCCAGCGTCATATCACCGAATGCCCGAATTGCTGGGTCATCTGCGATACGACGAAGAAGACCATCCAGGTTTATAAGGGCATGCAAACCTGCACGATTCCGGATGATGTGCATGCCAGACTGATGGCGGCCGTGGAACGGAAGATGGCGGCGACGAAAAAGACTACAAGTGAGTAGATCGGGCGACGTGGCGGATATGCCCGTCGATCGCGGTTCTTATTTCGGCAGGCAACAGGTCTTTTTGCTCCAGCTTTTCCCAGGCTGACAGCGTTCGATCCACCGTCTCTCTTGCGATGCTCCGGATTGGGGTCACCGGCAATTCTGCGGTCTCAGCAAAACGCCGGATCTGATCGAGCGTAATCCCTTCCAGACTCTTGCTTTTCCCGAAGCTGAGCGCGAGTTTGTCGCCCGGCAGACAGGGCGCAGTAGCCACGAAATCATATGCCGGCGAGAGCACGGGCGTTCTGCGATCCGGATACAGCAGTGACCAATTCTTCAGGTGCATGTCGCCGTTGCCGATCAGAATCGAAAAGACCAGGCGCCGGATGAATTCGTCAATGCCGGTCTGCCCCGTTTCCCGCCAAAGAACCGAAGCGATGTTGGAGTAGCTGCTGCGCTTGTATTTGTCCTCAGGAAAGAGGCCGAACACCTGCGCGAAATCCTCCATGTGAATAGCCGCGCCGTCGTTGGCGCGATCGAATCGCCGGATTGTGAAGGCATTTCCGGTCGTCCGCACGACGTCTGCCGGCAGGCCGCCGATTGCTGAAACGGGAACGAGTCGCGTTTCGGGCACCTGAATGCCTGCGGCGCGGGCGAGTTCCATCATCGTGAACTCGTTTTCTGGTACTGCTGGAAAGCGCAGAGACGGCAGCTTCACGATCCATGAGCCTCCGACGCCGTGAGTTGGAATTGTGAGGCCACCAGTGGCTTCCATGACCGCAGAAAATTTCAGTTGTACCCCGGCGAGCGAGAACCGCAGTGTCGAGTCGTCGCGGCTCTGCTCTGGTTCGCGATGCTTGACGTCATGATCTCCATCCGCGGAGAGTGGGGTTGCAGTGAGCGCGCCTGGAAGATCTTGCCCCAGAGCCGCCAGCAGAAAGAACTCACGTTCAGCTTTCACTCCGGCGTGCTGCGCCAGATATTCACGAAGATGACCTTCGGGGAGCAAGTTGGAAAAGAACGAGGGCAAACGTCTTCGAATCGTCCTGGCGGCTGTCAGTAGTCCGCCACCGCGGCTTTTAAACGACAGGCTCAGTGCCGGACGGTTCGGATTTTCGGCATACTCTTCCTCGAACGCGAACAAATACTGATCTCCGGCGAGCCTGGTGATGATCCCGATTTGTTCGCCATGAAGATGGATCTCGAGCGCGTTCAATTTTGGATCAGGCTTCATCGGATTCCTCGTCCGGATCGAGGCTGTACATCGGGCGTTCATCGCCCGCCTCTCCGCTGAGCAGCGCGCGAACCGCCGGCACGAGGGGGTGCGGGACCAACACGAGGTCGCGGCCCAACACCCGCACAATCTCAAGCAGCGTATCGCAACGTGGCACGATTTTCCCGGTTTCGATCACGGAGATATGTTCCTGAGGCAAACCCACCTGTTTGCCAAGTTCAGCCTGAGTCCAACCGAGTGCACGGCGAGCTGTTATTAGCTCCTTGCGCATTATCCCGGGAAGGCCCATATATTTAAGTATATCAATGCCGCTAAAAATATATTTAATTATATTTTATGATTTCCATTGACAATACTGAACGGTTCAGTTTAGTATTGCCTAATGATCCGCGTCGAACATCTGACCAAGACTTTTGGCGAGATCCAGGCCGTCCGCGATGTGACTTTTGAGGTCGGCATGGGCGAAATTTTCGCTTTTCTGGGGCCGAACGGGGCCGGGAAAACCACCACTATTAAAATGCTGACGACTTTGCTCCGGCCCACCGGGGGAAAGATCGAAATCGACGGGCTCGATCCGTCGAGTCAGCAGAACGAAGTCCGCAAGCGCTTTGGGATCGTTTTCCAGGATCCGAGTCTCGACGACGAGCTCACCGCGCTTGAAAACCTGGAATTGCATGGCGCGCTTTATGAAGTGCCGCGTAAGATCCGCATTGAGCGTAGCGAAAGCCTGCTGAAGCTGTTCGAACTCTGGGACCGCCGCGACAGCCCGGTCAAGCAGTTTTCGGGCGGCATGCGGCGGCGGCTCGAAATCGCCCGCAGTCTGCTGCATGTTCCGAAAATCATTTTTCTTGACGAGCCGACGCTCGGTCTCGATCCGCAGACCCGCAATCAACTCTGGGCGCAGGTGAAGAAGCTCAACGAGGAAGAGCGCGTCACGGTGTTTCTCACCACGCACTACATGGATGAGGCGGACCGCACCGCGCATCGGATCGCGATCATCGACCATGGCTCCATCGTTGCCATGGGAACACCAGCCGAGTTGAAGGCGCAGACCAATTCGGATTCGCTCGAAGGCGCGTTCCTGGCGCTGACCGGTAACACCATCCGTTCGGAGAGCGCCGATTCCGCTCAGAGTCTCAGAAATATGGCCCAGATGTGGAGGAAGAAACGATGACAACCATCTACGTGCTCTGGCTCCGCCAGGTGAAGCGGTACCTGCGTTCGAGACCCCGAATCATTGCGTCACTCGGCCAGCCGTTGCTGTATCTGCTCAGCTTCGGATTCGGCTTCGGGGCGATCTTCGCGAAGGCCGGTCAGGGGAATTACATCCAGTTCCTCGCGCCCGGCATGATCGGGATGACGATTCTGTTCACTTCGATCTTTTCCGGCATCGAGCTGATGTTCGACCGTCAGTTCGGGTTTCTGAAAGAGATGCTGGTGGCGCCGCAGCCGCGGTTGCTGCTGATGATCGGCCGCACCCTGGGGGGCGCAACAACCGCGATCTTCCAGGGCGTTATTGTAGTCGTGATCTGTATGCTCTGCGGTTTCCGTCCGGCATCGCTTTTGGGAATTCCACTCGCGTTCGGCTACATGGTTCTGATCTCGGTGATGTTCACGGCGCTCGGCACCGCGATTGCCTGCTCGCTTTCGGATATGCAGGGCTTCCAGATGGTGAT
This sequence comes from Bryobacteraceae bacterium, assembly GCA_036500405.1. Classification (GTDB taxonomy): domain Bacteria; phylum Acidobacteriota; class Terriglobia; order Bryobacterales; family Bryobacteraceae; genus BOG-234. The sequence goes on from DASYCD010000031.1 coordinate 3,152, forward strand.
GAACTTTCTGGTGATGCCGATCTACTTCCTGTCTGGTGCGCTGTTTCCGCTCACCAATATTCCGGCGGTGATGAAGTTCTTCGCAGCGATCGACCCGCTTACCTACGGGGTGGACGGCATGCGAAGCGCTCTGATTCATCAGGGCGTATTCGGCGAACTGGTGGATATCACGGTACTTGGCGGCCTCACGCTGGCGTTTCTGGCGATCGGCGCCAGGCAGTTCTCGAGGATCGAGGCATAACAGGAAGTGGCGCGTACCCCCAGCGCCACGGCGCATAAAAAGGTGCTCGATGCCGCGATCCAGCTCATTGAGGAACGCGGCATCGACGGCGCCAGTATGGACGCCATCGCTCAACTCTCGGGGGTGAGCAAGGCGACAGTCTACAAGCACTGGAAAGACAAAGAAACCCTTGTCATCGACGTCATTGTCAGCCTGGCGGTTAAGCCGCCCGAGTTCGACACGGGCGACGTCCGGCAGGATCTGGTCGAGTACCTGCGATACCTGTTCCGCGTCGAAAAATCCGAGCGGTTGATGAAGGTCTGGCCGCGGATCATCGGACATGCGGCGGCGAACCGGAATTTCGCTCTTGCGCTTCAGGAGCACGCCTTCCAGCCGCGGCGGGCACAGGTGGCGAAAATTCTGGCTCGGGGAGTGACTCGGGGCGAGTTCCCGCCGGAAGCGGACCCCAATTTCGCGATGGACCTGCTGATCGGTCCCATCATGCACCGGCGGTTTGCGGGCAACGTCATGTCGGAAGACTTCCCCGAACAGGTGGTGGACGTCGTCCTGCGCGGCCTAAACCCCTGAGAATGCGCCCGCGCGGCATACAATAGAGAAATCACGGCCCGTCGTTGTGAATTGACGCCTCACGGCGTCTGCACGTTTGGCGCGGTGGAGCGTCATCATTGTTGTGGAAGTGGCCGCATTTACGCGGGTTGCCGGAATGACGGAACCAAACCGATCGGCAATGCAGGAAGGTCCGGGCGTCGGCGACGCCGCGGGTCTGCGCGAAGGGTTCGTCACCGAACACCTGCGGCGCGTTTTCCTGCTGATTTACCGGATGGTCGGGAGCGTCCATGACGCTCAGGACCTGACGCAGGAAGCCTTTATCAAGGCGCTGCAGCGGCAGGATCAGCTCAAAGACGAACAAAAAGCGGCACATTGGCTCTCGCGGATCGCTACCAATACGGCTCTGGACTTCCTGCGGCGCGGTAAGCGCGTGGCATTCGTGGAACTGGGCGAAGCGCCGGAAAGACATCTGGAATCGGCTGAAGACTTGCTTTTGCGGGGCGAGCAGAGGGACTGGCTCGCGTCGGCTCTGGAGCGTCTGACGCCGCGCGAGCGGGCGGCGCTCGTCCTGCGCGATGTGGAGGATCTGCCTGCGGAAGAGGTGGCGCGGCGGCTGGGCTGTTCGCGCGCCACGGTGCGTTCGCACATTGCCAACGCGCGGATCAAGATTCGGAAGTATGGCGAGAGCCGGAAGGCAGGAAAGCGATGAGCGGGCATCCATCGGAAGCCAACCTCGCATTGCTCGCCGGCGGCGATTGTGGCTGGATCGAGCGGCTGCGCCTGAATAATCACGTTTCCCACTGCGGCGATTGCCAGGACGCGATGGCTTCGTTTGCGGAGATTCGTACTTCGCTTCACGAGATGGCGCTGCCCGCAGTAGCGGTGGATGACGCCAATTGGCAGCGGCTGGCGGGCGAGATGCGGGCGAATATCCGGCTGGGCCTGGCGGCTGGGGAATGCGTGGCTCCGGGTGCGGCGGAATCTGCCGCAAGGCCCTGGTTTCCGCGATTTGCATATAGCGTAGCGGGAGTGATTGTGCTGCTGGGCGCCGGCATGTTTCTGCGCGGATTGCTGCCACATCCGGAGCTTCCGATTTCGCGCGCCACGATTGTCGAATCAACGGCTAAAGGGATTCAGGTGCGAACCACAGCGGGAACCATGACGCTGCTCAACCAGAGCGATGCGGAGCCGGACCAGACCATCACGTCGCAGGGGGCGGTTCGCGCCCGTTACGTCGATGGGAATACCGGCACGGTGACGATCACGAGCGTGTATGCGGAATAGCTCCCACAGTGCGGTCCTGCTGGCGGTGATGCTGCCACTGGCCGTTGCGCCAGGGCTGCTCGCTCAGACGCCAGCGCTGCGCGCGGGTAGTGACGCTTCGAGTTCCGTCAAGATCGATCTGCCGGCGGATTCGCCGGTGACGCTGATTTCCGCGAGCACGGGGCAGTCTCAGGTTACTCCGCGCGGCGGCATGCTGGTGCTCGATCTGCACATGTCGCTCACGCTGCGGAACTCAGGATCGCGCGCGGTGCGCGGAGTGGTTCTACTGATTACCGCGCAGGAATTCACACCGGGCGGCAAGGGCGCAGTGGCGCGTCCCTGCATCGATATTCCGCCGGGCCAGAATTTCACGCTGCCGGTGGATGTGAAGCTGGCGAAGCCGGTGCAGCAGGCGGGCGGGCCGCTCGTGCACGTGCAGCTGGATGGCGTGGTTTTCGACGATCTGAGTTTCTATGGTCCGAACCGGCTGAAGTCTTCGCAACGCGATCTGACGCTGTGGGAAGTGGAAGCGCAGCGCGATCGCGCTTATTACAAGCAGGTGCTGCAGGCGAAGGGCGAAGACGGCTTGCGGCGCGAGGTGCTGACGAGCATGGCGAAGGCGGGTGAGCGTCCGCAACTGGATGTGGCGCTTTCGCGGGGGCGCGCGGTCGGTTCGGTGGTTGCTCCCGGAGCGGCGGTGGATCCCCCGGCGCATTTCGCGTTCCTGCGAATGCCGGATGAGCCGGTGTTGCCGGTGCAGGGGCAGGCTTCGATCGCGGGAAACGAAGTCAGCGCGCCCTGGATTGAAGTACAGAATCTTTCGAAGAAGCCTGTTCGCTATGTCGAAATTGGCTGGGTGGTGCAGGATAAGAGCGGCAACGAGTATCTGGTGGGATCGGTTCCGGGATCCGGAGTGACGGCGATGAGCGCGTCAGGGAATACGCCGAGTTCTGTGGTCCAGCCAGGGCAGCGTGGACGGCTGGAGCCGGACGCCACCATGAAGTTTTCGCACGCGGGGCGGCCGATCGGCATCGACAGCATGACTGGCTTTGTGCGTCAGGTGGAATTCGCGGATGGCAAGATGTGGGTGCCTTCGCGAAAAGACCTCGATTCCTCGGATCTGCTGCGCACGATGTCGCCGTCTACGGAAGAGCAGAGACTGCTCGATATTTACGCCCGCCAGGGCATCGGCGCAATGGTCGCCGATCTCAACCGCTACTGACCCCCGTCATTGACCGGCTGCGTCCGCTAAATTGGTAGTAGCCATGGCGTTCTCTGACTCTTTCTTCGCCAGTAAATTCGGGCTCACGCGGCACGATCTCGAAAACTACCTGTCGGAAGCACTTTCGCGCGGCGGCGATTACGCCGATCTCTATTTCGAGTACCTCGCAACCAGTTCGATCAGTATCGACGAATCCATCGTGAAGAGCGCCACGCAGGGCGTTTCACTCGGAGTCGGCGTACGGGTCATTGCCGGTGAGCGGACGGGGTACGCGTACTCCGATGACCTGAGCCCGGAGAAGATCCGGCATGCGGCGCAGGTGGCCGCGATGATTGCCGCAGGCCCGGCAAAGGTGGAGAAGACGCCGCTCGAAGAAGGGCCTCGACGCAATCTCTATCCGGTGATTACGTCGCCGAACGAGACGGAATTCCGGAAGCGTGTGGCGCTGGCGCAGCGGGCGGACATTGCGGCGCGCGCTTACGATCCGCGGATTTTCCAGGTGCAGGTGGTCTACGCGGATAACCTGCGGCACGTCCTTGTGGCGACGAGCGACGGCATGCTGAATTACGACCGGCAGCCGATGACGCGTATGAGCGTCTTCGCGCTGGCGCGGGATAAGAGCGGCCCACCGCAGCAGGGCCACGCCGGTGGCGGCGGGCGTTATGAGCTGGACTGGTTTGAGAACGTGCGGACGCCCGAATACTTCGCGCGCGAAGCGGGGCGCCAGGCGATCGTGCAGCTCGATGCAGTGGACGCGCCCGCGGGTGAACAGGTGGTTGTGCTGGGACCGGGCTGGCCGGGCGTGTTGCTGCACGAAGCGGTCGGGCACGGCCTTGAGGCGGATTTTAATCGCAAGGGCGTTTCGGCGTTTTCAGGACGCATCGGCCAGCAAGTGGCCAGCCCGCTCTGCACGGTGATTGATGACGGAACGATCGGCGGCGATCAGCCGGGAATTACGGGCGGACGGCGCGGGTCGCTCAACGTGGATGACGAAGGCAATCAGACGCAGCGCAATGTGCTGATCGAAAACGGCATTCTGCGCGGCTACCTGCAGGACAAGCTTTCGAGCCGCGTGACCGGCGCGCATGCCACCGGCAGCGGACGCCGCGAAAGCTACGAGCACATCCCGATGCCGCGCATGACGAACACGTTCATGCTGCCTGGCGACAACGAACCCGAGGACGTGATCAAGTCCGTGCCGAAGGGGATCTACTGCGTCAACTTCGCGGGCGGGCAGGTAGATATTACGAACGGCAACTTTGTATTCTCGGCGTCGGAAAGTTATCTCATTGAAGATGGCAAGGTGACGCGGCCGGTTCGCAATGCCACGCTGATTGGCAACGGTCCGGAGGCGATGAAATACGTGAGCATGGTGGGGAACGATCTGAAGCTGGACGAAGGCATCGGCATCTGCGGCAAAGAAGGGCAGAGCGTGCCGGTGGGCGTGGGTATTCCAACGGTGCGGATTGACCGCATGACGGTTGGAGGGACTGCTTGAAGCCGGGACTGCGGTTCGAGGATCTTCCGGAAATTGCACAGCAGGCTGTCCGCCAGGCGCAGGAGCGCGGGGCGACGGATGTGGAGTGCACGATTTCCGAAGGCGAGGAATTTTCCGCCAATGTACGAATGGGTGAAATCGAAACCCTGAAGGAAGCCGGGTCGCGCGGCGCGGGATTGCGCGTGCTGATTGGGCGGCGCATGGGGTCGTCGTATACGTCAGACCTTTCGCCTGAGGGTATTCAGAAGATGGTCGTTTCGGCGGTGGATCTGGCCGGCTTGACGACGGAAGATCCGCATGCGGGCTTGCCCGACACTTCGGAGCTGGGTTCGCTCTCAGTGGATCTCAAGCTCTTCAGCGATACGGTGGCGGGGTTGCCGGCGGATCAGAAGATCGATGCGGCGAAGCGCGCAGAAGCGGCGGCGCTCTCGTTCGATCCGCGCATTACGAATTCGGAAGGCGGAGCCTTCGATTCGAACGTTGGCGGACGAGTGTTCGCGAATTCGCGTGGGTTCATCGGGTCGTATCGGTCGACTTATTGCTCGCTCTCCGCGGTGCCGGTGGCGGCGCATGATGGCCAGATGGAGCGGGACTACTGGTTCACCGTGGCGCGCGATTTCAATGGCCTCGAGGCGCCCGAGTTGGTGGGGCGGACGGCCGCCGAGCGGGTGCTGCGGCGGTTGGGCGCGGTGAAGGTGGAGACGCAAAAAGTGCCGGTGGTGTTCGAGCCGCGGATGTCTCGAACGCTGCTGGGCAATCTGTTCGAAGCCGTGCAGGGGACAGCGATTTATCGGCATGCTTCGTTTTTGGCTGGCAAGCTCGGTGAGAAGGTCGCGGCCGGCAATTTTACGCTGATCGACGACGGCACGATTCCTGGGCTGTTCGGCAGCCAACCGTTCGATGATGAAGGCGTGCCTTCTCGACGAACGCCGGTGATCGAAAAAGGGATTCTGAAGAATTACCTGCTCAACACTTATACGGCCCGGAAGCTGGAAATGAAGACGACGGGCAATGCGTCGCGCGGGATCACGGGGAACGCCGGGATCGGGCATGGGAACTTCTTTCTGGAAGCCGGGGAAAAGACGCCAGGGGACATCATTGCGGGCATAAAAAACGGGTTTTACGTGACTGAACTGATCGGCAGCGGTGTCAATACAGTGACTGGCGATTATTCGCGCGGCGCGGTAGGATTATGGATTCGCGACGGCGAACTGGCGTTTCCGGTGTCTGAAGTGACGATTGCCGGGACGTTGCAGGAGATGCTGGCGGGTGTGGAGATCGCGAACGATCTGGAATTCCGAGGCTCGGTTTCGGCTCCGACGCTGATGATTGGGGAGATGACAGTTGCCGGCAGATAAGACGGAAAAGAGCGGGGTCAAGATATCGCCGATCATGATGGTGTTCGGGATCGGCGCCGTGCTGGTCCTGGGGATCGCGGCTTATCTGACGTTCGGACCGAAGCCCGCGCCTCCTCCTCCGCCGGTCATGACAGATGAGGCGAAGGCGTATCTGCCGAATCTGGATCTCTCGAATGTCCACATGCAGGCGGCTGAAAGCTTCTCCGACCAGCGCGTGATCGAAATCCTTGGCAATATCACGAACAAGGGGAGTCGCCAGATCAAGCAGGCGCTCGTGACGTGCGTATTCAAAGACTGGGGCGGGCAGGTGGTGGCGCAGGAGAATGATTACATCGTCGGGAACGTCGGCGGCTCGCTGCCAGCCGGGGCGACGAAGCCATTCCGGCTCGCTTTCGACACGATTCCACAATCCTGGACCCAGCAGTTACCGACGCTGGTGATCCGCGAAATCAAATTCCAATGAAACTGCTGTTGTTGCTGTTCGTGGCTGTTGCTCCGCTCGCGGCTGAGTGGAATGACGTGATGCATCTCGCTGCGGGAGAGCGGGTGGAGGTGCAGACGAAGGATGGCGCGAAGGTGCGGTCGGAATTCGTTTCTGCCACGGCGGATTCGCTTGTCGTTCGGGATAAGACGGTGCAGCGGGCGGAGATCAGCGAGGTCAAGGTCTACGATGTCGGCCGCCGGATTCGCCACGGCGTGTTGTGGACGATCATCGGGGCCGCTGCGGGTGCGGGCATCGGTTTCGCAGTGTGCCCGTATTGTGCGAATGAGGGCCATGGCGGAAAATACGTGGGGCCGGGAGTGGCGGCGGGAGCGGGGATTGGGGCGCTGGGTTTCCTGACGGCGCCGTGGAAGCGGATCTATAAGTGAGACCGGCGAAATCAACGACGAAACCTTCGGACCAAGGGCAGGTGACGCTGCCCCTCGAAATCAATGCTGCGCGTTCGCGGTGTTCTGGCGCGGAGATCGCGGTAGACGAAACGGCCGACGGCGTCCTGCCGAAGCCTATCCGATCGATGCCCAACGCCACTCTTGAGATGGTTGTGGGCGCTCTCCACAGGCAGGGGCGCGCGAAAACCCTTGAGCAAATGGATAGCGCCGTGCAGCGCGAGGTCAGGAGACGCCACAAACTCGGCCGCTCATGATTGCGGTTGTTACGAACCGCGTGGTAGGTGTACTGACGCCGATCAGGCGAGGCAGATGCGGTTGCCGATTGTGACCTGATGCTCCTGCATGGCTTCGAGGAGCGCGCTCTGCGCCTTGCCTGGCGCCCGATTGATTTCATCGGCGAGCACGATATTGGCGAAGATCGTGCCCTTGCGCGTGGTGAAGCGTCCGGAAGCGGCTTCGTAGATCAGAGTGCCGGTGATATCGGAAGGAAGAAGATCCGGCGTGAATTGCAGACGGCGGAATGATGCGTCGAGGCATTTTGCGAGCGTGACGATGGACTGGGTTTTGCCAATGCCGGGTACGCCTTCCAGTAATACGTGGCCCCCGGCAATCAGGGCCTGAATCAGCCGCCGCAGCAGGTCCTGCTGGCCGAGAATGACTTCATGAAACTGCTCCGAAACAAGCTCAATCCACTCCGCGGGCATGAGTAACGCTCAGTTTATCGCTGGACCGCAAGCGGGCAGAATTCTAATCTCAGGGATGATCAACGGAACTCCACACCGGGCAAAATCTTTGACATTCCGGGTGCAAAGGGAGGCCCGTCGCGAGAGTGCGACCGCCGCGATTTGGCAATCCATTTCGCTGATTCGACGGCCTGCCCTGCGGTGAGCGGCGGCGATTGCCGCGAACGCCCCTGCAGATGTCTCATCGAAAGCGAGCACTCTGCCCGCGAACTGCTCAAAAGACTTCGCGGGGCGGATTTTTGCCGCGGCGATAAGGTTCCCGTTCCATTCCCCCGACCGGCCATACGCTGCGGCTCTCAACCGCAGTTGCCGTTTCAGGTGTTCGTAAAAGCTGACGGTCACGATGCTCGCTCCAAAATTCGGCTCAAAATCTCCGGGATTTCGAACACCGCGCGGTTTTTCATCACGGATACGCGTTCCACAAACATCGCGTGCTGAATCGGGTCCAGCATACGACGCACCGCGCCAGCGATTTCCTTCGAAAAATTCTTCAGGGCGATACCGACGCCCTTCTCCTCCACCCAAACGGCATTGAAGCGTTCCTGCGGCAGTGTCCAGGCATTGGTCTCGACAATCACCGGCAGACCCATTGCCACAGCCTCGCTGATGCTGCCTGGGCCGGGCTTGCCGATGAAAAAGTCGGCGAGTTGCATGAAGCGCGGCACTTCGTTCGTAAAGCCTTCCACGTGCATGCGGAGCCGCCCGCCGAGTCCGCGCAGCGCTGATTCCAGCTTCTGATTGCTGCCGCAAATCGCAATTACCTGCAACGATAGCTCGCTGTCATGGAGGCGCTTCGCGATGTCCAGCATCTTCGCCGAACCCGCGCCACCGAACATCATGATTGCCGTCGGCAGGTTGGGGTCGAGCCCCAGCGCCGCGCGCCCGGCGGCCTTGTCGACCGGCGGAATTTCGTAATAGCGGGGGTTGAGAATCATGCCGGATACCAGAAACACCCGCTCCGGCGCATGACCGAATTCGAGCGCCTGATCCCGCGCGCGCTCGGTTCCGCAGATGACGTACTGCGGGCCCTGCCGCTCCAGCCAGAAGCTCGGCGGAAAATCCGCCATATCGGTCAGGATGCTGACGAACGGAACCCCCGGCAGCGCGCGCTGCACGCCCTGAAACAGTGCCCGATTGAAATTCGGGACGAGCGAAACCACCATATCCGGCTTCGGTCCACCTGCGTTCTCTCGCCAGTAACGCTCGAGCCGCTTCACCTGCTGGGAATGAAACAGCCGGATGATGCCATGCATCGGGGCCAGCAGCTCTTTCGAGCCGAGCGTCCAGCCGCGCCGCAGCATCAGGTTGTAAACGTCCTGTAATCGAAGGCCGGTGGCCTTGCGGAAGACATCGATGTCATCGAGGAGTTCCTGCAGATTCATCATCCGCATGTCCCAGGGGCGCTGCTCGCGGCGAACCACTTCGCACAGAGCATTGGCCGCGCTGCGATGTCCCCCGCCGGCATCGAAGAACACGAGCTCAATCGTCTTCACTCTTCCCGATTCTGACACGGCGCAGACGCCCCGCAGTATTTTGTTTCGATGAAATTACGCGGGCGGCAATTTGCGTGGGCTACTCTTTGTGTGGATATGCGGGAATTTTCCAGACGCTTGATGCTGGCGGCGATCGGCGGATCGCTCGTTGCGCAGACGCAGCCCGAATCGGGCTCGGCGTCGCGTGGCGTGCAGGCGCAGGCGCGCCCGAAGCCGTCCGGCCTGCCGTGGATCGCGCAGTTCACAGACGTCGCGGCCAAGGCCGGGCTGACCCGTCCGGTGATCTTCGGTGGTACGGATCGCGCGGACTATATCCTCGAAGCGACGGGATGCGGCGTCGCGTTTTTCGATTACGATAATGACGGCTGGCTCGACATTCTCGTACTCAACGGCAGCCGCCTCGACACATCTGCAATTCCGCCGGAAACGACGAATCGCCTGTATAAAAACAATCGCGACGGCACGTTCACCGATGTGACGGAGAAGGCGGGGCTCATCCGGCAAGGCTGGGCGCAGGGCGTGACGATCGGCGACTACAATAACGACGGTCACGAGGACGTCTTCATCACGTATTACGGCCAGAACGTTCTCTACCGGAACAATGGCGATGGCACGTTCACCGATGTCACGAAGGCCGCCGGGCTGCTGCACGAAGGCACGCGGTGGGGCTCCGGCTGCACGTTTATCGATTACGACCGCGATGGCAATCTGGATCTGTTCGTCGCCAACTACGTCGATTTCGATGTGAACAAAGTCGGGCGTCCTGGGGCGAATCGCGGGTGCACCTACAAGACGCATCCCGTTTTCTGCGGCCCGCGCGGCCTCACGACGCCGCACCAGCACATTTACCGAAACAACGGCGACGGCACGTTTCGCGACGTGACGGCGGAGGCGTTCGGGATTCTCGAAGGGAACAACAGCTTCGCGATGAGCGCGATCGCGACCGATCTCGACAACGATGGCTGGCCCGATATCTTCGTCGCCTGCGATTCCACGGCAAGCTTTTATTTCCACAACCGGCACAATGGGACGTTTCATGACGACGCGCTCGAGCGCGGCATTTCGCTCGCGGAAAACGGACAAGTGCAGGCCGGGATGGGAGTTGCCGTCGGCGACTACAACCTCGACGGCAACCTCGATCTGTTCAAGACCCACTTCGCGGAAGACACGAATGAGCTCTACCGCAACGACGGCACGGGCAATTTCGAAGTAGCCACTCTGCACGCCGGCCTGGGCGTCGAAACGCGCTACGTGAGCTGGGGCGCGGGCATGGTGGATCTGGACAATGACGGCTGGCCCGATCTTTTCTTCGTGACCGGCAGCCCCTATCCGGGAATCGAAAAGAAACTGCCTGCCATGGAGGACAAAGGGCCGCGCGTCATCTTCCGCAATCTCGGCAACGGCAAGTTTGAGGAGATGATGGAGGGCGCCGGACCGGGCATCTACGCGCATCACTCCAGCCGCGGCTGCGCATTCGGCGACTTCGACAATGACGGCGACATGGACGTGCTCATTATGAACATGAATGAGCCGCCGTCACTGCTCCGCAACGATCTTCAGAAAACGGACAAGCCGCGCCACTGGGTCAAGGTGAAGCTGATCGGCGTGAAGTCGAATCGCAGCGCGATCGGGGCGCGCGTCACCGCGAGTTACGGGGGCAAGAAACAGGCGCAGGAAGTCCATGCGCAATCCAGCTATTTTTCGGTGAACGACTCGCGTCTTCATTTCGGACTGGGCGACTTTGACAAGGTCGATCTCGAAGTCCGGTGGCCGAATGGCGGCATCGAAAAGTTCGCGGGGGTCACGCCGGGCAAACTGGTCACGATCCGCGAAGGCGAAGGCATTATCCGCAGCGACGCGTTTCCCCGCACTTGACGCCGTATAATCCAGGCATGAAGCGAGCAGCATGGATTCTGGCCTTCGCGGTATTGCTCGCGGCGAAGAATCCGCCATCGGGCAAGGCGTCCGACGCGAGCGTGGAGATTGCGGCGACATTCCTGGACCCGGCGGCCACTCAACAGGCGGTTGGTTCCGATTTCGACAAAGCCTACACCGTGATTCACGTGACGATCACGCCGCTTGGGGGTAAAACGCTTACGGTCCAACCGGACGATTTTCTGATGCGGGTGAAGTCTGACAGCGACAGCAGCGGACCGCTTACGGCCTCGCAGGTCTATGGCGCCGGTGGGGGGCTCGTGGTGCATCGTGCGCAGGAGACGATCGGAACGATTTACACCAATATGGGCAACAGCGGCGTAAGCGCTGCGCCCCAGACTGCTCACGTTGACCCGGAGAGCGTGAAGGCGTTGCAGGCAAAACTGGTCCAGGCCGGAACGACGACGTCACCGGTCAGCGGACTACTCTTTTTCCCCATTTCGAAAAAGGGACACCGCGATCTGGACCTGGTCTACACTTCGCCGACGAGCAAAGTACACGTCGAATTCCGCTGAACTCAAAGTTCGGTGATCCGCTGTGTGTCCGGCGAGGGCTGCGCCTGACCGCGCCACTGGATCGGCGTTACGGGATCGAGCTTCAGCCAGATGAAGAAACCGATGAGATAAACAGCTGCGCCCATGTAGAGCACGTAGTCCCAATTGCGATTGGAATATTGCAGGACAAGGCCCGAGACAGTGCCATAGAGCGCGCCGCCCAGATTCCCGACCATATTCATGGAACCCGCCACGGTTCCGGAGTAGCTTCCGGAAATATCCATCACCGCGCCCCATGCGGCAGGCATGACAAGGTCGTTGCAGAAGCTCGACATCGCGATCGCGCCAACCACGAGGAACGGCTCGTGCAGAAGTGTGGCGAGCACAAGGAACCCGGAAGCACCCGCGAACCCGGTGCAGGAAGCGATGCGGCGCGCGGTCAATACGCTGCCGGTCCAGCGAGCCATGGGCTTCGCCAGAAGGCCGCAGGTGATGGAGCCGAATCCGCCCGCCAGGAGCGGCAAAGTCTTCAGGAGCGTGCTCTTGGTCACGTCCAAATGGAACCGTTCGTCCACAAACGTGGGCGCCCACGTTATCAGGAAGTACCAGGTGAAGCTGATGGCAAAGTATTGCAGGCAGAGCAGCACAACGGTCTTCGAAGCGAGCAGATCGCGCCACGGAAAACCGTGTGGCGCCGGTTTCGGATTGTTCGCCAGCAGTTCGAGCTCACCCTCATTCACACCCGCCTTCTCTCGCGGATTGTCTTTGTACCAGGCGGCGAAAGCGACGGTCCAGATGGCGCCAAAACAGGCGAAGACGGTGAAGGCGAGCCGCCAATCCATGTACTCGAACAACAACGCGACCAGAAGCGGCGTGAAGGCGCCGCCCCAGCGGGAACTCATCCAGATGATGCCCTGGGCTCGCACGCGCTCGCTTTGCGGGAGCCAGATGGAGAACGCTCGTGCGATGTTCGGATAACAACCCGCTTCGCCGGCGCCAAACAGGAATTGAGAGATCCAGAGTGAAATGAAGTTCCACGCGCGCCCGGTCACGGCGGTAAAGATCGACCACCAGATGGTGATGCGGATCAGGACATTGCGCGGCCCCAGGCGGTCGCCCATAAAGCCGCTGGGGATCTCGAACAGCGCATAAGCCACCGCGAACGCTGTGAACACAAGCCCCATTTCGGCGTCGCTGAGATGGAGCGATGTGGCCACCTGTTTGCGGGCATTCGAGAGCGCAACCCGGTCTATGTAGGTGATCATCGAGAGCGCGACTGCGAAGCCCACTACGCCATTTCGGACCTTGCTGGGTGGGACACTGGAAGGCTGCCGCCCCGACTTTGGTTGGGACGAACTTGCATTGGCTGGACCGTGTGCCATAGTCTTGCATCATATACGAACGAATGTGCTGACCGGGTTTCAGGCAATGGAGGCAAATCTTCGGCAGTCCTTCCGCGTGCTTGCGGAAGGAAGACCAAAAGCGGATATCGTGGAACTGGATGGCGTGAGTATCGCGTCTCTGGGCGCCGCTTTTCAAATGTTTAACGCCGCCTTTCTGAGCCGGGAGGTGTCCGGGCTGGAAGATCTCGAGAATCGGCTTCACGCTGCCCGGCAGGTTTTTAGTTCCCGGCGGATGCCCTGGTCGTTCTGGGTTTGCGATGAATGGCTGCCCCGGCCGGTGCGCCGCGACCTGATGCGCATGTGCGAAAACTTCGGGATGCGCGCCGCGACGGAGATGCCCGGCATGGTTGCCGACTCGTTGCGCGACGCCGCGCGGTTCTCGCTTCGCTCCCGTCCGGCGCCGGAACTCGAGATCCGTCACGCGGATGACGCACGGACAATGAGCGATTTCCGCGCGGTCGGATCAGTGTGTTTTCGCGTCCCCTCGGCATGGTTTGGCGAGGTTTTCGATGATTCCATACCGTCGCGGGATTTCCGCTGCTGGGTCGGATACCAGAACGGGCGTCCCGTGGCCACGGCGGCGACTGTGGTGTCGCACGACGTCATCGGCCTTTACAACGTAGCCGCGATCCCCGGCGAGCAGAAAAAGGGCTTTGGCGAAGCCATCACGCGGCATGCGATCGGCGAGGCTGCAAACGAGTCGGGGTTGCGGCGCGTGATTCTGCAATCGACCTGGCAGGGCGAGCGACTCTACCGCAAGCTGGGGTTTCGCGAAGTATCGCGACTGATTGTCTTCAATTCGGTAACCGGAATCTGAATGCCACTTCGTGGGGCCTTACTCGCCCTGGCTGCGAACAGGAAGCTGCGGGTGTGGGCGGAGACTTCGCCCATCGCGCGGAAAGTGTCGTCGCGGTTTATTGCCGGCCGCACGCTCGAAGACGCGCTTTCGGTCTGCGCGAAGCTGCGCGATGAGGGCATCACGGCGACGCTCGATTACCTGGGTGAAAACGTGAAATCGGCGGAAGAGGCGGCGGCCTGCCGGGATGTGTTTCTGAAGGCGCTGGAGGCGCTTCACGCGGCGGGTCTGGAACCGAATGTCTCGATCAAGCTGACGCAGTTCGGCGTCGATTTCTCCGAAGCAGAGTGTGAGGCCAACGCGACCGCGCTGGTGGAGACGGCAGAGAGGCTGGGCGGCTTCGTGCGGGTCGATATGGAAGGATCTGCATACACGCAGCGCACGCTCGATCTGGTGACCCGTGTTCACCGAAAGCATCCGGCGTGCGGCGCGGTGCTCCAGGCGTGCCTCTATCGCAGCGCTCAGGACGTCGGCATTCTGATTCACGAAGGCATGCGCGTTCGTCTCGTCAAAGGCGCGTATCTGGAGCCGCCGGAGATCGCATTTCCCGCCAAGGCGGAGGTGGACCGGCACTATATCGGGCTTGCGCACCATCTGTTGGCGGCGGGGCGCTATCCGGCGATCGCCACGCATGACGAACGTATCATTGACCGCATCGAACGCTTCGCGGCAAACAATGGCGTTCCCCGCGACAGCTTCGAATTCCAGATGCTTTACGGGATTCGCCGCGATCTGCAAAAGCGGCTGCGTGAAGATGGCTACTCGATTCGCGTTTATGTGCCGTTCGGCGAAGCCTGGTTTCCGTATTTCATGCGCAGGCTGGCGGAGCGCCCCGCCAATCTGCTGTTCCTGCTGCGCAACCTGCTCTAATCGCCACGCGTCGCGAGGTAAGACTCCACGGCTTCGGCAAGCGGTGGCATCGGCGCAATTCCGCACTCCGCCATCCGCGCATTGGCAAGAGCGGAAAACTTCGGACGCCTTGCCGCCGTGCGATATTCACGTTCGTTGGTAGGCGTCAGATCGGCGCGGATGCCCGCCTTCCCGAAAATAAGCCGCGCGTACTCGAACCAGGAGATTGCCTCGCCGCCGCCGCAGTGAAACACGCCATCGAGATTCCGTTCCAGCATGTCAATCGACCGGCTGGCGAGCAGCGGAGCGAAAGTGGGAGAGGCCACGTGGTCTTCCACGATGCGAAGCGGTTTGCCTTCGCTGGCCAGGCGCAGCATAAGTTCCGGGAAATTGCCCCGCCTGGTGTTGCGGCCCGCCGGCCCGAATACGCCGGAGGTTCGTATGATCAGTGGCTTATCCAGATAGGCCTGCGCGTACAGTTCGCCCGCGAGCTTCGAAACCGCATAGGCCCCAAGCGGGTGCACCGCATCCGATTCGGCATAAGGACGGCCCAGCATCCCATCGAATACGTAGTCGGTGGAGAAATGCACCAGGCGCGTATCGTTCTGGCGGCAGGCGAGCGCAATATTGCAGACGGCGAGTGCGTTGGCTTCGTAAGCAGCGGCCGGTTCGCGCTCCGCCACGTCGACCTGGTTGTACGCCGCGGCGTTGAATACCGCCCAGGGGTCGCAATCCGCAAGCGTATGCTCCACCAATTCGCGGTTCGAGATATCGAGTTTCGTCCTCGCGAACCCGCGGACTTCATACCCTCGCAGCGCCAACTCGGCACAGAGTTCCACGCCTAACTGCCCCGAGGCGCCAAATACCACTACCCGTTTTGCCATATCAACCGTGAGAAATGTGAAATACAGACGCGATCAGCGCGGCTGCCGCCAGAAAGAGAAGGATGCCTGCCCAGGCAGTCCACGAAAGCCCCGCGAAGCCGGAGGGGGAAGGCGCGATCTCGATGGCAGGCGGCGATATCGCCGGCGGCGTACTCTGCGCCTGCTGCTGGGCTTCACGCTGGGCGACAATCTCCGTCCATTGCTCACGCCCGGCGCGGTCTGCAATCACGATCATCCCGGAGTTTTCGCTGTTGGTGGTTGCGATCAGCGTCCGCCGCAGCGCTTCGGGCACTTCCTGCACGGACCGGTAAAAGGTGTGTTCGTCACCGGCCGCAATCATCACAGCGGAGGTCTTCACGATTCCGGAAACTTTGCGCAGAATGCGCACGCCGCATTCCGGGCAGTGCGTTGCCGTTTCTTCGAATTCAAACTGGCACTGAGGGCAGATCATTCCATTTCTTCCTAATCGGCCGCATTGGAGCGCGGCGGCGTCTGACCCGGCAGCCCGTGGTGATGCGACACGAAGTGCGCGAGCGTCACCTGGATGAACCCGAGCGCGGCCTTGGAAAGCGCCTTGTCTTTACGATAGATCAAACCCAGTTTACGAACCATCGGTTCCGGCGCCAACGGGATTGCCCGCAGAGTGCCGCCTTCCACTTCCTCTTCGAGAGTAGCGCCTGAGAGGAAGCTGATCCCAAGACCGGCGAGGACGAAGCGCTTCATCGTCTCCGTGGAATCGAGTTCCATGGAAACCTGGAGATCGCCTTCCACTTTTTCGAACCACTCGTTGAGGCGGGTCCGCGTCACCCCGGATTGCGGCAGCAGCAGCGGATAGGGCGCCACATCTTCGCAGGAAATACGCTCTTTGGTGGCGAGCGGGTGCCCGGCCGGAACAACGCACAGCACTTCGTCCTTGAAAATATCAACTACCTGGACACGTTTCTCCGCGACCGGAAGCTGCGTCAGCCCGAAGTCGGCGACATTTTCCATCACCGCTTCCACCACGCGGGACCCGTAGGACCGGTTCACCTGAAGCTGCACGCCGGGAAACTGAACCTTGTACTCGGCGAACATGCCCGGCAGAACGTAAATGCAGGTCGCCTCATTGGCGGCGATGACCAGTTCACCGCGTGGCGACGATTCGAGCTCATTGAGCGCGTCCTGCGCCTGACGCCGGACGTCCATCATCTGCTCGGCATATTGGGCGAAGAGCTTTCCGGCGGTAGTGAGGGAAATACGGCTGCCAAACCGCTCAAAAAGCTCGCATTTAAGCTCGTGCTCGATCTGGCGGATCTGGGCGCTGATGGCCGGTTGCGTCCGGTAACACGTCTGCGCGGCCTTGGAGAAACTCTTAAGCCGGACAATTTCGAGAAATGTATGGATCTGGTCGAAATCCATCGCGGAAAACCACGCCGTCCGGCAATTCGGGTCGGCCGCGCCCGGCGTGCGTATCTCTGAATTTTAGCAGGGGGTGAGGAGCCGGTGGGACGGAAATTCCGCGGTTCTCGATCCGGGTATCAAAAAGGAAGTTTGAGGACCAGATTCAGCCAATCGCCTGATTGGTCGTCCGCCTAAATCATCCGCTTCGTCATCAAGATCGTCCAGATGGCGGTTTGTGCGGTTTGAAAATCGATTCGGGGTTCGCGCCGCAACGTGGCGTCGACAATGATTCTCTTCAAATCGTTGTGCGCCTGAAACCGGATACTCAATGCTTCGCCAGATCCTGCGTCGAGATCTCATGGCGGGCGCGCTCAGGCGGGCGTACAGTTCTGGGCGGCTTGCGCTCAGGGCGGGACGGAGCGCTCCATCTCTTCTTCCCCGTTGCGAATGCTGACGTCGACTTCCTGCTGGTTGGCAAGGTAGAACGTGATCGCTCCATACACTTGCTCCAGGCTCAAAGAAGCAAAATTCTGGCGAATGTTTTGGCAGGAAACGAGCGATCACGGCCGCCCTTTGACTTCCTAAAGCTTACGGAGCACGCTTTCGGGCGGGCTCCACGCAAAACCGAACGAAAGCCGTATGCTGTCCTGCGAGAGAGGCGAACTGCTGAGGTTGTAGCGTTCGTAGTTGACGCGAAAACTCGCGCTCACGCCGCGTCCGAGCGGACGTGAGGTGGAGACGTAGTACGTCTCACTTTTGTAAAAACCAATGTTGCCGCTCGCCGTCGAGGTGACCGACGAATAAATCCCGCCGAGACTGACCTGGAGCTTCCGATGCATCAGATTGGCTGTAAAGCCCGCGCTGAGAGTTTGCTGGATCGAGGTGAGAAGCACGCCGTTGCCAGGCGATTGGCCGTGTGCATACGCGAGACTTGCGGTCCGCGAACGCCGGAAATCGTGAACCAGCTGCATCGAAATATCGGAAGTTCTGCGCACCGAATAGGCGTTGATCACGACGGACGACTGCCCGAGAAGCTGCTGAAGTACCGGCGGCAGCGGCACTGCCTCATAAGCGAGGTTTTCGATGCGGGTAACCCCCAATCGCGTCTGTATTTGCGTGTTCCGGTTAATGGCGTAGGAGTAAATCAGTCCGATGTTGTGCGCATCGGAGGTAGAAATATTGTGTGAGTAAAGATAATCCGTGAAGGAGTAATATGCGCCCACGGTCGCCTTGTGGGTCCAGCGGTAATTGACGTCTCCGCTGTACTGCAGGCCGTGCATCCCGACGCCTTCGGTGCGGCCGATGATGAAATACGCCGTCGAGACGTTGTACGAAATCCGTGGCGTCTGCACGAACGTCATGCTGGCCGAGGATGAAGACTGCCGCGTTTTGCTGTTCAGAAGCTGAATATTCGGACTGGTTGCGAGATCCATGTTTGCGACCGAATTTCCGGGCTCCAGCGTCGGGTTTTCGTACGAGTAATTCTGCGAAAGATCCTGCACAGCTTCCACGACCTGAAAAGATATGCGCCGTGAGAGCACGTGGGCGTAATCGAGGTTCAGATTCTGATTGGCTCCGTTCATCCCGCCCAGACTGTAATCGGAATAGCTACCGATATAAGTCATTCCCAACTGGTCGCGCCGCCAGACATGACGTCCGCCAATCGACCAGTTGGCCGTAGCCCCGTGAGTGGAAAGCGACCGGTAGCTGGTTGCGCCATTGACCGCACTCGGCGCCTCGCCGGAGTTCCAGGAGTAGTTCAGGCCCAAATTGCCTGTCCACTGGATCTGACGCGGGATCATGGGCCGCGCGAGGGTGTAGCTGCGGCTCAATACAGCCGGACCCGAGTATTCCGCGCCATTGGCGGCGGCGCTGTCCGCGTCAGGATCCAGCGAAGTCCCGTTCGCCTGCCGGGCCTGCGCTGCCTGCTGTTCATTCATATCGGCGATGGACCCGGGGATCGGAGCCAGACTCTGGCCGGGCACCGCGGTGGGCATTTGGCGATCGGTCAGGCGGTTGGGATCCGCAGTCGGATCCACATCGCGCTTCATTGGATCGTATTTATCGATTTCCATTTCCTGCAGTTCGGCAGGAGTATAGGGAAGGCCCGTCTTCGGATTGATCGGCGTGGGAGCTGGCTGACCCGTCTGCGGCGTCTGAGCGTCGCCCGCCGCGGGGGCCTGAAGCGCCGGATCCTGTTGAGCCGAAAGCCCAAAGGAGCCAAACAGACAGAGCCAGATGGCGATGGTGGCACGAGTCACATATTAAAGTCTGACGGCTGGCCAGCAACCTGTCAACCTGCGCGGGTACTGCCGAAAAGCTAACAGAGCAGGGCTGCGGCAGTCTATGCTGATGTGCCGCTTCGGCATCCGCCCGGCCCGAACGCCCGCGGGAATTCAGTAACGAGGAAAAAATCATGACAATGCGCTCCTGCGCGCTTCTGGCCGTCTCGCTGGCGGCGCCTGTTTTTGCACAGCCCCAACCCAAGCCATCCCCCATGCCGATGGTGATCCGGTCCAACGGTCAGCTCACTGACGAGGAATCCGTGAAGGCGTTGGCTCTGAACGCCCTGATGGAGGCTGATCCTGATCGCGCCGTGCCGATCGCGGACGGCATCCTGAAGGGCAGCGGTTCCTACGCGCTGAAGGAACGCGCGCTCTCTACGCTGACGCAGAGTAAGTCCACCCGCGCCCAGCAGGTGGTTACGGACTACGCCAAATCCGCGGCAGATCCCAACCTGCAGGTTCGCGCGATCCGCTACATCGGCCGGTCCCAGTCGAAGGACACTCAGCAGCAAATTGCGGCTCTGTATCCCACCGCCTCCAACGCGCAGGTACGGGAGGAGATTGTGCGCTCACTCTCGAATTCCGGGTCAACGGATGCGCTGATGAACATCATTCGGACCGAGAAGGATCCGGATTTGCGAAACCACGCGATTCGCTACCTGGCGAATTCGGATAACACGCCATCGGCAACCATCAGCGGGCTCTATGCGTCGGAAACCGACGTCAACGCACGCCGCACCATCGTCAATGCATTGCTCGGCCGCGGCGACGCGAAGAGCGTGATTGAGATCGCGAAGAAGGAATCGGATCCTGGGATGAAGGGTTATATCGTGCAGCGGCTGGGCGGCATGTCGAAGAACAAAGACGCGATGGATTTCATGACCGAATTGTTGAAGTAAGGCGGCGGGCGCTACTCTGGCCTCGTGGACGTCATTCGCGTTCTTCAGGTCATTCTCGGGCAGCGCCTTCGCATGATGGAACAGCTGGGCGTGGAGATTCCGCGCATTGGCAGAGTGGACTTCGGGCGCTTCAGGATGGTGCTGGTGAACGCGCCGGAACTGGCGCCCGAAGTCCTGATCGAACGGGCCGACGATTTCGTCAAGGGGCCGGTGCTCCGCGTGATCGCCCGGCCCGTTTTTGGCGATGGGCTCCTGACGAGCGAAGGCGATCTGCACCGTCAGCGACGGCGTCTGGTGGCTCCGGCGCTCGCACATCAGCGGATGGCGCACTACATCGACGTGATGCGCGAGCACACGGAACGCATGGCTGCAACGTGGCGGGATGGCCAGAAGCTCGACATTGTCGAGACCATGATGCATCTCACGCTGGGCATCGTGTGCCGCACGCTGTTCGATGTGGATGTACCGGGGGAAGCCGATGCGATCGGCCGCGATGTTACAGCAGCCCAGACTTACGCGATGCGGAGATTGCGCTATCCGTTTCCGCTGCCGCAGGGCAAAGCGCTGGCGGCGCTCGCCAGACTGGACGAACGGATCTACGGGATTATCCGGGAGCGGCGGGCGCGCAGTGACGATCGCGGCGATCTGCTGTCCATGCTTCTGCTCTCGCGTGACGAAGAGACGGGGGCGACGCTCGACGATAAAGCCGTTCGCGACGAAGCAATGACGCTCTTCCTCGCGGGTCACGAAACGACCGCCCTCGCCACCGGCTACGCGTGGCATCTGCTGGCGCGACATCCGCATTACTTCGAGAGGCTCCGGACGGAAGGCGCGCCGTTCGCCCTGCAGATCATGAAGGAATCGATGCGGATTTATCCACCGGCGTACAGCATCGCGCGGTCCGCGGCGCGCGATACGGTGATCGGCGGATTTCCGGTTCGCGAAGGCGAAACGGTGGTGATTTCGCAATGGCTGTTCCATCGCGACGGCCGTTTTTTCGAGAACCCGATGCGTTTCGATCCCGACCGCTTTCTGCCCGAACGCGAGGCGAAGATTCCGAAGTACGCGTACCTGCCCTTCGGCGGCGGCCGCCGCATCTGCATCGGCAATCACTTCGCGCTGACAGAAGGCCAGATCATTCTCGATACCATCGCGCGGCAGTTTTCGATGGAGCCCGCTTCGTCACGACCGCTACGTTTCGAACCGATGATCACGCTGCGACCGAAAGGCGGAGTTCCGGTGATTCTGCGAAAATCGCCGGTATGAAGTTCCATACCGAATACCTGACCTTCCATACAAAGAAGCACCGCGAATACATCAACATCACCCAGCAAGTCGAAACCGCCCTGCGCAAGAGCGGCATCACGGACGGAATGATTCTCGTTTCCGCCATGCACATCACCGCGGGTGTTTACGTGAATGATGCGGAAGACGGCCTCATCCAGGATATCGACGCGTGGCTCGAAGGGCTGGCCCCTTTCCGCGAGGATTACAAGCATCATCGGACCGGCGAAGACAACGGCGATTCGCACCTCAAGAGCCTGATCATCCATCACGAAGTGATCGTTCCCGTGACCAATGCAAAGCTCGATTTCGGTCCCTGGCAGCAGATTTATTACGCGGAGTTCGACGGCCAGCGCTCGAAACGCGTGGTCGTGAAGGTGATGGGCGAATAGGCGCTGGTCTCCACGCTAGAATGGGGCTGCGTGCCACTCGACGAAGCTCTGCGCGACGCAGCGGAACGGCTTGGAATCCAGCAACAATTCTGGGATAACTACGGCGTTGCCCATGTGACGTCCGAGGCGACGAACCGTGCGATTGTGCGCGCGATCGCCGCCTCCGATGGCGCCGCCGGTGACGAGGATTCGTTCGCGCTCGTCGTCAGTGAATCTATTCCCTTTGAGGTCTCGGACGATGTGGAAATCGTCACCGAGAAAGGTGAGCGGATCGCGCTCAGGCGCGGCGCCCCAGGCTCAAAACTCCCCCTCGGCTATCACCAGCTTCGCCAGGGCGAGAAAACGCGCAACCTGATTGTCACGCCGGATCGCGCCTGGCAACCCTCTGGACGGATGGCCGGCTTCGGCGTCACCCTTTGGGGACTTCGCTCCGAGCGCAACTGGGGATGCGGCGATTTCCGCGATCTGCGCGATCTGATCGATTGGGCCGTGCCAGCGCTGGGAGCGCACTTCATTGCGCTCAACCCGCTGCACGCTCTTCATAACCGCCGACCGTACAACATCAGCCCCTACCTGCCCAACAGCATCTTTTATCGAAACTTCCTCTATCTCGATGTGGAGAGCATCGAAGGCTATAGGGCCGTGGAAGATCCGGCGGAACTGGAGCGCCTGCGGCAGGCTCCCACAGTGGAATACGAGCAGGTGGCGGCGCTCAAGCGCGCTGCCCTCGAACGCATTTTCAAAAGCCATCCGCCCCGGCGCGAGTGCCTGGAATGGATCCAGGCAGAGGGCGAGTTACTGCGCATCTTCGCCACTTATTGCGCGCTCGATGAGCATCTTCATAACGCCAACCCCGATCTCTGGATCTGGCCCGACTGGCCTGAGCATTACCGCGACCCAGCCAGCCCGGCGGTGGACGTTTTTGCGCGCGAACACGCCCAGGAGATTCTTTTCCACGGCTGGCTTCAGTGGCTGATTGACGGGCAAATCTCGGCGGTGCAGCGCCACGCCCTTGCCGCGGGAATGTCCGTGGGCCTTTATCACGATCTTGCTCTCGCGACTGACCGGTGCGGGTCCGATCTGTGGGCATGGCGGCCGTACTTCATCACAGGCTGTCGTGTCGGATCGCCCCCCGACGGATTTTCGCCGAACGGCCAGGATTGGTCGTTTCCGCCCCCGAATTCCCCACGGCACCGCACAGACGGCTATCGGATGTTCGCCGAATCGATCCGCAAGACCATGCGGCACGGCGGTGCGCTGCGTATCGACCACGTCATGCGCCTGTTCCGCCTCTACTGGATTCCCGAAGGCCACACCGCAAAGGAAGGGGCCTACGTCCGGGACCGCGCCGAGGATCTGGTGCGCGTGCTGGCGCTTGAAAGCGTGCGCAACCGCTCGCTGATTGTCGGCGAAGACCTGGGCACGGTGGAAGATGAAGTGCGCGAAACACTCGCCCGGTTCGGCATCCTGAGCTACAAGCTGCTTTTCTTTGAGCGCAACGGCGAGAAGTTCCGGATGCCGGCGGAATACCCGGCAGCGGCGCTCACATCGACTTCCACCCACGATCTCGCCACTATGGCCGGTTACTGGGTCGGCGCTGATGTCGAGGCGCGCTTTCAGGCCGGGGCGATCGACGAAGAAGGCCGCCGCTCCCAACACGCCGACCGGACGCACGATAAGCAGAAGTTGCTCGAAGCCCTTTTCGAGGCCGGCCTGATGCCCCAGAACTATGAGCGGAACGCCGCCCGCATTCCGGAACTGACCGGCGAGCTCCATTACGCGATTTCCGGATTCCTCGCGTCCACTCCCTGCTGGATGTGGCTGATCAATCAGGAAGACCTCACGAAAGAAGTCCACCAGCAGAATCTGCCTGGCACCACCGCTGAGTACCCCAATTGGGGCCGGAAAATGCGCTGGACAATTGCGGAACTGTCTTCAGTTCCGGAGGCGCGGGACTGCGCGTCCATGCTCCGGGTCTGGGTCCAAAAAACTCAGCGCTAGACCCCCTCCCCTCATTACAGAAGCTTACATTTTACGCCGGTAGTATCAAGTAACCATGAATACTTATGGTCGTCTTGTTATAGACAATACGGCTTATTTTGTCTTTAGATGTGCGTTGAGGGGCGTACCAATGAACTCAAAAATTTTCACCAGAACAGCTGAATTTCTGCTGTTGCTCGCGGGATTGACTCTGCCATTCGCGAGCACAGCCCTGGCGCAGGGGCTTGGATCGATTCACGGCACGATCACGGATCCTTCCGCGTCGTCGATTCCCAACGCCGCTGTCCACGTAACAGGCGGGGGCCAGACGCGCGATGAGAAGACGGACAGCGGCGGCCGATTCACCGTCGCGATTCCCGCGGGTCAGTACACCGTTCGGATTACCGCGCCTGGCTTCGTGACCGCGACCCAAACCAATGTGGCGGTGGGCGGCGGGCAGGCGGCAACGGTCGACGTCACGCTTCAGATTGCCACCGCTGCGCAGCAGGTGGATGTGAGCGAATCCGGCGTGGGCACAGTCAGCACCGATCCTTCGAGCAATGCAGCGGCGCTGGTCCTGACTTCGTCGGATCTCGACGCGCTGCCCGACGATCCCGACGATCTGCAGTCGGAGTTGACCGCGATGGCGGGTCCCGCCGCGGGCCCCAATGGCGCGCAGATCTTCGTGGACGGTTTCAGTGGCGGTCAGATGCCGCCCAAAAGCACGATCCGCGAGATCCGCATCAATTCCAATCCGTTTGCATCCGAATTCGATCGTCCTGGTTTCGGCCGCATCCAGATCCTCACGCGTCCCGGTACGGACAGCTATCACGCCGGCGCATTTGTAACCTATGGCAACCGCGTGCTCGACAGCCGTAACCCTTATGTGACGGGCCCGATGCCGGATTACAACAATCGCCAGATTTCCGGTAACGTAAGCGGCCCGCTGGCGAAGAAGTTTTCCTGGTTTCTCGATGTGAGCAAGCGCAATTTCGACAGCGCCAATCTGATCAATGCCCAGATACTCGATTCGAACTTCAACAAAATTGGCTA
The DNA here is from genome assembly GCA_036500405.1 of Bryobacteraceae bacterium. Lineage (GTDB taxonomy): Bacteria > Acidobacteriota > Terriglobia > Bryobacterales > Bryobacteraceae > BOG-234. The sequence continues at coordinate 28,104 of DASYCD010000031.1, forward strand.
CAACACGACGTACGCGGTGCCTTCGCAGAGCTGGTCGGTAAATCCGCGCCTCGATTACGCGATCAACAACAACAACACCCTGGTGCTGCGCTATGCGCGCACGCAGGGATCGAGCGTCAGCGGCGTGGGGAACTTCAACCTGCCTTCCCAGGTATCGAACAACGTCAACAAGAATACGACGATCCAGGCAACCGAAACGATGGTGATCGGCACGAAAGCCGTCAACGAAATTCTGTTCCAGTTGCAGGATTCCCGCCAGAACAGTTCGGCGACCGGCTTTACCGGACCTACCATCTCCGTCAACAGCGCGTTTACCTCGGGCGGTTCCTCGGCCAATAACTTCAACCGGAATCGCAACTATGAATTTCAGGACCTGGTCACGATCACGAGCGGCAAGCACGCCGTCAAGTTCGGCGGCCGCGTGCGGCAAAGCAATCTGAATACGCAGTCCATCTCGAACTTCAACGGAACCTATTCGTTCGCCACGCCGAGCATTACGGCGCGGGCGGGTTGCCTCGCCGGCATCGATAACCCCACTTCGCTCGACGTCTATCGGCAGACACAGCTTCTGATTTCGCAGGGTGTACCGATGCTGGATATTCTTCAGCAGGGCTGCGGTCCCACTTCCTACACCTTGAACGCCGGCACGCCCCGGTTTGCCGCGGATCAGTTCGATGCAGGTTTGTTTGCGCAGGACGACTGGCGCGTTGCTCCCAACTTTACGCTGAGCGGCGGCCTTCGCTACGAATTTCAAACCAACGTTTCCGATAAGGTGGACGTGGCGCCGCGCATCGCTCTGTCCTGGGCGCCGGGCGGCAAAGCCGGCAAGGTCAGCAAGACAGTGCTGCGCGCCGGCTGGGGCGTCTTCTACGATCGTTTCCCGGTGAGTGAGTACCTGAATTCCGTTCGCTACAGCGGCATCGGCGGTCAGCAGAATTACAATATCGGCTCGACATCCGGCGACGTGGATCTGGCTTATCAGGCGCTGCTCTACTACAACACGCCTTCCGGACTTCCGCCAACCAGCCTGCTGGCGACACAGAACCAGACGACCTACAAGGTCGACGCGAATCTGAAGTCGTCCTACATGATGCAGTCGGCGTTCTCACTCGAACGTTCTTTGCCCGGCCGGACATCGCTCGCCATGAGCGTGACGGATTCGCGCGGCGTACACGATCAGCGGACGCGCAGCATCAACACCTATCTGCCGGGCACGTACGATCCCGCGAACTCTAAGGTGGCGGGCGTCCTGCCGTACCCGGGGCTGGGCGAAATCTATCTCTACGAAGATACCGGAATCTATAAAGAGCTCCAGGTCACCACGAGCCTGAACACGCGCGTGAACAGCCACGTCGCGCTGAACGGCTACTACACCTGGACGGACTATCATACGAACTCGAGCGGACTTCCCAGCAACCAATACGACACGAGCATAGACTGGGGCCGCGCATCCACGCCGCGTCATCGCGTCAACATCGTAGGTACGGTCGGCCTGCCGTTCCAGTGGACGGCTTCCCCATCGATTTCGGTGAGTTCGCCAAGCCCGTTCAACATTCAGATCGGCACCGACTATAACGGCGATCGCATCAAAAACGATCGGCCTTCATTTGCGGCCGCGGGAGCGGACTGCAATGCCGACAACATCAAATGCACGGCGTTCGGTAATTTCAACATTACGCCGGGCCCGAACGACACGATCATTCCGATTAATTACGGCGACGGCGTGGGCCGCTTCACGGCGGATGTTCGTTTCAGCCGCAATTTCGGCTGGGGTGAGCGCCGCAATGCGACGAATGCGCCGCAGGGTGGCGGTGGCTTCGGCGGCGGACGCGGCGGGCCTGGTGGTGGCGGCGGTGGCGCACCGCGTGGCGGCGGCGGCGGTGGTGGTCCGCGCGGCGGATTTGGCGGCGGCGGACGTGGCGGTGGATTGGGCGCCGTCGGTGGCAGCACCGCGCACCGTTACAACCTTGGCCTGACGGTCGCGGTCACGAACATCCTGAATCACGTGAATCGCAGCTCTCCCATCGGCGATCTGAACTCTCCGTTCTTCGGGGAATCGCAGAACACCAGTGGCTTTGGTGGCGGCGGCGGTGGTCTCGCGGGTGGAACGGCAACGGGTAACCGCCGCATCCAGTTCACCCTCCGCTTCAGCTTCTAACGCAGGGCCGGCGTCACCGCGGTTCGGCAAGCATTTCGTCCGTGCAGTTGGCCGGCTTCAGTACCGGGTTGCAGCGCGCATTTGGATGCGTCTTGCCCGTTGGCTCTACTGTCACGAGGAACCCGGATTTCGCCGCTTCACCGGCCGGATAATCCGTGCTCACGATTTGCGCGCCGCTCCGGATCGAAGCGTCGCTGCGAGTCCTGTCGTTCGCGTTCACGGAGGCCGGACCACCATCGGTCATCGTCCGCACGAGATAACCTTTGCGGATCAGGCCGGGCACGAGACTCGGATCCTTGACCGAATCATTGCATTCCGTGAACGCCGCATCCGGCGCCCCCGGAGTTGCATTCGTGAACAGCACGCGATGCTCCAGCGACGGGTGGCCTTCCGTGTAGAGAGGCTCCACGCGGCGCTGGTCCAGCATGAAGATGACTTTGCCGCGCGCCTTATCGAGGGTCGGCCAGCCATCCGCGAGAATCGCTTCATTCAGCGTTTTGTGTGAACCACGCACATCGTCCGGAGTAATCATCTCGGAGGGCTGAAACACCGAGCGAATCTCGGCGTCCAGCGCGTCGAAGGTTGCGGTCGTCAACGTTTCCGGAACCGCTCCTCCTTCGAGACGCGGCTTCCCGTCCTTGTTTTCGATCAGGATGAAGATCGGCAGATGGCCGGGGTGCGCCTTCGACCAGTTCCGCACGATAGTCAGGCAATTGGTAAACGGTTCGCAATTGCTGCGGTAGTCAATATCCACCACATGCAGAACCTTGAAGCCGGGTTTCATCATGATGCCATTCGGATCGAATGGCGGATCTGCCGGTAATCCCGCCTTTGCAGCCAGCACTGGTCCCTGCGGATGCGCAAAGAGTCCGCCTTTGGAATCACCGTACACATCGATCTCCAACTGGCGGACACCGTCGTTGAGCTGGGTCTCGAGCGGCGGATGTTTGTATTCCAGCGCCGCCGCTGCTCTGGGGTCTATTTTTTGCAGATTGGCAAATTCATTCGGACTGATGCCGGAATGGTAGCTGTTATGCGAGCCAACCAGCTGAATCTCGTTCACCTTCACCTGCTGTGCGCTTGCCGAAGCAAGCGCGCAAAAGAGAATCACGGATCGTTTCATCAGAACACCAGCCTGAGCGCGAGCTGGAACTGCCGCGCCGGGAACGTTGAGTTGAAGATACCAAAGGTGCTGCTGTTGAAACTGGTGCTGCTGACGCTGGAGAAGTTCGTCTTGTTGAACAGATTGAACGCTTCAGCGCGGAACTGCAGGTTGCAGGCCTCCGTAATCGCGAAGTTCTTGTGCAGACCGAAATCGGCCTGATAGAACGCCGGGAGCTGCGCAACATTGCGGGGCGCATTGCCGAAAGGCTGCGTGTAGTCCGGCAGGGAGAATGCCTGGGCGTTGAGATAGTTGATCGGATTACCGCCGCTCAGATAGAGCGGGGCGCCAGGGACGATATTCGGCCGTGCAGAGACAAGACCGCTGACCTGCTGCTGCTGCGTTGCGGAGTATCCGACGCTGAGCGGAAGACCGGATGTCATCGTATTGATCAGATTCGCGGACCACCCACCAACCAGGACGTCGAGCGCCTTGCTGTGGACGTCAAACCGGCGGCCATGGCCCACGGGCAGATCATACAGGAGCGACAGCGTCTCATTGATCGGCTGGTTGTACTCCGAGAGGCCGCGTTCCAGAGGCCGGTTGTAGAGGTTGATACGCGAGTTGTCGCCATTGTAATTCTCGAGGTGACCGGGAGCGTTATCGATCGCCTTGGACCACGTGAACGAATTCAGGAAGTAGAGGCCGTGTGAGCCACGCTTTTCCAGCTTGACTTGCAGGCCGTTGTAGCTCCCGAAGCCGCCGTTGTAGGCGATTTCGATATCGGTGAAGCCCTGAATCGGACGGCGCGCCAGCAGGCTGAGATTCTGGCCGGCCTGATTGGGCAGCGCCTGGTTCGCATCCGAAAGAACGTTCAGGCCCACGCTGTGGTTGCCGACATAAGCCACGTCGAGCAGCAGGCTTTTTGCCAGTTTCTGCTGGATACTGAAGTGCCAGCTCTGCACGTAACCGTTGCGGGTGCTGCCGGGAATGTAGCGAACCTCCGAAATCGCGGTGCTGAAGTTCGAAGGATCGATGATGCCGTCCGGGAAACCCTGCGCGGCCGAGCGGAAACAGGTTCCGGCCGCCGCGGAAGCGGAGGCACAGATGCCGAGACTCGGAGCCTGGTTGATCGATGAGTTGATGATGTTCGGTCCGTTATAGGCAAGCAGATTCTCGCCGCCCGCACGATTGAACAGCACCCAGCTGATGCCATAAGCCGAACGAATGACAGTCTTCGGCAGCACGCGGTAAGCGAGACCCACGCGCGGGGCCCAGTCATTCGGATCGGGATGAACCAGCGCACGGTTGTAAAGGCTGCCGTCCGAAGCGTAAATCAGGCTGTTCGTAGCCGGGCTGAAGTTGGCCAGTTTGTTGTCGCTGGTGTACTGCGGCGTGGCGAACTCATAGCGCAGGCCGAGGTTAAGCGTGAGCTTGTCGTTGACTTTGAAATCGTCCTGGAGGTAGCCGAAGTACATTCGCTGGCGGTAATGGGCCACCGGATTGTTATTCAGCGTGTAGTTGCTCATCGCGCCGTAAAAATAGTCGGCCAGACCGTATACGGCCTTCGCCGTGTTGCTGAGGCTGTTGACACACGCAGGGTTCGAAGCATAGCAGGGATCGCTGAAGAAGCCGCCGAACGAAAGCTGCCCATACTTCGGATTGAAGTCGCTTACGTCGGTGTTGATCATCTGGTATTCGAAGCCCATCTTCAGACTGTGGCGCCCGACGATTTTCGTGAAATTGACCTTGGGGTCGTAAACCAGCGGATATTGATACTGCGGATTGCTTCCCTGACGGCCGAACTGCGAAAATCCGCTGACCGAAGAGCTGATCAGACCGCCCGCGAAAGAAGGATCGAGCGGCTGATTGGGAATCGTGAAACCCTGCGTCGGCATGCCGACGGTCGAAGGAGTCTTGCCGTTGTGGCTGTAGTCGCCAGCGAAGCGGAATTCCAGCACCGATGTGGGGCTGACCGTCCAGGTGACGCCGCCGACGCCCTGTTTCGTCTGGATATAAGCGTTGCCGTTTGCATTGCCGCCGGCCGGGCCCGGAATGTTCGGTGGGCTGAAGATGCGCGTATCGAGCTGGCTGTAGCGGCCGAACGCCGTCAACTTCGAATTGATGTAGTAGTCAACCCGCACGTCGCCCTTGTCGTTATAAATCGTGTCCGAAGGAGACGACTGGTAGTTGTTGGAAAGACCCGCGCCGGGAACATTCGGCGTGGGGAGTGAAGTGAGCGCTCCGGCGATGGGACTCCATTCCGATTTCGGAATGATGCCGTTCGGCGCCACGACGCCGGTGAACGGATTCGCAATGGGCAAACCGAAGGCGCTGAGATCGCCGCCGTCCATCGCGAGGGTTGGCACGGTAGCAAACTGGAGCGGATGATAAACGCGGCGGAAGCCCTCATAGTCGCCGAAGATGAACAGCTTGTTGCGCACGATCGGCCCACCAGCAGCCGCGCCGAACTGATTCTGATTGAAGGGAAGATTTCCGTTCAACGGCTTGAAGAATCCGACCGCGTTGAGAACCGTGTTGCGGTTGTATTCCCAAAGCGAGCCGTGAAGCTGATTGCCGCCGCTCTTGATGGTCGCGTTGATCACAGCGCCAGCCGCGTGATCGTATTCGGCGCTGAAGTTGTTGGTTTCGACCTTGAACTGCTGAATGGCGTCCGGGCTCGGCTGCATCACCTGATTCGAAAAGCCCTGATTGCTGGTGCCGTACGCATTGTTGTCGATGCCATCGAGCATGAAATTGTTGAGTTCGCTGCGCTGGCCGTTGATGTTATAGGAAGCGTCGCGGCTCGAATCCGTGCCGTTTTCGAGCGGCGATTTCGCGGCGCCCGGAACGAGCAGCGTGAGGTCGGCGTAAGCGCGTCCATTCAGCGGAAGCTCGCTGATCTGAGCCGGATTGATGACCTGGCCGCGCGAGCTGTTATCGCTCTCGAGCACCCCCGCCGCATCCGTCACCGTGATGGAGTCCGAAACGGCGCCGACCTCCAGCCGCAGATTCACGCGCTGGCGCGCATCCACGGCGAGTTCGAATTCGCCGGTTTCGCTGGCTTTGAAACCCTCCTTCTCCGCGCGTACGCGATAAGAACCGAGGCGCTGATTCACGAAGAGAAAATTGCCGCTGTTGTCCGTCTCCGCTTTCAGAGAAGTCCCCGTTCGAACATTGGTAAGCGTGACGGACGCGCCCGCTACGACCTGATCGCCCGGGTCCGTGATCGTGCCCAGCACGGAACCGGATTCGAACTGCGCAAAACTCAGAACTGCCGACAATGCAACGAGTACAGACACACGTGTGGCCTGGTGAAAGTTGAGCATGTTTTTGTGTTAGATCCCCCTGGATCTACACCATGTTCCCAACCGGTGCTTACACGGTGATTACGAATTCAAGACACGACTGTAATGAAATCCGGAGGCGCTCCGTATGAATCCACATAAAGAAACCCTACACCTAATGGAAAATTTATATTTTAATGCGGCTAAAAGGGGTTCTTTCGCACTTGTATTGTAAACAACGGTATAGGGGGCTCGAAATCGGTCTACGGCCTGTAACTGAGGTCTGCTCGCATCGTCTTTTTCTCAGATACGATGAGTAGATCATTATCAATTCACAATGTCCTTCCGCTGCTTCTTTTTTTGGCGGCGGGCGCCATTCTACCCCTGAACGCTCAGACCACAGGCACCATCAAAGGCACAGTCAAAGATCCGTCTGCCGCCGTGGTTCCGAACGCTGCCATTCAGATAGCCGGCCCGGGGCAGGCGCGCACCGATAAAACAGACTCTCAGGGGCAGTTCACAGAAAATCTTCCGGCAGGCGACTATACTCTCACCATCACCGCGCCGGGCTTCGTTACCGCAACCGAAAAGGTGACCGTCGCCAGCGGCCAAGCCAGTCCTCTGGATGTGGCGCTCGAGATTGCCACGACCGCCAATCAGGTGAATGTTACCGCCGGCCAGACAGCCACAGTTGATGTCGATCCTTCGCAGAACGCCGCGGCGATCGTGCTCACCGAGGCCGATATGGACTCGCTTCCCGACGATCCCGATGACCTCCAGGACCAGCTCACCGCCATGGCCGGCCCGGCAGCCGGTCCCAACGGTCCGCAGATTTTCATCGATGGATTCAGCGGCGGACAGATGCCGCCCAAGAGCTCGATCCGCGAGATCCGCATCAATTCGAATCCGTTTGCGTCTGAATTTGATAGCCCCGGTTTCGGCCGCATCCAGATCTTCACCAAGCCAGGTACCGACGCCTATCACGCGAGCGCGTTTCTGATCTACGGAAATCACAACCTGGATACGCGCGATCCGTTCGTGACGGGTCCAATGCCTGACTACGGCAACAAACAGCTCGAAGGCAGTTTGAGCGGCCCGCTGGGAAAGAAGCTCTCCTGGTTCCTGACCGCATCGAATCGCGATTTCGATACGGCGCAGCTCATTAACGGCCAGATTCTCGACCCCTCGACGCTTTCGCCGATTTCGTTCAACTCCACTTTCCCCACGCCCTCGAAAGCCTGGCAGGTGAATCCGCGCATCGATTACGCGATCAACACCAACAACACGCTGGTCCTCCGCTACTACCACAACAGTAATACGAGCGA
>DASYCD010000032.1:0-2824 GCA_036500405.1 Bryobacteraceae bacterium
AGCACCACGCGGAAGCCGGCGCCGCCGAGCTCTCCCGCGATCAGCAGAATGTCGCCGCCCGAAAGCAGCGCGCTCTTGCGCGCAATCGAAAGCCCCAGCCCCATCCCGCGCTTTTTGAATGAAATGGTGGGTTGAAACAACGACTTGCGCGCCAGATCGCTCAGCCCCGGCCCGGAATCGTGCACTTCGATCGCAACCCGGTCGTCGATCGGCGCCACCTTCGCCAGAATTCGCCCGCCTTCGCCCGCCGCCTCGGCGGCATTCTCCAGCAGGTTCACCAGAATCCCTTTCACCAAATCCTGATCCGCCACCGCGCTCGGCGTGTTCGCTGCCGCTTCCACCAGGTAACCCACTTCCGGATGCGCCGTCTTCAGGAACGCGATGCGCTCTTCCACCAAAGCCGGCACGTCCAGCGACTCCGGACAAACCGGCGGCTCTGACGAATATTCTGAAAACGCCCGGATGCGCCGCTCGAGCGATTCAATCTCATCCACCACAATCGAAGCCGCCTGCTCGAGAAACGCCCGCCGGCCGGCGCCGGACGCATCGTTCTCGCGCGCCACCATCTCTTCCACCGTGAGCCGGATCGGCGTCAGCGAATTCTTCACCTCGTGCGCCATCTTACGCGCCAGCACCTGCCAGCTCGCCAGCTGCGTCAGATGTACCAAACGGTCGCGGCTCTGCTCCAGTTCCGTTGCCGTTCGATTAAACGCCTGCGTCGCCAGCCCGATTTCATCTGTGCGATCGGTCGGGACCCGTACCCTGAAGTCGCCACCCGCGAGCGCGCGCAGCGCCTCGGTCAGATTTGCAATCGGCCGGCTGAATCGCGTCGCCACAATCCACACAAGGCCCAGCGCTATCAGCCACACCGCGGCGATCAGCGCGCCCCACACGACATAATATCCGCGCCGCAGATCGAGCGACGCCATCCTGCGCGCATCGCCATATTCGCGCTGCAGATCGGCCATCCGGATTCCCAGAGGCCGCTCCCAGACCCGCACTGCTTCCGGATGATCCGCCATCCCCAGTTTCATGTAGCGCAGCGTTGACCCGCCGTCGCCCACAATCGAAAACAGCTCCGCCTCGCCGCTGTCCCGAAAGTCGCGAACCGCATCGGGCGCAACCTCGCCGCTATATGTTTTCGGCTGGATCTTCCCTGCCTCGGCATCCGCCTTCAACTGATTCGAAGCTTGTTTGTAATACTGGCGCCCCGTTGTTTCGAGCGCGCGCGAAACGGAGGAAAGCTGATCTACCGGCGTCAGGCTCTGCTCAAACAGATTGGTCGTCAGCCAGATCGTGGGCCCCAGCGGCACCAACGTGGCCGCGATAAATACCAGTGCCAGACGCGTCCGCAGGCTCACCCGCGCGCTCCCCTGAAAATGTCTTCGAGCCGCATCGGCCCCGCCGTCCAGGAAGGATAGCGATCCTGTTTATCGCGAATCGGACGGCTGAAAATCTCCACCAGATTCGAGAGGCTGATTCCGGATTCCCCAATCACCCCCGGCTGATCCCGCGGATCTTCCACCCGCAGATCCAGCCGCAGATAGAACGGCCGGTCCACCGGAAGATCCGTCCGGTGAATCGCCAAACTATCCAGACACCAGTTTTCCGCCGCTGGCGCCAATTGATGCGAGATGGTCCTGTTCTGCTCTGGCCCACCCATGACCTTCGTCACTGAAAACCGCTGTTCCCAGATGTCGTAGCTCACGGCAAATCGCGCCACCGCCCGCGCATCCGGAATCAAAAAATTCGGCGTATCCGAAACAATGAGCTGCGCCACAAACGCGACCGATGCCCCATCCTTCAACCGTTGCAGGGACTTGCCCGTCAGGAAGCTGAAATTCGTCGCCCCTACATGCAGGTATTCGCCTTCAATGTGGGGTATCAGCCGATGGGGGTTGTATTCAATCGCGAAGGCGGATGGGATCACAGCGGCCACGGGGGCCGCAATCATCGCGCGAATAGCCACCCGGCGTGAAATCAATAGTTCATCCCCGCCATGAATACCGCCGCGACGCGCCCCTCGAACAGCGGAAACGCCATCGCAATATTAAAAATACCCTGCCGCACCCCGAAACCCACTGAGTGCCGCAGCGTACCGAGTTTGTCCCCATCGCCCACCACGCCGGTGTCGTAAAAAACCTCGGCCGTGGTCTGTCGAATCTGCCGCCCGTAGCTCACCGAATTGTGCGCCATGCGGCTGCCGCCCAGCGGATCGATCGCGTACCGGTCCCAGCCGAACAGCGTGGAGCTGTTCCCCAGCACAAACCGCTCGAACAGCGGCGCATTGCCTCGGATGCTTCCCGCTATTACCCGGTCTGTCACCATGTGCTTCCCGTGTTTCCACCCATAGCGAAGCGAAACGCTCTGCCGCCGGTACACATAATCCGACCCCAGTTGCCGGGTCGCCGCCCGTATCGAGTACTTCGCGTCCCAGCGCTGCTCGGTTTCCGCGCCTTCCCGCGTGTAGCCGAAGTTCACTTCTCCGGTCGCCGCGTTGGCGCTCTTCGAGTTATCGGCGGCGGTGAGAGACGGCGTGTCCATGTCCATGCTTTCGAAGCTGGCCCCCACGGAAAGGGAAAGCTCCCGGGTCACCGCGAACGTCACCGTCGGCTCAATATTCCGGCGGGAGCGGTAAAGGGCAAACTGCTTAGACGCGTCTGCTGCCAAACCGTTTACCCCGGTCTGTGACTCTCCTCCCAGTACTGCCTGCCGCGTCGAAGGATTCCAGAGATCGTGGTATCCCTCAACACCCACGGCGAACTTCACCCGGTTGGAAAACAGATGTCCGTCCTCATAGCGCGTGGAAAAACCCGTGAACCGC
>DASYCD010000033.1:0-27775 GCA_036500405.1 Bryobacteraceae bacterium
CGGTGCTCGAACCAAAGGCCGATGGCTTCCGCAACTATCTCAACCACAACGATCCTCGCGACCAGCGGCCCGCTGAAGAGATGCTGATCGATAAGGCCCAGTTGATGACGCTGACCGCTCCCGAAATGACGGTGCTCCTTGGCGGCCTGCGCGTTCTCAATGCGGGTGGACAGGAAGGCCATGGTGTCCTGACCAACCGCCCGGAGACGTTGACGAACGATTTCTTCGTCAACCTGCTCGACATGCGGACCAAATGGCAAGCGACCGACAAGCCCGGCGTCTATGAAGGGAAGGACCGCGCGACCGGCGCGAAGAAGTGGACCGGCACCCGCGTCGACCTGGTATTTGGTTCGAATTCGCAGCTTCGCGCCCTCGCGGAAGTTTACGGGTGTGACGATTCGAAGGAAACGTTCGTCAAAGACTTTGCAAGGACGTGGACGAAGGTGATGAACCTCGATCGCTTTGATCTGGTTCACGCATAGGAGACGAGTATGGCTTCCCAGCGCGTAGCGAGGGAGATCCTCGAGGCGGATTTCGAAATCGCTTTCAGCCTGATCGATCTCGCCCCGGTGAATCCCTCCGACGACGCCTGGGGAGCCCATGCGTTAAGCGACGCCGAAAACGTCGTCCACGACATCGAACGCCGCCTCCAACTCCAGGAACCCAACGAGCGCCGTCCCTTCGGCCCGCTCCTGGGAGAACTGAAACGTCAACTCGCCCGAGCAAAGTGTCGCGTTTAAGCGCTACAACAACGCGACATTTCGCAGCCACAAATCGGCCGCGCGTTGAAATCCACTGCGGTCGGAGAGCAGCCTGTCGCGATTGTTCTCGCCGGTCACAACGGTTCGGGAAAGTCCACGCTCTGGTACCGGCGCCTCGCGGATACGCTGCAGATTCCGCTGGTGAATGCAGACCGCTTGACGCTGTCACTTCTGCCGGAGCCCGACGCCGACCACCAGCTTCGACCGTGGGCGAGCCGCCTGCGAGATGGAGATCAGCGGTGGCACAAGCTCGCCCAGGATGGTGTGCAGCTTTTTATGGGGCTTGCGATGGATCAGGGGATGCCATTTGCGTTCGAAACGGTCTTCTCCCACTTGCAGGAAAGATTCGAGTTTCGGAGGTTTTCGGAGGTGCACTACAAAGCCGCGCGAGAACTTAAAGGCCGAAAACGGCCATCAACGAACCGGCTCAGAGTTTTGCGCCCCGCTGCGTCTTCCCGGACGAATTTGGAAGGGTCCTTCGTGTAGAGCGAATAGGCGTATACCTTCTTTGACGCACCCTCAAAAATCTGCTCCCGGGTCAGCCCTGGTTTCGCCATTGCTTTCGCCATACTGGCAACAATCCCGGCCGCACGCTCTTTCGGGAGGGACTGGAGAGGGCTTACGCGCTTTCCAATTCGGAGTACCACAAGGTCCCGACGCGGAGTCTCAAGACGGTGCTCTTCGATCGAGCTATCGGCGCCTGCCTTCGAATGCTTTATTCGTCCACTTGTATGTGCCATATCACGACGCGCATCCAGTTGTAATCCTGGTTGGGCTTCTTACTGCGATTTCAGTATACCGTGGGTTCAGGCGAATCCTGTCCGAATTGCTCATCAACTCAACGCACCTCTGCGTCACAATAACTCCATGGAGCAACCCCAGATCCCACCCGCCCGCTGCACTTCGCTCGACGAAATCCGCGCCGGCATGGATGCCATCGATCGCGAGATCGTCTCCCTCATCGCCAGTCGAGTCGCCTATGTCCGCGCGGCCGCCAAATTCAAAACCAGCTCCGCCAACGTCGCGGCGCCGGAACGTGTCGCGGCCGTCCTCAAAACACGCCGCGGTTGGGCCGAAGCAAAAGGACTCAGTGGAGATATCGTCGAATCCCTCTATCGCGATCTTGTCGCCTACTGCGTCTCTGAAGAACACAAGCAGTGGGAAGCCGACCACGCGAACGCCTAACCCACAATGCGAGAAGAGAAGGTTACCGCCGAACGCCTCAACGCTTTCTCGGACGGCGTCTTCGCCGTCATCGTCACCATCATGGTGCTGGAACTCAAAGCGCCGGACGACGCCTCGCTCGCTGCGCTTTGGCCCCTCTGGCCCGTCGCCATCAGCTACGCAGTCAGCTATCTCTTCATCGCCATCATCTGGATCAACCACCACCACCTGATGCGATTCGTCGGTCCGCCGCCGCTCTCGCTCATCTGGACCAACTTCATCCACCTCTTCCTGATATCGCTGCTTCCCTTTGCCACCGCGTGGGTTGCCCGCACACACCTCGCCTCATGGCCGGTCGTCTTCTACGCCGGACTCTTCGTGTGCATTGATATTGCTTACAACGTGTTCGAACACCAGGTATTGGCGCGCGCCGAATCCGTGCGCGTCTCACCGCACATGCGCCGCATCGCCAGACGCCGCTCGCTCATCGTGCTGGGCAGTTTTATCGCCGCCACGATCGTGGCCATCTTCGCGCCGCGAATCGGATTCGGAGTCATCTGCGCCGCGCTCCTCCTGCACCTGCGGCCGGAGGCTCGCGCCTTTACTGCACCGTGATTTCCTGCGCCGCGGACCTCTCGCTCTCGTTCCCCGCCTGGTCCACCGCAGAAATCTGGTACACGTAGCGCGATCCAGCCGTCACATCTTTATCGCTGTAAACCGGCGCGGTCAGCCCATCCGCAATTTTCGCGCCGCCGCGATAGACTCGATACCCCGCCAGATCCGTATCCGTTACGCCATTCCACGAAAGCTCGATCGTCGTTGCGCCCGCAACGGCCGAAAGCCCCGTGGGCTGCTCCGGTGCGAACCGGTCCTTCGGAGTGAACGTGACCGGCGTCGATCTATCGCCCTCCAGTACGCCGGCTTCCGCCTGCCGCACGGATTGCACTGAGTACTCCCACGCGCTCCCATATCCCGCCGTAGCGTCATCGAACGAAGGCTGCGTGCTCTCTCCGATTTGTGTCCAGTCCGCATCCGCGGGCTTCCTGCGGAAAATGCGAAATTGCGGCGCATCCGCCGTCCACTGCAGATGGACCGCGTTCCGCGCGTCGCTCGGCGTCACATTCTGCGGCACAGGCAGCGGCGGCAGTACATCCAGATTCACGAACGACCATCCGTCATCGCGCCCCTTTGCCCCATGCACCTTCACGCCAATCACCACGGGCTTCCCCGTATAGGGCGCTGCATCAATGGCGATATTGCGCGAATACCACTCCCGCCGCTGCGCCACGGTAGCCGCCGCGGTCTCCCGTGCGGCGCGGCGCATCTGCGCGGGCGTCAATCCACCAGATGCTCCCTTCGCGCCGATCGATTTGGCGGCCGCTCTGGCCGTAGCCGCAGGCTTACGCAGCGGTTCCCACGCGGGCACTGGAACACGATCCGAATTCGCCGTCCACTTCGCTTCGTCCCACGGATCCGGCCCGGGGCCGATTCGCATTTCAACGTCCGGCGGCCGCTCGATCTGCAAACCCTCCGTCGTCTCCTGCGGAAGAATGAACGTGATGTTGATTTTCGATCCGAGTTGCGCCGCCGCCAGATTTCGCACGCGTTCCGGACGCCACATCGCCGGCGGTTTCGGGTCACCCGCGTAGCCGCAGCCCGCAAGTACCGCCGCCACTGCGGCCAGCGTTGGAACCAGAACGATTGCGCGGCGCATTAGAGAATGTAGCGGCTCAGGTCCTGATCTTTCACGATACCCGCCAGCTGCGTCCGCACATATGCGGCGTCTACCTTGACGTTTTTCTTCCGCAGGTCCGGACCCTCGAACGAAATCTCTTCGAGCAGCTTCTCCATGATCGTGTGCAGCCGGCGCGCGCCGATGTTCTCCGCCTGCTCGTTCACCTGCGTCGCATACCGCGCCACTTCCTGCAGCGCGTCGTCGGTGATCGTCAGCTTTATGCCCTCAGTCTCGAGCAGCGCTGTGTACTGCTTCGCCAGTGCGTTCTTCGGTTCTTTGAGGATGCGGACAAAATCCTCCACCGAAAGCGACCGCAGCTCCACGCGAATCGGAAATCGCCCCTGCAGCTCCGGAATCATATCGCTCGGCTTCGAAACATGAAACGCGCCCGCCGCGATGAACAGAATATGGTCCGTCCGAACGAACCCATACCGCGTGTTCACGGTGGTCCCTTCCACGATCGGCAGGATGTCGCGCTGTACGCCCTCGCGGCTCACATCAGGCCCATGCCCGCCTTCGCGCCCCGCGATCTTGTCGATCTCGTCGAGGAAAATGATGCCGCTCGATTCCACCCGTTCCAGCGCAAGCCGCGTCACCTGCTCCATATCGATAAGCTTGTGCTCTTCTTCCTGGATCAGATATTCGAGCGCTTCATCCACGCGCATCGAACGCTTCTTCGAACGTCCGCCGAACATCGCCGGAAGCATCTCCCGGATGTTCACGCCCATCTCTTCCAGATTGACGTTGCTGGCGACTTCAAACGATGGCGCCCGCTCCTTCACGTCAATATCGACCGAGCGCTCGTCGAGCTTCCCCTGCCGCAGACGCTCGCGCAGTTTCTCGCGAGTCTTTTCGTTATCGGCGCCGTTCTCCCCCGCGGCCGCCGGCATCAGCAAATCCAGAATGCGGTTCTCCGCGTTCGTTTCCGCGCGCTCCGCCACTTCTTCGAGCTTCTGCCCGCGCACCATGTCGATCGCGATATCCACCAGATCGCGAATCATTGCCTCAACATCACGCCCCACATAGCCGACTTCCGTAAATTTGCTCGCCTCCACCTTTATAAAAGGTGAATTCGCCAGCTTCGCCAGGCGCCTTGCCAATTCCGTCTTGCCGACACCCGTCGGACCGATCATGAGGATATTCTTCGGCATTACCTCTTCTGCCATGTCGGGTGGTAGCTTCTGGCGGCGAAGGCGGTTGCGCAGCGCAATCGCAACAGCGCGCTTGGCGTCGGGCTGTCCGATTACGTGTTTGTCGAGTTCCTGTACAATCTGGCGCGGTGTCAGTTCATCCAGCACCGGGCCTTCGTCAACCGATTGTGGTGGAAGATAGATCACCATTTCAGGCGATCTCCTCATACATGATGTTGTCGTTCGTGTAAATGCAAGTGCGGGCCGCGATTTTCATCGATTCTTCCACAACCTCGCGCGCCGTCATTTTTGTGTTGCGCATCAGCGCCAGCGCAGCAGAGAGCGCAAACGGCCCGCCGGAGCCGATGGCAGCGACGTTCTCATCCGGCTCAATGACATCGCCGTTGCCGCTCACAATATAGGTGTTCACGGCATCCGTCACCAGCAGCAACGCCTCTAAATGACGAAGCACTTTGTCGGTCCGCCAGTCTTTCGCGAGGTCGACTACCGCGCGCGGCAGATTGCCGTTAAACTGTTCCAGCTTGCCCTCAAAGCGGGAAAAAAGAGAGAAAGCGTCCGCCGTGGAGCCCGCAAAACCCGCGATGATTCGGTCTCCATAAAGACGCCGCAATTTACGCGCCGTAGACTTCAAAACTTCACTTCCCAGCGTGACCTGACCGTCCGCCGCCATGACGACATGGTTGTCGCGGCGCACGCATAAAACGGTCGTCGAACGGATTCGCGGTTTCATTGTGGTGAAGTTTCAGTGTAGCTCCCGTCCCCCCTTTACGCGAAACCCGGCGACCGTGTAAACTTCAGAATGAATGGCGTACATGGACGACGAATTACGAGTACGTGCATGGGAAATGAGCCCTCCCAAGCGCAATCCTGACGACCTGAGTTTCGATGAAATTCAGGACGAAGATCTCAACGGCGAGGACGAAGACGAAGACCTCGACGACGACGAAGAAGACTCGGACGACGATGACGTCGACGAGGATGATCTCGAGGACGAGTCCGATCTGGATGACGAAGACTTCGAAGACGACGATCTGGAAGACGAAGACGACGAAGACTCAGACGACGAAGACGAGGAGTAGCCCCGCTTAGGGGTAATCGGTCCGGTAATGTGCGCCGCGGCTTTCGCGGCGCGCCAGCGCCGCACGGGCAATGAGGCCCACCACGTCGTAGATATTCCGCAATTCAATTGAGGCCAGTCCTGGCTTCCCGGCGTCCGCGAGCCGGATCGATTCCAGAAAACGAATTGCTGTTTCGAGGCCTTCGGCGTTTCGCAGGATGCCGCAGTCTCTCCACGCGAGGTCGCGCAGTTCGGAGACTGTCGTGTCCGGAATGGTGAGCGGAGCTTTGCGGAAATCGCAGCCGCCCTTGTGATCACGCATCGCGCGGCCCGCGCGCGCGCCGTAGACCAGACCTTCGAGCAGAGAATTGCTGGCGAGCCGATTCGCGCCATGCACGCCTGTGCATGCCACCTCGCCCGCTGCGAACAATCCGGGCAGGGAAGTACGGCCATCGAGATCGGTCTCCACTCCGCCCATCGCATAGTGCGCGGCCGGGTGAACAGGCGCCGGCTCGCGGCCCAGATCGAGCCGATAGCGAAGGCAGGTCTCGAAAATTCTCGGAAAGCGTTCGTGGATGAACTGGCTGCCGCGCGCCGTCAGATCGAGCCAGACGTGTGGCGAACCGGTGCGCTGCATCTCCGCCACAATCGCGCGTGACACCACATCTCGCGGCGCCAGATCGCGCATTTCGTGATAGCGCTCCATGAACGCTTCGCCGTCGCGATTGCGCAGCACCGCGCCTTCACCGCGCAGCGCTTCGGAGAGCAGGAACCGCGGCGCGCCTTCAATATGCAGCGCCGTCGGATGGAACTGCACGAATTCCATGTTGGCGATATGGGCGCCTGCGCGCCACGCCATGGCGACGCCATCACCGGTCGCTACCGCGGGGTTCGTTGTCTCGCGATACACGCAACCGAGTCCGCCGGTGGCCAGCAAAACGGCGCCTGCATGGATTTCGCTCCATTCGCCGGCCGATTCGCGCAGCGCCATCGCGCCGTTACCGTGCAGATCCGTGACCGCCGAATAAGTTTCGAACCGGACATTCGGCAGCGACGCGGCTTTCTGATAAAGCGCGCGCGCGATTTCATGGCCCGTGGAATCGCCATGCGCGTGCAGAACGCGATTGCGGCTGTGCGCACCTTCTCGCGCGAAAACGAGTTTCGTTCCTTCGCGATCGAACTCCGCACCCCACTCGATCAGTTGCTGAATCGCGGCGGGCGCTTCCTCCACGAGTACATGGACAGCTTCCACATTGCAGAGACCATCGCCCGCATAGATGGTGTCCTGCTCATGCAATTCGACGCGGTCATCATCATTTAACGCCGCTGCAATTCCACCTTGCGCGTATTCGGAGGAAGATTCTCTCAGAGAGTCTTTTGCAATTACAAGAACAGTGCCCGCTTCCGCCAATTCAATAGCGGCGCGCATGCCGGCGACGCCGGCTCCAATGACGAGAAAGTCGCAGTCTGTCCCCAATCTGAAGTTTAGCAATGAGGTTACATGTGATCCATTGATTTCCCGTATGCGCGGTATCAGATCTTTCATCGATCATTTCGGTCAGAATTACCGATAATGGAGTTGAGCAGACGGACCGAGCGGCTCTTGCAGCCGTTCCCTGGTTCCCGGTCGCTCCTCGTCCTCAGATCTAAAAAAACAAAAAGGAGAGCAAATATGAGCATGCTCCGCATGTTCGCAGGAGGAGTGTCTTTATGCGTTATGGTGCTGGGTGGATTTCCTGCATTTGGCTTGCAGGCCGCCGGTGTGGATCGCCAAGCGGCATCGGCTTCGCTGGCTTCGGCGAATCGCAGTCTCGGCGATTATCAAAGCGCGGAACGCGTACTGCGAGGCGGCCTGGAAGATCCGTCAGGAAGCGTCGCCGGCCGCGTGACATTGATGGTGAATCTGGCCGACCTTCTGCGTGAAGAAGCGCGCTGGAGCGAGGCGGACCAGATCCTGAATACCGCTGCGGCCCTGCAGGATCTTCCACGGCAGGCGCACATCAGCATTCTCCTGGAGCGCGCGGAACTGCGTCGTGAAATGCACCAATGGGTGGAGAGCATCGAGGACTGGAACGAGATCGGCCGTATTGCGGAAAAGGAGAACTCCAAATCGCTCGAAGAAGTCTATACGGGCGGTCTGGGCGAGACGTGGCTGGCTTCGGGGGAGACCGCGCGGGCGGAACCGCTCCTGCGACGTTCGCTTGCGCTCCTGCGGAAGGATCCGGCCGCGTCCCCGTCCCAGATCGCAACGGCGCTGGCCTTAATGGCGCAGTTGTACGCGGCGGAGGATAAGCTCGCCCTTGCGCGCGAGGCGCTGGAGGAGGCAATTGCGCGTGATGAGGTCTGTCTGGGACAAGAACATCCGCAGGTGGCCGTCATGCTGGAACTCCACGCGACAATTCTCTCGCGGCGCGGCGAAACGGACGCCGCAAGAGCCGATCTGGACCGCGCTCGGTCCATCATGACAACCCACTTCGGCGAGGAATCGACCGCCGTTGCCGGTGTGGACGCCACACTCGGCTACCTGGAGGAGAGCGCGCGCCAGCCGGAACTCGCCGCTGCGGCCTACGGCAGGGCGCTGACCCTGCTGCACAAAACCGGGGCCGACGGACTGAAGTTCAGCGAACAACTGGCGAAGCGCTATGCCGCCACGATCAAAAGCCTGAAGTAGCGCTCCTGCACCCAGGATCCGCAGCAGTTCCCGATCCACCGGCTTTTGCAGGATAATGCCCAGTACGAGGGCTTGTGGCGGGGAATATGCGCGTGCAGCTCTTCGGGAACCTTGCTGTCACTGTTGACGGCCGGTCACTGGCGGGGCTCAATACGAACCGAATGCAATCGTTGCTGGGTTATCTGGCGCTCCACGCCGATACTCCGCAGCCGCGGGAGATGCTCGCCTTCACGCTCTGGCCCGGATCGAAGGAATCCCAGGCGCGCACCAACCTTCGTCAGCTTTTGCACAATCTCCGCCGCGCTTTGGGTGACCGTCCTTCGCTAATTGTCGAGCATCTGACGGTCGAGTGGCGTACGGTCAATTCCTGCTTTGTCGATGCCCTCGAATTCCTGCGCGCCATCGACGCGCAATCGCTGACAGCCGCCGCGGACCTGTATGAAGACGATATTCTTCCCGCCGTCTATGACGATTGGATTACACCCGTCCGCGAAGAATACCGGCGGCGGATCATCGACGTGCTCCGCCGCCTGATTACAATCCACGAGGATGCCCGCGACTACGCCGGCGCTATTCCACGAGCGGAGCGTCTGGTAGCGCTCGATAGCCTGAGCGAAGCCCATTACCAGATGCTCATGCGGTTGCATGCCGCTAATCAGGATCGCGCCAGCGCGCTGCGAGCCTATCACCAGTGCATGCGGGTGCTGCGGCGCGAGATGGGCGTGGAGCCGGGACGAGCGACGAAGGAAATCTTCGAACACATTCTCAAGGCGGATTCCTGCCCTGCCGCGGCAGGGATATCGCAGCAACCCTCTCCGGCGCAAAAGAAGCGAATCTTTGTGGGCCGCACCGAAGAGTGGGCCCAACTGACCGCCTTGTCCCAGGCAGCAAGCGACGGCGGATCGAGAACCGTGCTGATTTCCGGCGAGCCTGGCATCGGCAAAACGCGGCTGGCTGACGAACTGATGAATTTCTGCATCCGCGCAGGTCACGGTTGCGCGCGCGCCCGCTGCTACTCGGGTCAGGGGCAGGTTTCCTATGCGCCTCTTGCAGAATGGCTGCGCGCTGAAACGGTGCGCAACGCCTCGCTCCAACTACGCCCCCATCAACTCATTGAGGTAGCGCGCGTTCTTCCGGAACTCCAGGAGCGCTTCCGGGATTCCGGAGGGCTGACTCAAAACTGGCAGCGTCTGCATTTCTACGAATCGCTCAGCGCGGTCTTCGGCAAATGCCGCAAACCGCTCCTCCTGATGCTGGACGATCTCCAGTGGTGCGACCCGGAAACGCTCGAGTGGCTCGGCGCGTTTTTGAATTCGCCGCACGCGAAAGAAGTCCTGATTCTTGCCACCATGCGCGATGACGAAATGGCTCCCGAACATCCCGCCGCGCGCTTTCTCAGCGGACTGCGCCAGTCTTCCGCGCTGACGGAGATTCCACTCCGGCCGATGAGCGCCGAAGAAACCGCGGAACTGGTGCGCGCCGAATCCACGACCTCAGCCGACGCAAAGAGTGCGGACGACATTTACCAGGCCACCAGAGGCAATCCGCTGTTCGTGGTGGAATCATTGCGCGCGGGCCTGCACAGCACGCGTGTTCACGCGGTAATCGCCTCACGCCTGGAACAGCTTTCGCCTGCCGCCCGCGAACTCGCGGGACTCGCCAGCGTCATCGGTCGTCCCTTCTCTTTCGAACTGCTGGAAAAGGCAGCCGACTGGGACGAAAGCAGCGTTTCCTCCGCGCTCGACGAACTCTGGCGCCGCCGCATCGTGGAAAGCCGCGGGCCCTCGGAATACGATTTCACGCACGACCGTGTGCGTGAGGTCGCATTCAGCGAACTCTCCATAGTCCGCCAGCGCTATCTGCACCGCCGCGTCGCGCGCTCTCTCGAAGAAGTGCACAGCGCCGATATAGAAATCTGGAACGGGCAGATAGCCGCGCAGTATGAGAAAGCCGGAATGCCGCAGGAAGCGATCGGCCACTATACGAAGGCGGCGGATTACGCGCGGCGTCGCTTTGCCGATACGGAAGCCGCGGAACTGGCCCGGCGCGCGCTGGCGATCTGCCGTAGTCTGCCCGAATCGGATCGGAGACTGCGCCAGGAATTAGATCTCCTGGTTCTGCTCGGCGCCGCTCTTGTGACAACTGAAGGATATTCGTCCGCCGTAGCAGGCGAGACTTATGAAACCGCTGTGCGGCTTTCACGTACTCTTGACGACCATCAAATCGACGTAATCTTAAGCGGCTTGTGGGTGTTTCACATTGTGCGCGGCAATCTGACGAAAGCCCGCGACATCAGTGAAGAGTTCCTCAGGCGCGCGGAAGCGAGCGGGGAGCCGATCCGCCTGCAGGCGGGAAATTTTCTGATGTCGAGCTGCCTCTTCCATCAGGGCGAGCTGGCGCGATCGCTGGAACATATGACCGCGGCCCAGCAGCAGGAAACCGGAAGGACAGAATCCGTGCTGGCTCTTTTCGCCGGTCCCGATCTCGGCGTCTTTTGCCAGGCGTATCTCGCGCAGCTCGCGTGGCTCTGTGACGCGGAGGATGAGGGCAGTGCGCGCGCCACGGAAGCGATTCACGTGGCGCGGCAACTTCGCCATCCGTTCAGCGAGGCCATTGCGCTGGCGTATGCGGCGCTGCTCGAAGTCTTTCGGGGAGACAGCGCCGCTGCGCTCGAACGCGGCCGGGAAGCGGTGGCGCTTTGCCGGAAGCACGGGTTTGTTTACTATCACGCGATGGCGAATGCCGTCACCGGTTGGGCCGCGGCGGGGGAAGGGGACCCAACCGCCGGTCTCGCGCAGCTTCGCTCCGCGCTGGATGAGATGGCGCGCCTCGAAGCGCAGATCAGAATGCCCTACTATCTGGCGATGCTGGCGGAGGCGCAGAGTCGCATGGGCGCAATCGGTGATGCCCTTGCCAGCATTTCCGCTGGTTTTGCTTTCGCGGGAAGGAACCACGAAGTGTGGGCACTGCCGGAGTTGCACCGTGTTCAGGGCAACCTTCTGCTGGCCTCCGGACAACCGGAAGAGGCGCAACACAGCTTCCGGCAGGGCTCGGAAGCGGCCCGGCGATCCGGTTCCCGGGCGTTCGAACGGAAACTTTCGCGCCTCGCGGCCGGAACGGCGAAAACGGCCTCCACAGAACGCTCTTAGAACGCCGCCTGCTGCAAAGTAGCAATCATAAGGAGTTCTTTTATGACACTGCAGGAAGCAATCGCCGATTTTCGCACCCAGTTCCGCGGAACTGTTATTGAGCCGGAGGACGCCGCTTACGATGCGGAGCGTAAAGTTTATAACGGAATGATCGACCGCAAACCGCGCCTCATCGCGAAGTGCACGGATGTCGCGGATGTGATCACGGCCGTACGCGCCGCGAGAACCATGGAGCTAAAGGTGTCGATTTGCGGTGGGCGGCATAATGCGGGCGGACTTGGCGTCTGTGACGACGGTTTTGTGATCGACCTCGCCGCCATGAACTACGTGCGCGTCGACCCCACTTCGCGCAATGTTCTGGTCGGTGGTGGGGCGAAATGGCGTGATGTGGATCACGCTACGCACGCGTTTGGTCTGGCGGTTCCCTCTGGAATTATTTCCAGCACCGGCGTTGCCGGTCTGACGCTCGGCGGTGGCATGGGCCACCTCACGCGCAAGTATGGCCTGACGATCGACAATCTGATCTCGGTCGATCTCGTACTCGCCGACGGTAGTTTCGTTGTTGCCAGCGCGGAAGAGAATCCGGACTTGTTCTGGGCGGTGCGCGGCGGCGGTGGAAACTTCGGCGTGGCGACGGCGTTCCTCTTCGAAGGGCAGCCGGTCCATACGGTTTGCGCCGGCCCGATGCTCTGGCCACTGAGTGATGCGGCCGACGTCATGAAGTGGTATCGCCGCTTCATCACGCAGGCGCCGGAAGAAATGAGTGGATTCTTCGCGATCATGGGGGTACCGCCCGGTCCACCATTTCCGGAGCATCTGCATCTGAAGACGATGTGCGGCATCGTGTGGTGCTATCAGGGCGCTCTCGAAGAGGCGAACGCTATGCTTGGGCCGCTGCGCTCCTATCGGCGGCCCGCATTTGAATTGTTCGGACCGATGCCGTTTCCCGTGCTCCAGGGCATGTTCGATCCGGTCTATCCGGCCGGCCTGCAGTGGTACTGGAAGGCGGATTTCTTCCGCGATCTCAGCGATGAAGCGATTGAGAAACATCTGGAACACGGCTCTCAGCTGCCCACGTGGCAATCGACGATGCACCTCTATCCGATCAACGGAAAGGCGGGCCGCGTTCCGGCGGACGAGACGGCGTTCGGCTGCCGTGAGGCGGTATTCAGTGAGGTGATCGTAGGCGTGGATCCCGATCCGGCGAACGCCGCGCGCATCACCGAGTGGTCGCGCAGCTATTACGACAGCCTGCATACGCTCGGCATGGGTGGGGGCTATCTGAACTTCATGATGGAGGGAGAAGGGGAGGAGCGGATTCGCGCCACGTATCGCGGCAACTACGACCGGCTGGCTGCGGTGAAAGCGAAGTACGATCCCGAAAACTTTTTCCGGGTGAACCAGAATATTCGGCCCGCAAAGGCGGCGGGCGCATCATGACACGAGAGTCTTTGAGCGAAATAGAGTTGAAGGCGATGTGGCAGCGGCTGGGACGATTGAGTCACAGCCAACTCATCGAAGTGTTCCACCGCGTCCACGAGAGCTGCCGGATGCGCGGCGATTGCATGCCTGGCGCGCAGGCCATGCGGGAACTGGCCATGATCTGGCATCTTGCGCAGGCGTGGGAGGAGAGAACGGAGCGAGAGCAGGATCGATTGTCGGCGGTGGCGTAGGGGCCTGAAGAGCCCCTATTTTTTATTCGAAACCACGCTTTCAGATTTCCATCGCATCCGCAGTCCCGCGGGGATGCTTACCGCATCGGCGGAAAGGTACAAATAACCAACGCCCGCGAGGGGATTGTCAAAACTCTCGCTGATTCTCGTTTCGATCGTTCCGCCGCTGCCAACTCCATGAGGCTGGTTCACCATGCGGGCTTCTTTTCTATCGCGATGTTCGGTGGTAATTCCATCCATGACATCAATCGACTGCATACGCGCAATGAACCGCCAGGATTCCTCTCCAACGGCAATGTCTGAAAATTCCAGGCCCGCCAGTACGTAACCCGGCTGGCCCTCGCGCCGCTCGAGACGCCGAATACGCCCGCTGACGTGAGCGCCTTTCGGAATCAAAATCCGCTTTTCATCTTTCACGTCAGACTCAACGATCGCCATGATCGAATCGCCGACGCTCGCGGTTTTCACGTCGATCGGATTTTGAAGCTGCAGGCGGATGTCCAGATCGCCCGGCAGCGCGTTCGGTTGGCGCGGCGTCTGTGCCACTTTGACAGCGGAGTCGTCCGCGTTTCCGGTCATCAGCTTGGTTTCCGCCGCAAACTGCCGGCAGTGGGTGAAATTGATCTCGTCGCGGTGAATCTCGCCCGAGGATGTCACAACTTCCATCAACGAATGTTGCGTCCGCGTGGCGCGGTTGTCACCGGCAGTTTCTGTCTCATAGTCAATCTGGATCGATATTTTCGCGAGTTGAACCGGCGACGGGATATCGTCGACAAAAATATCCATTCGGAGCAAATCGAACGTCGCGGGATCGAGCCAGTAAGTGCCGCGATACTCCACTTCCGCCTTACCAGTGGCGGTCTGAAGCGTAAAGTGTCCGAGGAGAGAGCTTACGGCATAATCGACGCGCAATGCTGGACGGCCCCGCAACGGTTCGTTGCCGCGAAACTTCATGGTGGCGGCCCCATTCACGAATACGTCATCGGCGAACAGGCCAAACGTTCCATCTCCGATCAGACCTCCCGCGACGAATTGCGTCAGCGGCTTATCTTCGAAGCTTCCTCCCGGCCACGCGAACAATTCCTTGTTGCCGAGCTTCATGACCTCAACGCGGACCAGATCGAGTTGCTGGAATGAGCGGGCGTTGGCCTCCCGTTGCCCCCGGTCGATTGTTTCGAGGCAGGTATAAGCGGAGGTGGCTCCTAAAGCGATGCGATTGTGCGCAACTCCTTTGGCGATCAGGCTGGCGTCGGCATCTGAGTCAGGTCCCTGTGCCAGCAACGGCGCGCAAAACAACAAAACCGTCATTAAGAGGGGCGCGACGGAAAACTGCATTCAGGCAACTCCGAGCTTACGCTGTTTTGCGAACTTTCACCGCCGTACCGTAGCAAAGCACTTCCGTGACGCTGTCCATCAACTCTGTCGCATCATAGCGAACGCCAACCACTGCATCCGCGCCCTTTTCCGCCGCATGCGCAAGCATGCGATCGAATGCGTCTTCCCGCGTTTTTTCGCAAAGATTACTGAAGAGAGATATGTCCCCGCCCACGAGCGTCTGGAGCCCGGCGCCAATGGTCCCGAACACCGAACGCGACCTCACAACGATTCCGCGCACAATGCCGAGCCCGGCGGTCACCTCATAGCCGGGCAGCTCGAACGTCGTCGAAGTCATTTCATGCGGGATCATGCCTTCTTCCCTCCGGTCCGATAGGCTTCGTCGAGAACTTCGATGACGTGGGCCACGCGGGCGCCTTCCAGTTCCCACTTGCGGACGCCGGCGCGAAGCTGCAGCATACACCCAGGGTTCGCCGTCGAAATAATCTGCGGGCTCACCTTCTTCACATTGCCCATCTTCTTTTCCAGTATCTTCATGGACATGTCGGTGTGCAGTGCGTTGTAGATTCCGGCGCTGCCGCAGCAGGCGTCCGACATCGGCATCTCCCGGAACTCCACGCCGGGCACAGACCGCAGCAGTTCTCTCGGCGCGCTACGCACTTTCTGGCCGTGCGCGAGATGGCAGGAATCCTGGTAGGTGACGATGGCGTTCACCGGCTTCATTGCCGGATTGCGCTCGATCGAAGCGAGGAATTCCGTCGCGTCCTTCATTTTGGCAGAGAAAGCATGAGCTTTCGCGGCGTATTCAGGATCGTGCCCCAGCAGTTCGCCGTATTCTTTTAGCGTCGAGCCGCAGCCCGCGGCATTGGTGATGATGGCGTCGAAATCGGCGGCCGGGATGGCATCGATGTTCTTCTTCGCAAGCGTTCGAGCCACATCGCGCACGCCGGCATGCACATGGAGCGCGCCGCAGCAGGTCTGCGAAGGCGGGATCACAACTTCGCAGCCGTTCGCCTGCAACACCCGCACCGTGGCTTCATTCAGCCGCGCGAAAGAAATATTGGCGACGCACCCCCCCAGGAATGCCACGCGATACTTTTTCTCTCCGCACGCCGGAAACGTTTTCCCGTATTCGCGGAAGAAAAACGGAATCTCGGCATCGGGCAGCAGCGCTTCGCGGTCGCCCAGACTGCCAAGCAGACGCGGCAAACCAAGCGCGCGGAAGAGTCGCTGCAAGCCGCTGGCCTGATAAAGATAAAGCATCGCCCCCGCGGCCGTGAGCAGCGCCGAAGACGGCAGCAGCCTGCGGAAAACAATGTCACGGGTCACCCGCTCCAGCCAGCCGGGTTTCGTCGCATTCTGAATTTCAGCGCGCGCATCTTCCACAAGACGGCCATAGGGCACGCCGGAGGGGCAAGCGCTTTCGCAGGCGCGGCAGGCGAGACAGAGATCGATATGTTCGCGGTAAGCGTCGGTAATCGGCTCGCCTTCATGAACGCGCGCCATCTGATAGATCCGGCCGCGCGGCGAATCCATTTCGAGGCCAAGCTCACGATACGTAGGGCACGCGTTCAGGCAGAGCCCGCAGTGAACGCATCGGTCGAGATCGGTCTGCTGCGGCCGGTCCAGTACCGCCAGCGGATTATTTTCAGAGGTGGCCATATAAACGCCCGCGGTTCAGCAGGCCTTCGGGATCGAACAAATTCCTGATCTTCTTCATGATCGCAAAGTCAGTGCCGGGCTCCGGCCATAGCGTGAGACCGCTGCGATCCACACCGGGTCCGGCGGTTTCAATGACGCCCTTCCATCCTCGCTGGACGCATTGGCTGAGCCATCGTGAGGCAATATCAGGCCGGCTGAACCAGGCGCGGACGACTCCGCTTGCGGCCATGGCGTGCCCTGAGGTTTCCACCGTCGCCATTGCATCGCCGCATTCAGAAAGCGGTGTATGAATACGCACCGTTACGCCGTTCTGAAACTTTTCCAGATGGCGCTGTGTGACGGCCGCCACACCTGTCCAGAAGCGCTGCTCGTCATCCGTGGAGAGCGACCGCACAGTTCCGGTGGCAGCACAGAGCGCAGTCGATTCGCGTGTGCTCCGGTCGATCACCGCCTGATTCCCACCGAACTGCACGGCAAGGAGGAAATTGCGAATGCCGAACTGCGCGTTCAGCCCGGCGACAAAGACCGGATTCGCCACGTCCGCCGCGATCGGGTTCAATCCCGCAGTGCGGATGGCGGCGAGCCCGGCAAGCGCGGCGGCGAGCGTCTCAAATTCGATCAGGAGAGTGCGGGAGGCGGTGGGGATCGGCAGCAGTTTGAAATTCAGCGTCGCAATGGCGGCGAGCGTGCCGAACGAGCCGATCATCAGCTTCGCCATATCGAGCCCCGCGACATTTTTTACAACCATGCCGCCCGATCGCACGAGCTTTCCTTCCAGAGTGGCGAACTCCATCCCGATGACAAGATCGCGCGCGGTCCCGTAGCCACGGCGACGTGATTCCGAAATGTTCGCCGCCACAATTCCTCCCATGGTGCCGTCGGCCGACCATGGACCAGCCAGCGGAATCATCTGGCCATTGCGCGCCAACTCGCGGCTGAGGTCCGAGTAACGGATGCCGGCTTCCACGCTGATGGTGAGATCCCGCGGCTCGTATTTCAGGATGCGCGTCATCGCGGAAGTGCTGATGCGGGTCTCGCCAGCGGCAATCGGGCCCGCCATCAGATGTTTGGAACGGGCGCCAAACAATTCGATGGCGCGATGCGACGCCGCCGCTGACTCGAGCGCGCTCCGCAATTGATCCGCGCTCGCGGGATACACGGTTTCAGGCAACTCTCTACTGTAGCCTGGCGGAGTGTGGCAGGATCGCTCAATTTTTATACTTGACATCTGCACGGGTCGGCAATTATCATCCAACCTGACGGTATTAGTAAGTCTGAAATCGGGACGCCCAGGCTGAGCGCCCCTTTCCCCCGTGGGCTCTCTGAGTCTGAAGCCCCTTCCTTCGTCACCCGTTCCTGGCGTTCCCCCTCTAATCCAATATTTCCGGAGTGCGGACCCGCGCTCCGACAGGAGAATTCTATTTCCATGGCACTCTCGTCCAAATTGACAGAATCGCTACTCGATCGTGGATACTCGCGCCGCGCCATCGCCAGAATCGCCATGGGGGCTACGGCCGCGATCCCCCTTTTTCATGAATTTGCCGTTGCCCAGCAATATGCGACTGGAGCCAGCGGACGAGGCGGCCGCGGTGGACGTGGCCGTGGAGCGTACGATCCGGAAGCGGTCTACATCACGTCAAACGAAAATCCGATGGGGCCCTGCAAGGAAGGCCTCGAAGCGCTGATGAAGGTCGCCCCCATGGGATGGCGGTACTCGCCTCAGGGGGAAAATCTCGAATTCAACACCCTGCTCGCCAGCAGCGAGAACGTGCCGCAGGACCATGTGACGGCCTATCCCGGATCGAGCATTCCGCTCGCCAATGTGGCGCCAGCCTTTACGTCTCCGGGGCGTCCGTGGGTTATGGGCGCGCCCGGCTACGGCAGCGGTAACGTCAGCTGGCTCGGCAATAAGGTTCTTCACGTTCCGCTGCGCAAGGATTACTCGCACGATGTGGAAGCGATGATCAAGGCCGACCCGAACGCGGGGGCGTTTTACATCTGCAATCCGAACAACCCGACGGGGACACTCACGCCGCGCAAAGATCTGGAATACATCCTCGCGAACAAGCCGAAGGATGCGGTGCTCATCATCGATGAGGCCTACGTCCATTTTGCGGGCCTCCAAAACACGTCGACGGATTTGGTGAAGGCGGGCAAGGACGTGGTCGTGTTGCGCACCTTCTCCAAGATTTACGGTATGGCGGGTCTGCGCGCGGGCGCGGCTTACGGACGTCCCGATCTTTTGGCGAAAGTGCGGGCCTACGGCGGCAGCGGGTTTATGCCTGTCACGGCGACGGCGTGCGCGGCGGCGAGCCTCAAGCTGGGTGGCGACCTGCTGAAGGAACGCCAGGGAATTAACAGAAAGAACCGCGAGCTGGCTTTCGAATTCCTGCAAAAGAAGGGTGTGCGCTACATCGATTCCCAGACCAACTTCTTCATGATGGAAGTAAAAGGGATGCCTGGCGCCCAGGTCAATACAGCCATGGCGGCCCGCAAGATTCACATCGGACGGACCTGGACGGAATGGCCCGAGATGGTGCGCGTCACGGTCGGAACATACGAGGAGATGACCAAATTTAATGCGGCGCTCGACGAGGTGCTGAAGGAGGGCCCGTCGAAGACGGCGAAAGGCTGATCGTAATAACGCGGGCTCCCCTGTGGCGGAGCCCGCGCACCGAAGGACTCCAGGTCGGCAGATCCTCTGTCGGCGCCGCCCGTACCCGGCGCTATCGTTATCCAACTCAAATCCGATCTCGTGGCGGTGCGCCGCTCACCGGGATCGCGTGAACCGAACAGGAGAGATCCGGTCATGCAGATGACGAAAGCTCTACAGAAGGAACTGATCGAGAGAGGCTATTCGCGACGTCACATCGGACAGATCGCACTCGGGGCGGCCGCGGCGATTCCCCTATTTCATGAATTCGCCTTTGCCCAGGACGCCGCCGCCCCGCGGGCCCGTGGAGGTCGCGCAAGAAATCTCGATCCGGACGCAATCTATATCACATCCAACGAAAACCCCATGGGGCCGACGAAGGAGGGGCTGGAGGCAATTTCCCACGTTTCTCCGCTTGCCTGGCGGTACGGCCCGGCCGGCGAAAATGCGGAATTCGAGTCTTTGCTGGCCACCACCGAAGACGTGCCGGAGGATCACGTGCTCTCTTATCCCGGATCGGGCACGCCGCTCGCAAACCTGATGCCGGCCTTTACGTCTCCCACGCGGAGCTGGGTCATGGGCCAGCCTGGCTACACCCAGAACGGAACCCGGCTGGGCGTCAAAATTCACCACGTGCCTTTGCGCAAAGACTTCTCCCACGATGTGGAGGCCATGATCAAAGCGGACCCGAATGCGGGTGTGTACTACATCTGCAATCCGAATAATCCGACCGGCACGCTCACGCCGCGCAAAGATTTCGAATATATTCTGGCGAACAAGAAGAAGGACGCGATTCTCGTGATTGACGAGGCATACGTGCACTTCTCCGGCCGCGATAATATGTCGACGGATATGGTGAAAGCCGGCAAGGATGTCGTCGTCCTCCGCACCTTCTCCAAGCTGTACGGCATGGCGGGACTGCGCGCCGGCATGGCCTACGGACGTCCGGACCTGCTCGCCCAGCTCGAAAAATTCGGGCGCGCGCGGAACCTTTCCGTCGCGACAATGGCCTGTGCCGCGGCCAGTATGAAGGCGGTCCCGACGATGATGCCGGAACGCATCGCCATCAACAAAAAGAACCGGGAACTCGCGTTCGAGCATATGGACAAGCTCGGCGTGACGTATACGCCGTCCGTCGCCAATTTCTTCATGATGTCGGTGAAGGGGATGACGGGACCGCAGATTGGCGAAGCCATGAAGGCCAGGAAGATCAACCTCGCGGGCAACCGGTGGCCGGAGTGGCCGAATCATATCCGCGTCACGGTGGGGACTTACGAGGAGATGACTAAGTTCAACGCCGCACTTTCAGCGGTCGTTCAGGAGGGTCCCTCGAAGGTGGCGAAAGCCGGTTAGAGTCATTTCATCTGTCGATGCAATTGCGGCCCGGACGCGCCTTATCGGCGTGTCCGGGCCTTTTTGCGCTCCCAAAGCAGCTAACCTGTTTGTTTCGGCCTGTCTCGTTTCCAGCTGTCTCCAAAATAACTAACCGAATTCACTTTTTTCTTACTTCCATAAAAAAAACCTTAGTAGAAAGTTCCACCGATTGTAAGGAACTGTGATAGTTTAACAACATCTGTTTTGGAGATCGCCTCGCGGGGGATCTCCTTTCGCCGGCTCAACGCCACGAGCCATCCGACGTCCATCCCAGTTGTTTCCTGCTCCCCCGGAGCGGAGAACGCTTTCCGATATTGCGCTTCCGCCTCGTCACGCAGGCGCGGCGGCGTAAGCATTCCACGTTCGATTCCTCTGCTCTGACGCACATTGCAGTCCAATAAAACTCAAAACAGGGAGTCTCTAATGCGATTAGTCTGTATGCTTGTTCTGTTTTCCGCGGTCGTCTCGGCGCAATCCTTTCAGGGGTCGCTCAGAGGCCGCATCACGGATCCCAAAGACGCAATCGTGCCGATTGCGAAGGTGACGGTTATCGACGAGGCGACATCGGTCAGCAGCGCAACGATTACCAATCAGCAGGGCGAATACTCTTTCCCTGCGCTGAAGCCCAGCACTTACACGCTGGTTGTGGAAGCGCCCGGTTTCAAGCGGCTGGAGAAGAAAACGATTGTGATTTCCACGCAGTCCGCCGTCGCGCAGGATGGCCGGCTCGAGCTCGGTGCGGTGACCGAGACGATCAACGTTTCGGCCGAGGCGGATCTGCTGGTTACGGCGGAAGCCTCCACCGGCACCGTGATCGACCGGCAGAAGCTGGAGGACCTCCCGCTTCTCGGCCGCGATCCTTTTCTGCTGGCGCGTCTGAGTGAGGGCGTGGTCTGGACAGGCAACCCGAAGTTCGACCGCATGGAAGATCAGAGCGGACAGTCGCAGATCTCCATTGCAGGCGGTCCGGTGGCGGGTAACAATTACACGCTGGACGGGATTTCAATCACCGATTCCACCAATCGCGCGGTGATTATCCCCGTACAGGACGCCGTGTCGGAGATGAAGGTCCAGGCAAACACATACGACGCCGCGATGGGACGCACGGGCGGCGGCGTATTCAACGCCA
Source organism: Bryobacteraceae bacterium (assembly GCA_036500405.1). Lineage (GTDB taxonomy): Bacteria > Acidobacteriota > Terriglobia > Bryobacterales > Bryobacteraceae > BOG-234. Next base: position 21,515 of record DASYCD010000033.1, read on the forward strand.
CCATGCGTTCCGGAACCAACCGGATGCACGGGTCCGCTTTCGGGCTGCTGCGTGAAACGGATTGGCTGGCGAACAACTACTTCGCGAACAAGAACGGCCAGGCCAAACCGGATTCGCCTTTCAAGAATTACGGTGACTCGCTCGGCGGCCCAATCCGGATTCCCAAAATCTACGACGGCCGGAACCGCACATTCTTCTATGTGTCGACGGAAGGCTATCGTCAGTTCGACGCCGTGACAAGCACAACGAACGTACCCACCGCGCTCGAACGCGTTGGCGACTTCTCGAAAAGCGGTTCGACGCTGAAGAACGGAACCCTGCAGGCGATATACGATCCGCTCAGCACGAACTTAGCGACGGGCGAGCGCACTCCGTTCGGCGGCAATGTGATTCCCGCAAGCCGCCTTGACCCGATTGGTCTCAAGCTGGCCTCCTACTTCCCCCTGCCGACCACGGCGCCGACCTTCTATGGCGCGCCGGATTACGCAGTGACCCTGCGGACGCAGGATCGCGCGGATCAGGGCACGTTCAAGGTGGATCACGAGTTGTTCAGCTGGCTGAAACTTTCAGCCAACTATCTGCACTATGGCAGCCAGGAGCCCTCCAATCAAACATGGCCCGGAAGCATCGCGACGCCCGGACAGACGACCATCTACCGCCATGTGGACGCCTTTGGAGCTAATGCCACCGCGACCCTGAATCCCACCACCGTTCTGACGGTCCGGTTCGGCTACAACCGGTTTCCGGATTACGACCCTCAGTTCAGCAGGGGCTTCCAATTGACGGAACTCGGATTTCCCGCGGCCGTGGACGCCCTGACGCGAGGTCCTTCGAACTTCCCGAACGTTTCCACCGGTGAGTTCACGACGTTCGGCGGCGGCAATACGAGTTGGCGCGTACAGTTCTCCACCAGCTTCAACGCCGAGCTGGCAAAATTTGTCGGTAAGCACGGCCTGAAATTCGGCTATGAATGGCGCGCGCTGCACGATGCGACGACAACCTCCACCGCGCCCAGCAGTTTCAGCTTTGACTCGTCGTATACCTCTCAGACTCCGGCGAAGACGGTCACCGGCACGGGCGGCGGACTGGCGACGATGCTGCTGGGATATCCGGGCGGGAGCATAACGCAGGGTTCGTTTTTCAACGACTACGTCCGTTACAATGCGTTCTTCATACAGGATGATTACCGCATCACCCCGAAGCTGACCGTGAATCTCGGTTTCCGCGGCGAGCATGAAACCAATCCAGCGGAAGTGAACAACAAGTACCTGATCGATGCCGACCTCACTCTCGTGAATCCCCTGCAGGCGAGCATCCCCAGCCTGAAGCTGATGGGACAGGCGCGGTACGCGGGCGTCAACGGTAATCCGAATCACGCGGGCAATCCGCTCGGGCTGAAGGCCGGTCCGCGCATCGGCTTCGCATATTCGGCGAACTCCAGCACCGTGATACGCGGCGGCTGGGGAATCTTCTGGATCCCGCAGTCGTTCAGCGCACAGAATGCGACGGGTTATTCGCAGAGTACGTCGATTGTCACTTCGACGAACAACAAATACACGCCGATTTCGAGCCTCCAGAATCCGTATCCGAACGGTCTCACGCCGATCGCAGGGAACTCCCTCGGCGGTCTCGCGGCCATCGGGCAGGCCATTACGGCGACGGACCCGGGTACCCGGTCGGCGGGCTATGTGGAACAGATGTCGCTGGACGTCCAGCGGCAGGTGATGAAGAATTTGGCGTTGAAGCTCGGTTACGTGGGCTCGCACACGCTCCACACGCCATATTCGATTCCGCTCAACAATCTGGATCCCGCCGTGGCTTTCGCCCTGGGTTCGGCCGGTCTGAGCAAGGTGGTGGCGAATCCGTTCTACGGATCTGCGCCGCCTACCACGAATCTCGGCAACAGCACCACGCTTGCGCAATACAACCTGCTGTCGGCGTATCCGGCGTATTCGGGGGTCAGTCTGAATACGCCGATGGGCCGGGCCTTCTACTACTCTCTCTACTTCAAAGGCGATTGGCGCATGCGTTACGGCCTGACGCTCGGAGCCACTTACACCTGGTCGCGTAACATGGCGCTGTCTTCGGTGCAGAACTATTATGCGCCGATCGTTCCCCAGGGGCTGGCGCTCGCGAGCACCGATACGCCCAACAGCTACTCCATGTCATTCACCTGGCAGGTTCCCGTCGGCCATGGAAAGACGTTCCTCAGGAACTCGAATAAGCTGGTGGATATCGTTGCCGGTGGCTGGTCGGTCCAGGGGACCCAACTGATTCACACGGGTACGCCGCTCAGCGTTTCGCAAACCAACGGCAACACGGGGTGTGGATGCGGGCAGAACCCGACGGCGACCGGCGTATCGGCGGTCCGTCCGGATTCGGTTACCGATCCGACTTACGAATGGCTGAATCCGGCGGCGTTCTCGATCACGCCCGCCTACTCATTCGGCAATGTGGCGCCCAGGCTGAATGTTTACGGCCCGGGTCTCTTCGACCTCGACGTCTCGGCATTCAAGACTTTCACGGTAAAGGAAAACTACAAATTCCAGTTCCGCGCGGAGGCTTTGAACGTGACGAATACGGTGCTGTTTGCCGCTCCGGCGACCGATATCACCAAACCGGGAACCTTCGGAACCATCACGAGCCAGGCGAACTTTCCGCGCCTGATTCAGATGGGGGTGCGGATCACGTTTTAACCGCGGTAGCGGCTTCGAGACCGCAGAAGGGAGGCGACATGAGAACCGGACGCCCCGCGCCCGCGCTGTTATTGAAGAAGACCGAACGCGAGGCCCTGGAAGCCTGGGCGCGGCAATCCGGGAGTTCACCGGCGCTCGCGCAGCGCGCGCGCATCGTTCTGCTCTGCGCAGGAGGCCGCGGCAATTCTGAGATTGCGGCCGAACTTTGTATTACCTCACAGACGGCCGGCAAATGGCGGCTGCGCTTTCTCGCCGGCCGTCTGGACGGGTTGCTCGATGAGGGACGCGCCGGAACATCGCGGCGGCTGAGCGAGGCTGATGTGGACCGCGTCCTGACCCTCAGTCTCGAGTCGGCGCCGAACGGCGCGCAATGGTCCACGCGCTCGCTGGCGGCGGCCGCCGGGCTCAGCCGGGCCAGCGTTCATCGTATCTGGAGGGCGTTTTCGATTCAGCCTCATCGGGATGCGGCTATCCGGCTGATGCGGGAATCGCTGATGACAGGCCGCGGGACGTGACGCTATCTCGCTGGCTTCGCCGGTGTGGCTTTCTGCAGGTCTTCCATGCGGAGCGACGATACCGGGCCGCCGGAGAACGCTGTCCCGCCCGCCGGCTGTGCATCGCTGCCGGATTCTTTGTTGATCATTTCCAGCCAGCGATTCGGCAGAAACGATGCCCGCGCCTTCGTGCTTTCGAGAAAGGAGAATTCATCCGAATTCCACGCGACCGTCCCCGTCTGAGGCAGTACGACGAAACGCAGCGGTTCACGAAGGGTCGCCGCGCCGGAAAGCCGCATTTCGCCTGTGTGCAAGCCCGTGGACGCAATTTGCCCGAACACGCGGAACGTGACGTCCCGCGAGATGGACGCCCCCACGCTCACGTTCATCTTCGCGGGCGAAAATTCGAGGCCCGGAACATCGAAGGCGACCTCGAACGTGCGGATCTCAGGAGCCTTATTCACAATCGTCACGACCATCTCGCGACCAGACCGTTGATTGACAGGAATCGTGACCGGCCGTAACGGCACGAACGAATCCGCGGAGACGCGCACTCCAATGCTGTCCTCGAATGTGACGGCGGCGGGAGCGCGAAGCTGCGTACGGGCATGGCTGAGCTGTACGCCGTCAGCCTCGATCGAAAGCTGCGCAGTGTCGCCGTCGATCGCATTCGGCGGAACCGTCACTTTATAGGTGATCAGAACGGGCTTCTCCTTATCGGCATCGGCGACAGGATCGTCCTGCGCCACCGGCAGGTCGGGCGAAATCCGCAGCCGGGATCGCGCGGCGACCGCGGCCGGAGAGAACTCAGCCGTGACTCGATTCGTCTCGCCGATGAGCAGCGCGGGTGTGTGATCGAAAAAGCCCGTGGCATCCGGGGCGTCAATCGCCAGCGCGACGCGTACGCGTCCCGTCTTCGCATTGCCGGCAGGAATCGGAAGACGCGCGCGCCGATTTGTCGTATCCCAGTCAAAGACAGTCGGGCGTCCGCCTGCGAGGAACGGGCCTGTGGGTTCGTGGGAGAGCTGGATGACGGCTTGACCCGCCCTGGGCGCGATGAATTCCATAGCGAGAACGCCGTTCTCATATTCCATCGCTGTCAGTTCGGCGGTCGCGTACGCCAGATGATCCGTCGGCGCGAAGCCGTTGCATCCGGAGCAAAGCGCGCCGTCGGCGAGCGGAACATCGACCGGCAGCCACAACACGTCGTGCGGCTCGAGTGCGACTGCTTGCACTTCAATAACCCGGTCAAGCGCCGGATACATTACCCGCACATCGCCTTGCCAAAGATTGGGAGTGTTGTTCGTCGCGGAAACCAGAGACAGACCGCCTTGCGGCGCATCCGCGGCCGCGGTGGCTCCGGTTTTCGCGGCGATGTACTGATGAATGGTAATGCCTTCGACCGGTGTGGTCAGTCGCGCGCCGGCCGACTCGGGCAACGCTGTGAGTTGCGGTCCCCAGAAGCGCGCCATTTGCGCCTCGCGTCGAATGATCGCGGCAGCCGGTCCTTCGCTCCCCGAGAGGCGAATGGGTCCTGGCTGATACTCGGGCGTCAGAATTTCGAACACGCCCGTCCAGACGATAGCCTTCGTTCCGGACATCAGCAGCTTGCGCTCATTCTCAAGCGCTCGCCCCATGGTGGCCGAGATGCGCACCGCGCCTTCCGGCGGGTCTGTCAGCGGACCGCCATGCGATTTCGCCAGCGTTTCAATACGCTGCGGAATCGCGCCTTCCAGATCGGCTTCAAGGCCGAGATGCCGAACAATCGATATCACCTCATCGAGTTGCGCCGCATTCCCCGACTGAGGCAGGCTCACGTGGGTCACGCCCATTTCCTTGAGGTGCGCAAGTTGCTGCTCCCAGATTGCGCGAGGGAGATTCGGCCAGGGAAACTCCACCGACATCGTCCACGCGCACGCGAGCGACGCGGCGAAGGCAGTGAGTACGGCTATGCGGCATAGCCTGTGCATCGGTTCAGACTCTCTGTTTGGTGAAGCGATAGTCGCGAATCGCGGGTATCCGGATGACCTTGCACATCTCGAACAGGCGCGAGCGAGCGCGAGGCCCAACGCGTTCCGCCAGCGTTGTCCGGTGATCGACTTTGCCGGTGCCAGTACCTTCGTACGTCGTGTAGCCGGCCTCGGAGTCGATCAGATTCGTTGTTGCGATCAGCGGCTTCCGGTTGTTGCAGCGCGCGGTAATGATGGAAGTCACGGTATCTTCCACCCAATCGGTCACGCGGTGGGCGCCCAGATCGTCGAGCAGCAGTACTTCCTTCTCCATCGCGATGCGATAGGCTTCCTTGTCGGTTGTTTGCGAATTGGCGTCGAAGCCGGAGCGGATACGGTCGAGCAGGTTCTGGTAATCGACAAACATCCCTTCGTAGCCCTTCGCCAGTATCGCGCGCAAAGCGGCGACTGCGAGGTGCGTTTTTCCCGTACCGGGATCGCCCATCAGCAGCAGTCCCGGACGAGACGAATTCGGGAAGTCGCGCACAAATCCCCGCACCATCGTGAAGACGTTCATCAGCTCGTCGCGAGGCGAGAAGTTATCGAAGGAAGCATTCTGATAGAGCAAGGGAATGCCGGCGTCATCGAATAACCGGTTGGCTCGCTCTGTTGCGGCACAACCGCAACGAACCGCTCCCGAGACTTCGTCCCGCTCGACGATCTTCCATCCGGTACCGTTGCAATCGGGGCAGACCGCGGCCATGACAGTACTCATTATCGCTCCGCCTTTATCCTGCCTGGGCGGGTTCAATAACCGCGAGTACGGCCCCCGCCGCCACGCTTTCGTTTTCCTTTACGGGAATGGAGGAGACACGTCCGGCGCGCGGCGATTTCATCTCGTTCTGCATCTTCATCGCCTCCACGACGATGATCCCCTGCCCAGCTTCCACTTCGTCGCCTTCCGCCGCCAATATGCGTACGACTTTGCCCGGCATCGGCGCGGTGATGGCTGCTCGCCCTTCGCCACCCGCCGCGCCGCCCGAGCGCTTCCATTGGCGCGGGTCGTCGATCAGGTAATCGAATCGCCGGTTTCCGACAGTGACCTGTCCAGCGTCGACCCGC
>DASYCD010000034.1:0-5121 GCA_036500405.1 Bryobacteraceae bacterium
AGTTCAGTAGCAGAGAATCAGAAAGACGCAGGACAGAAAGCAATGCCAAATCCGAAACGCAGACATTCCCACCAGCGCACGCAGACCCGCCGCGCGCATGACAGCCTCGCCCGGCCCGCCGGTTCCGAATGCCCCAACTGCCACGAGCCGAAGCAACCGCACCGCGTTTGCCCGAAATGTGGACAGTATAAAGGCCGCGAAGTCATCGAAACAGCCGCGGAATAATTCGCGCATCGGAGGCGTTAATCAGAGCGAATGGTAACCGTTGCCGTAGACGCGATGGGCGGCGACAAGGCTCCAGGTCCCGAAGTCGAAGGCGCCATTCACGCAGCCCGGCAGTTTGGTCACAGAGTAGTGCTGGTCGGCGATCGCGCTGTCGTTCAACGCGAGCTGGACGCGCATCCTTCATCGAAGTCGCTCCCTATTGAAGTCGTCCACGCGCCGGAGCGTATCACGATGGACGACCATGCCGCGAAAGCTGCGCGCACCAAGCGCGACAGCTCCATGCATGCGTGTGCGCGCATGGTATCCACCGGCAAAGCCGATGGTTTCATGTCCGCTGGCAACACCGGCGCCTGCATGGCAATCGCGAAAATGGTGCTCGGCAAGATCCCGGGCGTCGATCGCCCCGCGTTGTCAGGCGTTTTTCCTTCCGTCAAAGGCTCCCCCGTTGTCGTCGTCGACGTCGGCGCGAATGTCGATTGCGAACCCCAGATGCTCGCCCAGTTTGGACTCATGGGCGAGGTTTATTCCCGTCACGTTCTCAAGGTGAAGCGCCCACGCGTGGGGCTGCTTTCGATCGGCGAAGAAGAGCATAAGGGCAACACGCTGACGCGCGAAGCCACTCCGCTCCTGAAGGTGATGGGCCTCCATTTCATCGGCAACGTGGAAGGCCGCGATCTTTTTACTGCTGCGGCGGATGTGATTGTTTGCGATGGTTTCGTCGGCAACGTAGCGCTCAAAGTCAGCGAGGGTCTGGTGGAAATGATTCGCCTGATGCTGCGCGAATCGCTCGAAGCCACGCTCTCGAGCAAGATTGGCTATGTGCTTTCGAAATCGGCCTACAAGGATTTCAAGAAGCGTGTCGATTATTCCGAGTTCGGCGGCGCGCCACTCCTCGGCGTGAAGGGCGTTTGCATCATCTGTCACGGCCGCTCGGATTCGAACGCTATCAAGAATGCGATACGGGTCGCGGCGGAATTTTCAATCGGAAAAGTCAATCAGCGCATCGAAGATGTATTGCGCGGATACGCGAAACCGGAGTAGCTTTATGCGGCGATTGTTTGTTGGTCTTTTTCTGGTGCTGACTTGTCTGACCGGAGCCGCCTTCGGCCAGACGGAAAGCTTCAACCATGTGCACTGGACGATGGCGTTCGAACAGGCCACTGCTGCGCCTGGCGCCACCGTTCTCGCGAAACTCACGGCAACGGTCGATCCCGAGTGGCACATGTATTCGCTGACCACGCCGCCGGGTCCCATCCCCACCACCATCAAGACCACGATGGCGGACGCGGTTGAAAAGGTCACGTTCTTTGAGCCGCCGCCGGTCCGCAAGTATGACCCGAATTTTCAGGCGGATACTGAAACCTACGAGGGTACTCAGGTATTTCTCGCGCGCATCGAGCTGAAGAAGGATCTGCCTTCCACCGATGTGACGATCGGTTTCCAGCCTCGCTACCAGACGTGCAGCGGCACGCAGTGCATTCCGCCGCGCACGGCGGATATCGAAGCTTCGGTGAAGATCGTGCCCGGGACGCCTGCGGCTGCGATAACGATTCCTGCGGGATATATCGAAGGCAAGCCTGCGGCCGCGGCGCCGCCGGGTGCGCCTGGAGCGCCCCCTGCTGACGCCGGCATGTTCTCCTTCCTGGCGCTTGCCTTCGGGGCGGGACTCGCGGCGATTTTCACTCCCTGCGTGTTTCCGATGATTCCGATCACGATGTCGTATTTCACCGGCAAGCAGGGCGCGGTTTCGCAGGCCCTCGCCTTCTGTTTCGGCATCATCTTCGTGATTACTGCGCTCGGCGCCGTTACCACGCTGGCATTTGGGTCCGCGGGAGTCGTGCAGCTCGGTTCCAATCCGTGGGTGAACGGATTCATCGCTGCCATCTTTTTCGCCTTCGGACTGAGCCTGCTCGGGGCGTTTGAAATCACCATCCCGTCCGGCATCCTGACGCGCATGAATAATGCCTCGAACGCAGGCGGCTACTTCGGCGCCGTCCTGATGGGCTTGACGTTCGCGCTTGCGTCGTTCGCCTGCATCGGACCGTTCATGGGAACGCTGCTTGCTGCCTCCGTGACTGGCGGCGCGATCCGGCCTATCGTCGGGATGGCCACGTTCTCTGCCGGCCTCGCGCTTCCGTTCTTCCTGCTGGCGCTGTTCCCCAGTTTCCTGACGAAGCTGCCGCGCTCGGGCGAATGGCTGTCGCGCGTCAAGGTCGTGATGGGCTTCCTGGTCCTCGCGGCGATGCTGAAGTATCTCTACAGCCTCGACGCGGTCTTGCAGAGCGGCTTTCTGACGCGCGAGCGTTTCCTTGCGGCGTGGGTTGTTCTGTTCGCTATGGCCGGTTTCTACCTGCTTGGCTTCGTTCGTCTGCCCGGCATCTCGGCCGATTCTGAACTTGGTGTTTCGCGGTTGCTGATTGGCATGGCGCTGGTGATATTTGCGATTACCCTGATCCCCGGGATGTTCGGCGGCCGGCTCGGCGAACTCGAGTCCTACATTCCGCCACCAGCCGGCGGCGCCAACAATGGCGAACTCGCCTGGGTGGAGAACGATCTCGATGGCGCCTTCGCGCAGGCGAAAGCCGGCGGCAACAAGTACGTGCTCGTGAACTTCACTGGTTATGCCTGCACCAATTGCCACTGGATGAAGGCCAACATGTTCACGAAGCCCGAGATCGCTTCGGTCATGAAGAATATGGTGCTGGTGGACCTCTATACGGATGGCACCGATGCCCCCTCGGCCGCCAACCAGAAACTCGAAGAAGACAAGTTCAAGACCGTCGCGATTCCGTTCTATGTGCTTTACGATGCGGACCGCAACGTCATCGCGACCTTCCCCGGTCTCACGCGTAATCCGGCTGAGTACCTGACGTTCCTGAATACGAAATCGACAACAGCGGCGACGGCTGCGGTTCCCACGAGCGGCGGACTCGACGGCCTCCCCTTCCACACCATGGAAGGCGCGCCTATCACTCTCGCCGACTACAAAGGCAAAGTCGTAGTCCTGAACTACTGGGCAACCTGGTGCATCCCCTGCCGCTCCGAAATCCCCGAATTCAACCGCGTCCACAAGGACCTCGCCGCGCAAAACGTCCAGTTCGTCGGCATCTCCACCGATGATGACGGCGCGCCCGTGGTCCAAAAGTTCCTGAAGACCAACCCGATCACCTACCAGATCGGCCTTTCCACCGGCATGGGAAGTCTCGGAGAACTCCCCGTGACCATCGTGTTTGACCGCAACGGCAACACCGTGAAACGGTTCGAAGGCATCGTGAACGAAGAAGACCTCCGCGCCGCCATCGCCGACGCCCAAAAAGCAGCCTGAAAACACAAAAAGCCGGGGCCTCTTTCGAAGCCCCGGCCGAAGTACGCCAACTCGCTTTTCTGCTTTTACACCGCTAAGTACATCTTGTTGCCCTGGCGATTCACCAGCAGCAGGGAGTCGCCATTCTTCCCCTTCTGCAGCGCGCTCGCGAATTCACTGGGGTTCGCGATCTTGCTGTGATTCACTTCCTGAATCACGTCGCCTTTGCGCAATCCCGCGCTTGCCGCGGCGCTCGCCGGATCCACGTTCGTCACCACCACACCGGACGTTCCTTCGTCCACACCGGCTCTCTGCGCCATATCCGGCGTCAGGCTGCGGACGGAAACTCCATCCAGCGCGCCGTTCGAATTGCTGTGGTCCGCGCTGGCTTTCTCCACCGGCGTGCCCGGCATCTCTCCGGTTCGCGCATCCAGATTGATCGTCTGACCGTTGCGGAACACCTGCAACTTCACCGGCGTATCCGTGCCCATCATCGCGATATCCATCCGAAGCTGATTGCTTTCGAGGACCGGCTTGCCGTTGAGCCCGGTAATCACGTCACCGGATTGGAGACCCGCGCGCTTCGCTGGGCTATCAGGCGTCACGTCGCTTACCAGCGCGCCCTTCGGAGCATCGAGACCCATCGCCCGGGCGATTGCCGGCGTCACTTCCTGAATCGTCACACCCAGATACGCGCGAGTCACATGTCCGTTGGTCACGATCTGGTCCATCACGTGACGCGCCAGGCTCACCGGAACCGCAAAGCCGATTCCCTGATTGCCGCCCGAATTGCCCGCCAGGATCGCCGTGTTGATGCCAACCAGTTCGCCGCGGTCGTTCACCAGCGCTCCGCCCGAGTTGCCCGGATTAATCGAGGCATCGGTCTGGATGAAGTCCTCATAGTCTTCAATCCCCAGATTGCCGCGCCCGGTCGCACTCACGATTCCCGCCGTCACCGTCTGTCCGATGCCGTAGGGATTGCCGACCGCCAGCACTGCATCCCCGACCTGCATCTTCGAGGAATCTCCCACTGTAATGGCCGGCAGATTCGAGGCATCAATGTGGATTACGGCGATATCCGTTTTCGGGTCTGTCCCAATCACTTTCGCCTTGAACTCACGCTGGTCAGGCAGCGTCACCTTAACGTCTGTCGCGCCATCCACTACATGATTGTTCGTCAGAATGTAGCCGTCCGCGCTGATGATTACGCCCGAACCCAAGCCGCCTTCGCGATGCGACTGCGGTGGTCCCTGGAACTCGCCGCCATTGCGTCCGCCGAAAAACTGGCTGAAGATATCGCCGTCATCGCCGGAAAACGAGGTCGGCGTTTTCACGATCTTCGAAGCGGAAATCTTCACAACTGACGGCATGGCCGCCTTCGCCGCCGCCGCCATCGTGACGCGCGCGCCGCCTTCACCCGCGTCCGCCATCTTCAGATGAACATGGGCGGGATCCACCCCGCCGTGCGCCACCGCCACCAGCCCTCCGCACAGGACCAGGACGCCGGCGAATGCCTGCAACTTCGCTGTTTTGGTTTTTAAAAATGGTATGGATTTCAATGCAAACTCCTTATTGCTCTCGGGGCCGATTCA
>DASYCD010000035.1:0-7242 GCA_036500405.1 Bryobacteraceae bacterium
TTCCGGTGCGCGGCGACGTGGCGATGACGGGCGAGATCACGCTGCGCGGGAAGGTGCTGCCGATCGGCGGACTAAAGGAAAAGCTTCTGGCGGCGCATCGGCACGGAATCAATGAGGTGCTTATTCCGCAGGAGAATCAGAAGGACCTGCCGGATATTCCGGAGTACCTGCGCAATGTGATGAAGATTCACTTTGTGGATCACATGGATGAGGTGCTGCGGATCGCCCTTGAACGTGAACTGATCGCGATGCCCCTTCAGCCGGGCGCAGGGATTGAGATCGCGGCGTTGCCTGAAGCGGACCTCGCTCACTAAGCAGGTCTGTTTCAGGGGAGGCCCAAATACGCGCGGCGCCGCCGGTGCCGCGCGTGCCTCCACCGTGCGGGGCGTGGATGGCCTTCGGCTATGGAGACGTTCGGGCCGGGGGGCATTTCTGCCAGTGAGCCGCACCGGCGCGGCTCGAAACCCGGACCGCGATCAGCGATCTACTGACTACGATTCCGACGTTTCGAGCTTGCCGAGAGGACGAAGTGGGTTCCCCGCCAGCCTGCCAATCCGCTTTACTGCTGCGAGGCTCCAACCGCGGAAGCCGCGTCCTGCGCCATCTTCAGATGGTCCCGCAGAGTCGGGAGAGTCTGAGACGCGAATGACTTGACGTCGGGGTCTTTGCCGCTGTCCGCTTCACGCTGGAACTCGTCGATGTCTTTCTTGTGGTCCTTCACCATGGCTTCCATGTAGGTTTTATCGAACTCGGAGCCGGACATGCCCTGGAGCTTCTTGTAGAGCGCTTCATCTTCAGGCGTCATGCTGGATGGGGGCGTAATGCTTTTTGTTTGCGCGATTCCTGTAAGCTGCTGGTCAGCCTTGCCGTGATCGGTCACCATGCGTTGGCCAAAGTCCTTCACCTTCTGGTTGGATGCTTTTTGGGATGCAAGCTGGCCGAGAGTCACTTCGGCTTTTCCGCCCTGCGCGGCCTTATTGACGAAGGTCTGGTCGTGGGCTGCGGGGAGGTCGGCTGCAAGGAGACCAACTGTGCTGAAAACCGTTATAAGAGCGAATTGACTGAATTTGTACATGAGGCACTTCCTGGGGACATTTCCCGAGCGTAAAGTATGCACGAAATCCGCCACTGTGCTTTAAGGGGACCTTCGATTGCTGTTTGCGAGGCCATCGAAAGGAGATCATGGCTACACGCAAAAAATCGACTAAGGGAGCCCGGAAGGTTCACCGGGTGATGAAAGAGCACAAGGAAGGGAAGCTGAAATCCGGCAGCGGCAAGAAGGTCAGGAGCCGGAAGCAGGCGGTTGCGATTGCGCTGAATGAGGCTCGGGAATCGGGGGCTAAGATTCCGAAGAAGAAGAGTTCGGCTAAGAAGCCGGCTACTAAGAAGAAGTCATCCACTAAGAAGAAGGCTTCGTCGAAGAAGAAGTCGAGCTCGAAATAAGAGCCGTTTCGTTCATCTGCAGCATCAGTGATGTACAGTCAGGCAGATGGAGTTCGTGACGAGTGCGGTGGCGGTGCATGGATATCTGGTCCTGTTCGTCCTCGTATTCATGGAGGCGGTTGGCTTTCCCGTGCCGGCGGCGCCGGGCCTGATACTGGCAGGCGCCGCCGCGGCGCGGGGGGCATTGTCGCCAGCGGAGTGCGTGGGAACGGCGCTTTTCGCGATCATGCTGGGCGACGCTTTGATGTACGCGCTGGGGCGATTGACCGGGTGGTGGCTGCTCGGTCTGCTTTGCCGCATCTCACTGAATCCCGAAGCGTGCATTTTGCAATCGGCGGATTCGTTCTACCGGCGCGGGCGCGTGCTGCTGGTGGTGGTCAAGTTTATTCCTGGAATCAATACTCTGGCGGCGCCGCTTTCGGGCAGTATGAGCATGCCGGTGTGGCAGTTCCTGGGGCTGGACTTCGCCGGCGCGAACCTGTATATCGGCGCGTGGATAGCGGTTGGGTTCATTTTCAGCGACGTGTTGCAATCGATGACGCGGGGGTATGCGGCGTTCGAAGCGGCGCTGGGCTGGGTCGTAGGCGCCGTGATTTTGCTGTGGGCTGCGAATCGGATCCGGATCTGGACGAAGGCAAAGCGCGCGGGGCCGGTGCGGATGATTCAGCCGGAGCAACTGGCGCGGGTGCGTTCTGGCGCGTGGATCTTCGATGTGCGGAGCCATGGGTATTACGAGAAGGGAACGATGCGCATTCAGGGATCGCGGCGGGTGGATCCGAATTCGCTGACGGAGGAGATGGCGAGTCTGCCGAAGGATAAGGCAATCGTTCTTTACTGCACTTGTGTCCGGGAATCGACGAGCGCGCACGTGGCGCGGGTGATGGATAAAAGTGGGTTCGATGTGTGGGTGCTGGAGGGCGGGTTCCGGGCGTGGAAGAAGGCGGGACTGCCGGTAGAGGAAGTGCCCGAGGACGAGGTGCTGCCGCTGCCGAAGTTTGCTTAGGCGATTTACTTCATGAAGCCGGAGGCGCCGCTGCCGGTGGCGCAGAGCTCGTCGTTCAGGGGATCGTCCAGAGCGACGAGATGGCGGCCGAGAGGACTGAGGCGCGCCTGCACTTCGGGACTGAGGAGCCGCTTCTGGTATTGCTGCTGGGGTTTGTCTCGGCGCGTGTAATAGACATGCATCGCACGCCGCTGGCGATCCGTGAAGTTTTCGCTGCCTCCATGCCACATGTGGGCGTTCATGATGACGACGTCGCCGGCTTTTCCTGTGACCAGCATTTCGCCTTCAGGTTTTGCGCCGGATTCAGGCGCGCGTCCCCAGGTGTGTGAGCCGGGCACGACACGAAGCGCGCCATTGTGCGGTGTGAAATCGTCGAGCAGCCAGACCGAATTACAGACCCAGTAGCCTCGTTCATCCGGCAGCGCGCCGCTATCGACATGAAGGGGCTGCGCAGATCCGTTATGGGGATTGGCGGACCGGACATTCAGGCTGCTGAGTTTGAATTCGGGGCCGAGGACGGTCGCCATGGCTTCGAGAACCTCGGGCGTCTCGATCACGGATTCGAAGAGACGGCCTTTGTTCACCGCATTGGCGATCCGGCGGGCTCCGGGTTCGGTGCGGAACTCGCTGCCGGCAGTATCGCCTTCGAGCGCGAACAATTCTTCGACGCGTTCGTTGAACTCCGCAACGCGCCCGGGCGAGAGCAGGGCAGGGAGGTGAAGATATCCCTGTTCAAGAAGAGTGGCTTTGGCTTGGGCTGATAGCACTGTCTGAGATCAGTGATAACACAGATGGCTCGGGAGCGACATGGATCGTTTCGGCGAGTTCGCGATCGATGAGATCGTGCACCAGTTTCTGAGCCCAGAGGGGGCGGAAGGTATGGCCGCCGTTCGGGACGCGGATGCAGCGCGCCCAGTGTCCGTCCGCGGGTGGCAGATCGCCGGCGGTTTCCATTTCGGCAAGGAGCGCCTCGCCTTCACGAAAGACGAGAGTCACGCGCTTGCGGCTGCGTTCGAATGCCGCCCACGCCTGCTCGAAATTGCGGAAGCCGAGCTGGATATAAGCGTCGCTGTTGGTGCGGCGGCGCATCTCGGCGATGCGATGCGTCACGCGGCCGATGCCGCCGCGGCGGAGACCGGTAGCCGCCATCTTCATCCAGCCGCTCCAGCCCCCGAAGCCTTCGCCGAAGCGCGGCAGGATGCGGCGGCGGTCGACTTCGGGATCCCAGTAGAGCAGGCTGGGGTTGAACAGGATGGCGGATTGTATAGCGGGGAAGCGCGCCGCCGCATGGAAGCCCCAGCAGGCGCCGGAGCAGAGTCCGATCACCGTTAAGCGCCTGATGCCGGCGGTGCGACGCAGGCTGTCGATCGCAACGGCGATTTCTTCGAGTAGGAATTCGCGGTAGAGCGAAGGGACATCGAGCGATTCCGGGCCGTCGCTTTCGCCGAGGCCGGGGAGATCGATACGCAACGAGGGAACACCGCATGCCGCCCACTTGCGAGCTGTTTCGACCCACATGCGATTGGGGCCGGTATGGCGAACGCCGCCCGCGTTGAGGAAAAGAAGGCCGTGTGGTTCGCGGCGCGTACCGGCGGGCGGCGCGGTGAGGATGCCGAACAGATCCGATGATCCGGAGCCGACCTGGAAAACCGATTCGGCCGGGTGCCGGTGATCGGGAAATACAGGGGACGCGTTATTGCGGATCTCCGGGCTGGTGCGGCGGAGAAGGAATCCCGCGATGGTCTGCGTGGTCTCAGGCGAGTACACGCCGTCGAGCGGGCCGGCCATCATGTCGGCGTAACCGGCCCCATCCGCGATCGCGGTATCGGGCGAAGCCGGATCGAGCGTTTTCACGATGGCGGGATCGTGCGGGAGCGCGTCGCGCGAAAGCAGCAGGACCGGCATGTTTTTGCCGCGCCAGGGAAGAGCAGAAACGTCGAGTTCTTCCAGAGTTTTCAGCAGTTCGGGAGCGATGAGGAAACCGCTCGCGCCAAAGCCAGGCATTGGCTGGCGGGGAGCGTCCTCTTCAGCGAGGCATTCCCAGCGCTCCACGTTGGCGGCCGCGTGCAGTTCGCGTAGTAATGTTCTGCCGCGGGCGGCGGCGCCCCACAGAACGAGTTGGCGGATATTGGCGCCACGCGCGGATGCCGCCATCGCCAGCATGGCGCCAAGATGTACGCCGAGTACCGCGACGTCATCCACCGCGGCAGAGGCGCGGAGTGTTTCGACGGCATCGCTGACAGATTGCACCCAGGCGTCGAAAAGGCCGGGATCCTGGGGATCGCCGGAACTATCGCCGGCGGCAGGGAGATCGTAGCGCAGCGTGGGAATGCCGAGTTCCGCGAACCGCTGCGCCATGAAGCGCAGGGGGCGATAGGCGCAGACTTCTTCCCATCCGAAGGGAGGAACGATGACGAGGCCGAGCGGGGCGCGGCGGCCGGTCGCCGCATCGAGATGCGCGAGGAGCGAATACGCTCCGGAACGGAACCAGAAGTGGGTGGCGCTCACGCTGGTTTCTCCACGGGGATGGTGACGCGTCCTTCCGCGTTCAGGGCGGTGACGATGAGGCCGGAGGGCAACGGTCCGGGTGCTGCGGGCGTGAACAGCAGGCGGCGCGTGCCGCCGGGCTCGATCGAAAAATAAGAATCGTCGGGCACCAAACCCGGCGCGGTGACGCGCACTGCGTTCGCGAACGTGCGGGTGCCCATCAGAACTTCGAGTTCTCCGGTGGGCAGCACGGCTGCCTGGGCTGTAATGCCGATCTCTGTGATGGGGCGGCGGCGGAGATCCCGGCTGGCCGGGAAGCGGAAACAGCGCGCGAACGCGCTTTCGCGGGCAGTGCGATGAAGGCTTGCGGAGATGAGATCGTGCGCTGGCGGTCCGAAGCGGTAGGCGCGCGAGATGTCAACGAAGCGTCCCAGGATCTCCTCAAATGAGTAGATGCCTGTGGAGCGTGGTTCGAGAACAATTTCGCGATCGGCTTCGTCTGTTTTGCGTTCGGAAGCGAACATCGCGATGCGCAGAGTGGCGCGCAATGGGGCGGGGGCGTCGTTGGCAACGTGAATATCGAAGCCATTGAGGCCTTCGTCCGTCATCCAGATGGCTCGCGG
Organism: Bryobacteraceae bacterium; assembly: GCA_036500405.1. Classification (GTDB taxonomy): domain Bacteria; phylum Acidobacteriota; class Terriglobia; order Bryobacterales; family Bryobacteraceae; genus BOG-234. The sequence goes on from DASYCD010000035.1 coordinate 5,557, forward strand.
GGCGAGTACGCGGCGGAGGAACCAGTAAGCAGCTTTCGGGACGCCGCGACTGTCAATGAGACCCCAGCCTGCGCCGGGTTCGAGATCCGCACCACAGAGGATGATGCCGCCGCCGCAGCCGGAACCAGCGCGACGCCATTCGCCGAACACCTCCGCCATGATTTCGCCCGAGACGAGGCGCGAGAGATCCCAGTAGAAGCGCGAATCGGTATAGCGAAGATCGGCGGGGTCGAGAGAGTAAAGCAGTTTCAGGTAGTGATCGCGGACGTCTTCGAAATCCCACGCGGCGCCGCCATCGCGCGGTACGCCGCGCTTCCATGCCGGATGGGTGGGTGTGATGCCGCCAGGTATTTCGAGGGCCATGGCCTCGATTGCTTCCGGCTCGGGAATATTCGCGAACGCAAGACACTCGGAAGCGTAGGGGACCGATGCGCGGCGCGTATCTTCGAGCGGGCGGAGATAGGCGCCGACTCCGAAATAATTCGCGACTCCCTGACGGGTACGGAATGGCTGGTCGCCGCCGAACGGCGCGGAGGGAATGTACGGAACGCCCGGACAGCAGCGCGCGGCGAGGCGCGGGAGATCTTCCCCGAAGAAGACGCCGCGGCCGAGCGCGGAATCGAGGCCGAGCATACCGACCTGCTGCTCGATTTCGGAATTGCCGCAGATCATGGCAGTGCTGGCGTGGCGGGAGATGCGCGTCAGTTCGGCTTCGGCCTCCCTGCGAACGGTGTCCAGAAACTCCGCGTCCGCAAACGGGTAGTCCATATTGGCGAACATCATGTCCTGCCAGACGAGCAGACCGAGTTCGTCGCAGAGGCGATGGAATGTTTCGTCTTCGTACCACGTGGTGCCGGCGAGACGGATCAGGTTGAAGCCGCCATCGCGGAGGAGAGTGAGGCGGCGGCGAAGGTTGTCTTCGGTCGAGTCAGAAAGCGGAGTCCAGATGACGCCGCGCGTGAACACCGGAACGCCGTTGATGTGGAAGCCGCGATCGAAGGTGACGGTGCGGAAGGCGACGGGAACGTCGTCATACGTGACGATCGCGCCATCGTGGAGCTGGACTTCGAGGCGAACTGGATAGAGTGCGGGCTCGCCGTGCGTGTGCGGATACCAGCGGCGAGCGTCAGGGATTCGGAGAGTGGCCTCGCCGTTGGTGAACTCGACACGATGCTCACCGGAGACGAGGCGCGCGGCCGCCGGTTGCGTGCGGAACCGGATGGATGCGTGAATCGCGCCTTCGGCATCGATGCGGCGTGTCCATTCTTCGATGACCGGGCCGCGTTCGCGCGCGAGCGCGACGGGACGCCACGGACCGACGAGGGGCGGGGCGGGTGCGAAGCCGTGGGCGCGTCCGAGGAGCGTGGTGCGGAACCAGCGCAACTGCTGCTCGGTGACGACGCGCGTGCGCCAGCGGGCGCGCGGCTGCTGGAGGCGCTTTGTCCGCAACTGCGCGGCAAGAGAGCGGCAGACAATCAGAAGTTCGTTTTGACGATGAAGCAACTTCGTCACTTCTATGTGGTGACGCGCGAACATCGAGTTGCTCTGCAGGACTGATCTGCCGTTGAGCCAGACTTCACTCAAAGTGGCGAGACCACCGAAATCGAGATAGAGTCGTTCTTCCGTTGCAGTCGCGCCGCAATCGAAGCGGCAGCGAAACCAGTATTCGGAACTGTCGGCGCCGGA
>DASYCD010000036.1:0-12492 GCA_036500405.1 Bryobacteraceae bacterium
ACGACACCGGGTCCCATCGTCTCGAAATCCACGCCGCTCCCCGAGTCAGTGGTGGCGCGCATGATGGTCTTGCGGATTTTCGCCGGCGGATCGAGCAGCGCTACCGCATGGCCGGCTCCCGTCGCGGATTTACTCATCTTCGCGGTAGGATCGTCGAGCCCCATGATGCGCGCCCCGACCGTCGGCAGCTTCGTCGCCGGCATCACGAACGTATCGCCGTAGAGCGAGTTGAAGCGCTGCGCAATGTCGCGCGTCAGTTCAAGGTGCTGGCTCTGATCTTCACCGACGGGCACGACTGCCGCCTGATAGAGCAGAATATCCGCTGCCATCAGCACAGGGTACTGAAAAATTCCGTCGCTGATCGATTCCTGCAGCGCCGCCTTCGCCTTAAACTGCGTCATGCGCTCCAGCCACCCCATGGGCGTGACACACGTCAGCAGCCACGCAAGCTCGGCATGCGCCGGGACAGAGGACTGCACCACAATCCGCGAATGCTTCGGGTCAATGCCGGCCGCAAGGAACACAGCCGCGAGCGCACGAATACTGTTGCGCAGCTCGTCCGGCTTCTGGTAGACCGTAATCGCATGCAGATCGACGATGCAGAAGATACTTTCGTAATCGTGCTGGATCCGCACCCAGTTCGTGAGGGCGCCCAGATAGTTGCCGATATGCAGATTGCCGGAGGGCTGCACGCCCGAAAGAACGCGTGGAATCATCTTGTCAGGGAATGAATTCCCATCGTAACAATGATGTCCACGCGCCGGTTTCTATGCGAGAGCGTCCGCGGTTTCAGACTGTTCCACGTGTTCGTGTTCCATCGGCTCTTCAGTCTCGCCGTTGCTCGGATTATCCTTCTTCGCCACACGACGGGCGAACTTTTCGCGCTGTTTTTCGACGCGCGCCAATTCCTTCTGGCGCTTCTGGAAAGAACTACCGGATCTTCCTGCCATACTTGAATTCGATGCTGCTCCCCCGGCTTTCGTTTCGGCGATGCAGCTCGATAACGCTAACCTTCTGATTCGAAACGCGATGGATTTCACAATTGAAAAACTTGTTTATGGCGGCGAGGGTCTCGCGCGCGTGGATGGCCAGGTGGTTTTCACACCTTTCGTACTGCCGGGAGAGGCCGTAGAGGCTGCGCCGCCCGCATCGAAAAAGCACGCACAGCGCGCGGATCTGCTGCGCGTAGTGCAACCCTCCGCCGACCGCGTGGCGGCGCCCTGCCCCATCTTCGGCAAGTGTGGCGGCTGCCACTATCAGCATGCCGATTACCCTGCGCAGCTTCAGCTGAAGCGCGGCATCCTGGCGGAAACGCTGCGGCGCGGCGCGAAGATAGAAATCGACGAAGCGCGGATCGCGATCACTTCCGGCGATGCCTGGGGTTATCGCAACCGCACCCAGTTTCACATTGAGAACGGGCAAATCGGATTTCGCCGCATGCGTTCGCAGAAGCTCGTGCCGGCCGCGCAGTGTCCCATCAGCTCCCCCAAAATCAACGAAGCGCTGACGAAGCTGAATCGCATGGTGAAAGATCGCCGGTGGCCGCGATTTGTCACGTCGCTCGAAATCTTCACTGACGAGAATCAGGTGCAGTGGAACGTGCGCGAAACATCGCAGCCGGTCGCGAAGCATTTCTTCGACTGGCTTGCGGCCGAAATTCCCGGCACCGTGCCTGGCGCGCTCGAATACGAAACAAGCGGCGACACATTCAACGTCTCCGGCAATTCGTTTTTTCAGGTCAACCGATCGCTGGTGGGCTCGATGGCGGATCTCGCGATCGGCGCCGAAACCGGCGGCGTGGCGTGGGACCTCTACGCGGGCGTCGGCCTGTTCAGCGTGCCGCTCGCGCGCAAATTTTCGAAAGTCACCGCGGTGGAGGCAGGCCGCGCGGCGGACGACCTGCGCCGCAACACTGAACGCGCGGGCGTGCCGGTAGAAGCAATTCGCCAGAGCACGGAAGCGTTTCTCATCGAAGCGAACGATCCCCCGGATTTCATACTGGCCGATCCGCCTCGCGCGGGCCTCGGCGCCGGGGCCGTCACGCGGTTGCTCGAAATTGCGCCGCGCAAAATCGTGATCGTGGCATGCGACCCGGCTACGCTGGCGCGCGATCTGGCGGGTCTGAAGGAAGGCTACGAGATCGAGCGGATCGCCATGGTCGATCTGTTTCCCCAGACCTTCCACATCGAAACGGTCATCGCTCTAACGCGCCGCTGACAACCGTCAGTCGCGCGGCAGAACAATCCACGCGACCAGATACACGATAACCCCGATACTCGGCGGAATCAGAACCAAGGCCACCCAGATCAGCCGGACCAGCGTGACGTCCATGTCAAAGTACTCGGCAAACCCGGAGCAGACCCCCGCGACTTTCTTATCGGTCATCACACGGTGCAGACGTTTTCTTGGCGCCGCCGAATAAGCCGCCCCGCCTGGATAGCCTTGTCCCCCGCCGTTCCCCGCGCCGCCGAGTTCCATGGAGGCCCCGCAGGAGGTGCAAAACCGCGCGTTTTCAGCATTCTGGGCGCCACATCGGGTGCAAAACATAGTCGTCTCGATTCTTCCGATTAGATCACAAAACGCTTCATTTTCCGCTCGCGAGCCGCGTTGCCAGACGCGGCGGCAGTCCGGCTGCTTCGATCTTCCGCTGCGTCACAGCCAGGTCGTATGGCACTCGTCTCAACGCCACTTCGCGCTCCGCGGTGTCGAAGATCGCATACGCCGCGCGCGGATCCCCGTCGCGCGGCTGCCCCACCGCGCCAGGATTGATCAGCCAGGCTGCGCCCGGTTCCAGCGCAATGCGGGCTTCCTGCTCACTGGCTCCTGGCTTCCCAATCTGATGAATGCGCCCGCCGCTTCGCACAAACGCGCCCTGCAAATGCGTATGTCCGAAGAAATGCGGCAGTTCCACGTGTTCCGTGCCGGCCAGTCGGCCGAACACCTCTCCCGCCTCCATCACGTTGGTCACGTATTCATCCTCATCGTGCGGAGCGCCATGCACCAGGACGAGCGCATCATCCACCGGCATTGGTCCCCGCGGCAGTTCACGCAGATAGTTACGATCCGGTGAACTCAGATGTTCCATTGTCCAAAGGGCGGAAGCCTGGGCGAGGGGGGTGAAGTCGTCCATGCTGTCCAGACCCGCGCAGATGCGGTCATGGTTGCCCCGGATCACAGCCGCCGGCTGCGTCCTTGCCCAGTCGATCGTGTAAGCCGAATCCGGACCGTAATCGCATAGATCGCCACAGCAAACGGCGCGATCGTAGCCGCCCCTGGCATCGTGCAGGACAGCTTCCAGCGCCTCGCGGTTCCCATGCAAATCGCTGACAATGAGGTATCGCACGCTCAGACCCGCCGCAGGCGCAGCAGCGCGATTTCAGGAGGAGCGCCCAGCCGGATCGGCATCCCGATAGTGCCGACGCCCGTGGTGACGTAGCAGGTCGCGGGAACAGCGCCGGCGAGCCCCCAGCGGTAGAGGCCCTTCGTGAACGGCGTGCGGAATCGCGCCGGGTTGATGTTTTGGTGCAGAATTTCGATATTGATCTGCCCGCCGTGCGTGTGACCGGACAGCACGCCGTGAAACCCGATGCGTACTGCCGCCGGAAAAACATCGGGGTTGTGCGAAAGCAGCAGATTCGCCGCGCCGGGAACGATCAGTTTATCCGTGCCCTCAAGATACCTGTCCCGGAACTCATTTCTCTGATAATCCACGCCCACGATGTTGAGCATGCCCTGCCCGCGGCGCACCTGCGTGTTCCGCATCCGGAGGAAGTCGACGCCGCCCGGCCGCGCGTGCCGCTCCAGATAATTGCGGCATCCCACATACGCTTCGTGGTTTCCCATGCAGCCAAGCACGCCGTCGGGCGCGCGCAGCCGCACCAGTTCCCGAATCGCGGCGTTCAGCGGATCGCCGGGCGCGGTAATCAGATCGCCTGTAAAGACCGAGAGGTCGGGACGCGCCTCATTGGCCATATCGATCACATAGGCCATCTGTTTCACGCTGAGAAACGGACTCACGTGAAGATCGCTGACCTGCATGATGCGATAGCCGTCGAGATCCGGATGGAGGCCGGGCACAGGAAAATCCACCTCCGTCAGGCCATAGTCGTTGCGCTCTACGAATGCGCCGAATGCCAGCGCCGCGGAGGGGGCGGCGATCGCGACCGTGGTTGCCGCGCTCAATGCGCGCCTTCGGCCTGGTGAGTGTTCACCGGGGATCTTTCCCGCTACATACCGGAAGGCAAGGAATATGGCGGTTGCAAGCGACGTCAGAAAGATCCACATGTAGCCGGTCATCGTGAATCCCACACGAAGCACCATAGGCACACTCCGCATGCCGTACATAGCGCCCGTCCACTCCATAGCGATGGAGACGGCGCTGACGATCCAGATGGCGATCAGTCCAATCCAGATAGCGAGGGGCTTCCCCCGAAACCATCGGCGAGCCAGGAGGATCTGAGCGATCAGAAGGAGGGTTGCGGCGTATTCGACGATACCGCCATAGTGCGTTTGTGTCACGCCTGATTTAATTGTAGCGGCTTGCCCATCAATAACGCCCCGCCAGCCACCCCTGCGAAATCACCGAGAGCGCGGCGCAGACCGCGGTTTCCGCGCGAAGAACCAGCGGCCCGAGCGAAACGCCTCTCCATCCGGCGACCTCAAACTGCGTGCGCTCCGGGTCAGTCCAGCCGCCCTCGGGACCGATGATGAGCGCGGTGGAATCGCCCGCCTGCGGATGAAACGCGGCGCCCAGACCCGGCGCCCCGGGCCGCTCATCGCACCAGAAGCGATGCGCCGCGGAGTGCTTCAGCGCTTCCGTCATCTTCATCGGCGCCTCAATCTCCGGCGCGCTCAGCCGGCGCGATTGTTCGCTCGCCTCGTGCGCGATGCGCCGCCAGCGCTCCACGCGCTTCTGCGCGCCTTCAGACAAACCGCGTTCACTGCGCGACGCATTCACCGGTACAATCCGGGTCACGCCGAGTTCCACAGCTTTCTCCACCGCCCATTCGAAGCGCTCAAATTTGATCAGCGCGAGGAAGATCGTGACTTCCGGAAGCGGCGCGCCCGCGTCGAGTTCTTCCGTGACCCGGAACCGCACCACGTTCTTATGGGCGGTCTCCACCGTCGCCAGCCAGACGCGGTTGTTGTCCGTAATCTCGAATGTCTGCCCCGCTTCCACGCGCAGCACGCGGGTGAGATGCTGCGCATTTTCTCCTGTAATTTCCGCACTGCCGCTGTGAACCTGTTCCACAAAGAATCGCCGTCGCGCCATGTACAATATTTACGCTACCCCCCAAATTTCAAAATGATTGCGCTGCTCAGAGGGACGCTGATCGAGAAGCACCCGAATCAGATCATTCTGGACGTGGGCGGCGTCGGCTACGAAGTCACCATCCCGGTTTCCACGTTTTCGAAGCTGCCGGACGTCGCCGCCCAGACCGTACTGCACGTCCATACGCACGTACGCGAAGACACTCTGGCGCTCTATGGATTCGCCGGGCGTGATGAAAAGTCCCTGTTCGAAAAATTGATCGGCGTGAGCAACATCGGCCCGGGCCTTGCGATCAAAGTGCTCAGCGGTATGGCGATCGACGAATTGATTGACGGCATCAGGCGCGGCGAAGTGGAGCGGCTTGTCCGCATCCCGGGTGTGGGACGTAAGACCGCCGAGCGCATGGTGCTGGAACTGCGAGATAAGCTGCCCGCGGCCATCGGCGGTGAAGCCGCTCCGGCCGCGCCCGCGCTTTCCGCTATTGAAGACGACGTGCTCTCCGCCCTGCTGAATCTCGGTTGCGCGCGTCCTGCCGCCGAAGCCGCCGTTCGCAAAGCCCGCGGCAGCGGCATCCCTGCGGAGTTTGAACCGCTCTTCCGCAAATCGTTGGAGTTTGTGCGCTGATGAGCGACCGTCTCGTTTCCGCCTCGTCCCTTGACGACGATCTGCAATTCGAAGCCAGTCTGCGCCCGCGCCGTCTTGCCGATTTCACCGGCCAGGCGCGCCTGAAAGAAAATCTGCAGATCGCGATTGAAGCCGCCCGCAAGCGCGGCGAAGCAATGGATCACGTTCTCCTCTATGGACCGCCCGGTCTCGGCAAAACGACGCTTGCGTCCATCATTGCTCAGGAACTGGAAGCGCCGTTCACTCAGACCTCCGGCCCCGTGCTGCAGAAGAAGCTCGATCTTTCGGGCCTCCTGAGCACGGTGCAGGCGCGACAGGTGTTCTTCATCGATGAAATCCACCGCCTGCTGCCGGACGTGGAGGAGATGCTCTACTCCGCGCTCGAAGATTTCCATCTCGACATTCTCATCGGCACCGGACCGGGAGCGCGCACGCATTCCATGCCGCTCCAGAAGTTCACGGCGATCGGGGCGACCACGCGCCAGGGCCTGGTCAGCGCGCCTATGCGCAGCCGCTTCGGGCTGGTGCTGCGGCTCAATCACTACGATGTCGCCGACCTCACGGGCATCGTGCGGCGTTCCGCGAAACTGCTCGAAACGCCCATTGATCTGGAAGGTGCGGAGGAGATCGCGCGCCGCTCCCGGGGCACGCCCCGCATCGCGAACCGTTTACTGCGCCGTGTCCGCGATTACGCGCAGGTGCGCGCCAAAGGCCACGTCACGCAGGATGTCGCGACCACCGCGCTCGACATGCTGGAAGTCGACCGCTTCGGGCTCGACGAAATCGACCAAAAGATCATGCGTGCGGTGCTGGAAAAGTTCAGCGGCGGCCCAGTCGGCGTAAACACCATCGCGGCATCGGTGGGTGAAGAACCGGAGACGATCGAGGAAGTCTACGAGCCGTATCTGATCCAGCTCGGCTTCCTGCATCGCTCGCCGCGTGGCCGTATCGCCACCGAGCGCGCCTACGATTATTTCAAAGTGCCGCGGCGATTCGGCGGGGTTGAGCGCCAGCCGGAGCTCTTCTGACCACAGCCTGGCTTGCGCTCGGTTCCAACCTGGGAGATCGCGAAGCCCGGCTGCGGGAGGCTCGCGAACAACTCAATGCGCCAGATCTGAAACTGCTCCGCGCCAGCAGCCTCTACGAAACCGCGCCCATGGGACTCGCCGACCAACCCTGGTTCCTCAACCAGGTGGCGGAATTCGAAACCTCACTCCTCCCCCTCCAACTGCTGCATCGCATCCATAGCATCGAGAACGAACTCGGCCGCGTTCGCACGATCGTCAACGGCCCACGCACGGTCGATATCGACATTGTTCTCTACGGCGACACGATCCTGCAAAGCGCCGAACTCGAAATCCCGCACCCACGCTATCGCGAGCGCCGCTTCGTTCTGGAACCGCTCGCGGAACTCAACCCCGCCCTCCGCGATCCGGCCACCGGCGAACCCATCATGGCGCTGCTCGAAGCCGTGCGCGCCCAAACCGTGCGCCGTCTGGACGAAAATAACTAGAGGCGCATGGATTCCCACTCGGTATCTGATCCGAAGATCCCCGTTCGAAACACCGACCTGCTGCTCGCCATTTTTTTCGGGGCGATGATTTTCCTCGCTGACGAGCCCGCCCAGCGCCTGCCGCTGATCGGTCTCGGCATCATACAACTCTTCGAAAGCCGTCTCCCGTTCCTCAGCCAGACGATCGGCCGCGTCGTTTCGGTGACGCTCCAGCTTCTGCTCGCCTTCGAACTGATGCACGAATCCGGTGGCGTCGCCAGTCCTTACTTCCCGATTCTGCTGCTGCCGCTGGTTTCGACGGCAACCTATCTGGGCGTCATCGCGACGGTGGTGGCTTCAATGGCCGCGGTGGGGGCGCTTCTCTCACCTTTGCTTTTCGTCGACTGGTCCAACATTGAAATGGATCCCGAAGGCTGGCACGTTCTCGTCATCCGCGGGCTCCTGATGGCGATCATCGCCGTGCTCGTCAACATGCTCGGTAAGGCCATCCGCACCGAATCCGCGCGCTATAAAGCCACCGCCGAACAACTCGCCGCCGCCGAGGCCGCCGTTCGTCGCGCCGAACGCCTGGCGGCGCTCGGACAACTCACCGCCGGCCTCGCCCACGAGTTACGCAACCCGCTCGCCAGCATCAAGGGCTCGGCCGATCTCCTCGCCCGCCGATCCGCCACCGACCCGATGTCGCGCGAACTCGGCGAAATCATCAGCTCCGAAGTCGACCGCACGAATCTGCTCGTCACACGCTTCCTCTCCTTCGCCAGACCGCTCGAACCACAGCGCGAAATGACCGACGTGACGACAATAATCGATCGCGCCGCCGGCCACGCCAACGTCGAAATCGTCCGCGACTACGCACCGGATGTTCCGCCGCTCGCCCTTGATCCCGCCCTGATGGAGCAGGTGTTCATCAATCTCCTCTCGAACGCCGCGCAGGCGTCCGAACCCGGCGTCCCGGTCACCGTCTCCACACGCCGCACCGCCCAGCGCATCGAAATCGACGTCATCGACCGCGGCTCCGGCATCCCCGCCGACAAAATCGAAACCATCTTCAACCCGTTTTTCACCACCAAACAAACCGGCGTAGGCCTTGGACTGGCCATAGTTTCCAAAATCGTCAACGGCCACGGCGGTAAAATGACAGTCGATAGCGAGCCCGGCAAAGGCAGCACTTTTCGCGTTTGTCTTCCGCTCGAGAGCGTGAGCAACCTCCCATGAAAAAGCGAATTCTGGTAGTGGAAGACGAAGAAAAACTGCGCCGAATCGTCGAGTTGCAATTGCTCGACGCCGGTTACGACGTTGACAAAGCCGCGCGCGCGGAAGAAGCGCTGCCGCTGATCGACCGCGCCGACCTCATCCTGACAGATTACAAACTTCCCGGCATGAGCGGCCTCGAAATGCTGCAAATCGTGAAGCGGCAGAATACGACGATTCCGGTCATCATGATGACCGCGTTCGGCACGATCGAAAACGCGGTGGAAGCCATGAAGGCCGGCGCGGCGGATTTTCTTCCCAAGCCGTTTTCGCTCGATCACCTCATCACGGTCGTCAGCAAAGCGCTCGAAGTCCGCAACCTGCGCGATGAAAACGTTCGCCTCAAAGAAGAGCTCGGCCGGAAATATAACTGGGACAACATCGTGGGCCGCAGCCCCGTGATGCAGAATATTTTCGGCTCCGTGATGCGCGTCGCGCCTTCGCGCGCGACCGTGCTGCTCGCGGGCGAAAGCGGCGTCGGCAAGGATCTCATCGCGCGCGCCATTCATTTCCATTCGCCGCGCAGAGATCGCCCGTTCGTCAAGATCAACTGCACTGCGCTGCCGGAAAACCTGATGGAAAGCGAACTGTTCGGTTACGAAAAGGGCGCATTCACCGGCGCCAATATATCGAAGCCAGGCAAATTCGAGCAGGCCGATACCGGTACCGTGATGCTCGATGAAATCGGCGACGTGCCCGGCAATATCCAGGTGAAGCTGCTGCGCGTCCTCCAGGAGCGCGAAGTCGAGCGCCTCGGCAGCAATAAGACGCTCAACATCGATGTCCGCGTGATCGCCGCCACTAACAAAGACCTTCGCGCCGCGCTCGAAGACGGCACATTCCGCGAAGATTTGTATTACCGTCTGAACGTCGTTCCCATCGAAGTGCCCCCACTGCGTGATCGCAAAGAGGACATCCCGTACCTCGCGCGGCATTTTGTCGAGAAGATTGCGAAAGACAATGGCGGCCAGGTCCGCGGCATCACAGATACCGCAATCGACAAGCTGATGCAATACTCCTGGCCGGGCAACGTCCGGGAGCTGGAAAACGTGATCGAGCGCAGCATCGTGATGACGACCGGCGAGAAACTCGATTCCGGCGACATCCGGCTCGACATGAATCTTCGCCCGCGCGCTCAGTCCGGAGAAGTGGGCCTCCCGGAAGGCATGAGTCTCGATCAGTACGAACAGGAACTCATCCGCGCCGCGCTGAAGCAGGCCAACAATAACAAGAGCCAGGCCGCCCGCATCCTCGGCCTGACCCGTAACTCCCTGCGATACCGCCTGACGCAGATGGGCATCGAGAGCTAACGTGAAACGATTCCTGATCGCCGCATTCCTCGCCTTCGCCGCGAATATCATGGCGCAGGCGCCGCCACTTTCCGATTACGTGGGCACCTACGCCTATGGCTCCGATGGAACGGTGGAAATCGTCGCTGGCGCCGATCTTTACGCAATCCTCGGCGAATCCAAATACAAACTGCCTGCCGTGCGCCCCGATGTTTTCAAAAACGGCGCCGGCGAGGAACTTCCGTTCCGTCGTGACGCAAAAGGCCGGGTGACAGGCTTTGAAGAACGCGGCGTATTCCACGCGCGCCTCTCGGACAAAGTAAAAAGCGAGTCAAGCGGTCTGATGAGACCTCGTCCAGAGGGATCCGCGTATAAATATCATCCGCCCGCCGACGCTCACGACGGCATTCCCGTCGGCGATATCGCGAAATCGGAACTCGGCGTGGCGACTGCGAATGCCATTGTTCGCGGCGTGCTCGACGGAACCTGGAACGACGTGCACAGCGTGCTTTTGTTCCATCACGGCCATCTGGTGATGGAGGAATATTTCTACGGCTACACCGCAGCCAGGACGCACGAGATGCGTTCCGCGACAAAATCGGTCGTGAGTACGCTCGCCGGTATCGCCATTGATCGCGGTGCGCTGCCCGGCGTCAACGAACCTGTTGCTTCGCATCTCACCTACACGTCCTACGCCAATCCCGATCCGCGCAAGTCGAAGATCACGCTGGACAACTTTCTCTCCATGAGTTCCGGCCTCGACTGCAACGATCACAACTCCAACTCTCCCGGTCGCGAAACCGTGATCGACGAGACTCCGGACTGGGTGAAAGCCACGATGGATCTGCCGATGATCCACGATCCCGGCACGCAGGGTTTCTACTGCTCCGGTGGCGTCGCGGTGGTCGGACGCGTTGTCGAAAATGCAGTCCACGGCAAGCTTCCGGATTTCGCGCAGGCCAATCTCTTCGGCCCTCTGGGCATCAAACGCACCGACTGGTCGTGGAACTACGATCTGACCAACGCCGACAAGGAGTACTCCCAAATCCATCTCCGCCCGCGCGACATGCTGAAACTCGGCATGCTTTTCGCGAACAACGGACTATGGCAAGGTCACCAGGTGGTCTCGTCAGCCTGGGTGAAAACCGCGCTCGCCGAGCACAGCCGCGTCGATAACACCGGCTACGGCTACTTCTGGTGGCGTCCCTGGCTGAACGTCCCCATGCCCGGCGGCGATCAGCGCGTCGACATGATCGCCGCACAGGGCAACGGCGGCCAGAAAATTTATCTGCTGCCGCAGTTCGATTTCGTCGGCGTCTTCACTGCGGGCGATTACAATTCGGACGGTGCGCCGCCGAACAAAATCATGATCAGCACGATCCTGCCCGCCCTGCTCGCAGCGCAAAAGAAATAATCGCGATGGCCATTTCGATCGTCCAGCTCGGCACGCCGCGAAAATCGGGTGAAGGACTGCGCATCGGCGCCGTCCGCCGCCCACCGCGCGGAGTTAAGAAATCCGATTTCGCGAAGAAGAACTACTACGATGTCTGGTATCCGAATCTCTCGCCGAGCGCGGCTCTGGTGAAGCAAGCCCTCGCCGCGAAGGATGACCGCGCCATCAACGCCTTCCGAAAGAAATTCCGCGCTGAAATGGCCCAGCCGGATTGCTCACGCAGCCTCGACCTCCTCGCCGCGCTCTCCCACCACTCGAACTTTTCCGTAGGCTGCTACTGCGAACACGAAACCCGCTGCCACCGCTTCGTTTTGCGCGAACTCCTCAAAGAACGCGGCGCAGAACTCGCGTAAAACGTTTAGTGTTCTTTCTTCAGCAGAAGAGAAACAAGATACCTCTGCGCTCGTGGGTCGTCGCGGACCAATTCCCAGCTCTCGAAAGCGTCCGATACATCAAACCGTGTTCATAAGCGCGTCCCAGGCGCGCGCGAAGTTCCGGGCGGCCCCAGTTCAATGTCGCCTCTGAGATCAGGAGGTGAAATAGTGCGTAGTATGCAGTCGAAATTGCCCGGCGCAGAGTTGCCTGCCGGGGAGGCTCTCCGTCCAAACCAGCCAGGCTTTGCGCGACGTCCAGCAGGTCGCGAGCGAATGACATCAACTCACGCAGCCCATGCCTGGGATTTTAGTTGTGCCTGCGCTGACTCGCTGCGGTAATGAAAATATGGGAAGACTTCCCACGTCCACAGAGGCCGAACGGTCTGTTCAATTTCCTCCTCGATGCGGCGAGTGTTGTTCCGGAGGACTTCGTACCGGCTGGCTTCATCTGAAAGCAGAACCAGAAAAAAGACTGCAGGATCTCCAGTCGCATCGTCCGCGAGGTAATGCAGAATGCGCACGACCTCAGGCCGAAGCCGCTGCTCGACCTCGGCCACCTCCGCCGCAAACTAGGCCTCTGACCGCTTAAAAGTGTTCTTGTTGTAACGGAACTTCCTGCGGGCATCTTTGCGACCGAACTGCCAGTGAATGCAAGTACGAGCCTTGTTGATACGTCGATTCCATGCGTGCGTTTCGCGGGTCAGGGTCTTGAGATC
>DASYCD010000037.1:0-5617 GCA_036500405.1 Bryobacteraceae bacterium
GGGCGTGTTTTTGCAAGCCCGCAAAAACAAAGCAAATATAGTTCGCACTTTTCTGAACACGGGTCTGCAAAGCCGCGTTCCTGAGCATCCAACGTCTCGCGACGCTGGTCTGCGCGCCGAGTCCGGAGGTCACCACTCAGGAGAGCAACGTTAGCTTCAAAGCTGGTGGGTGTTCAGTTCGGGGTGCAGTTTCCGAGTCGATGCCCCATGCCTTGCCTACCGCGGCTGCGGGAGCAACGCGGTCTCCATCTGGTTCCGGAGAATCGGCCGGAGGAGGTAATCGTCGATCACATCGGGCGGCCGTCCGGAAATTAAGACACCTCAGAAAACTTCGAAGCAGAAGGCGTCGTTGGAACCGTCCGGACTGAGGGAGTACTCGCCGGGATCGAGGCTGTCTACGACGCGGATCTGAAAAAGATTGCCGCGGACCTTCGAAGCCTCAATGTTGAGCGGCACGGCGCTTCCCTTACCTTTTTTCTTAAACGTAATTTCGCGGTGACCGTTTTTCACTTCCAGGCGGAACAACTGGAGCTTTGTCGCGTCGAGACCGTCAGCATCGATAACGAGCATCGGGCTGGCGAGTGGCGTGCGCGCTGTGGACTTGTCCCCGGACATGGTGTAGATGGTGTCGTCCTTCTTCTTCTGCTCGGTGGCCCTGACGGACTCGGTTTCGATCAGATTGTCGGCCTGGACGATGAAAGGGACGTTCTTCTTCGGCGGGGGTCCGCCGGTGTATCTCTGCTGAGCGGCGGCGGGGAGGGCGACAAGCGTGGCAAGAAGGACTGCGATGGCGGAGGCGTAGGCCATGGTTTATTATTCACCTGCTTTCAGCCAATTCTCGATTGCGGGGTCATTGAAATCGCGGGCGAGCAGCGAGGCGCCTGGAAGATCGGAGTAAGTCGTCGTGATGCCGATGACCCGCATGCCGGCGGCAAGAGCGGCCGCGACGCCACCATGGGAGTCTTCAAAAACCACGCACTGGTCCGTCGGAATGCCGAGAAGGCCGGCGGCGCGGAGATAAATGTCAGGATGCGGCTTCGGATTGGCAACCTGGTGCCCATCGACGATTACCTGAAAGAACCGTGCGAGGCCCGCTTCGCGGAGGACGAATTCGACGTTTGGGGGCTCGGCGTTCGTGGCGACCGCCTTGGGAAGGTCGGCGTGACGTTCCAGAAATGCCTGCAGGCCAGGGACAAGCGTTTCAAGAAGGCGGGGGGCGAGCAATTCGCGATAGAGAGCCTCCTTAGCGGCGCCGTGGGCGAAGACTTCATCGTCGGCAAGGCCGGCGCCGAGGAAATCGCGAATGATCATGTCATTGCGCTTTCCGTACATGCGCTGGTGCATTTCCTCAGTCGTTTCTATACCCTGGCGGCGGTTGTATTCGGCCCAGGATTCGCGGTGTAGAGGATTGGAATCGACGATGACGCCATCCATATCAAAGATGAAAGCGCGGATTTTATTCACCAGCGTGGCCTCCGGCGACGGGCGCCAGTTCGCCATCGATCCAGGCGAGGTAGTTCGGGGAACCGTCAAGGACGGGAAGGGCGAGAACTTCGGGGAGTTCGTAGGAATGCGCGGCTTCGAGGACGGTGCGGAGCGGTTCGAAGCAGTCGCGCGAGGTTTTGATGATGAGCATCCATTCCGCGGAGTCTTCGACCTTGCCGCGCCAGCGGTAGAAGCTGCGAATTTTGGGAATCAGGTTGACGCAGGCCGCGAGGTGGGCGTCGATCAGTTTGCTCGCGATGCGAACCGCTTCTTCTTCCGAGCCACACGTGCTGAGTACAACAATTTTTTCTGTCATGCTTGACAATTTAATGTTACTATCATGGTGCTGGACAGCTCTATTTTCTGGATTCAACTTACATGAAAAACTCTGCGCTCAAGACCGTATACGCGATCGTAGTGCTGTGCTGCGTCGCATACGCATTCGTTGAGTTGCAGGGGCCGAACGGCATTCCTGCACTGCTCGCCAAGCGGCGGCAGGTGGCGGCGTATGAGAAAGAAAATCAGGATATTCTGCGGGAAAACGCGCAGAAGGAGCAGAGGATCGAGCGGCTCCAGAACAACACGGTCGAGCAGGAGATGGAGATCCGCCAGCGGCTCAAACTCGCTAAACCAGGCGAGAAAATCTACATTCTGGACGATAGTAACTCCGGCAACAAGAAGTAAGTTGCGGGCGGTAACTCGACTTACTCCGGTTCTGTAAAATTCAGGTGACAATTCGCCCGGCGTGCTCCTGCGGGATACTGGAGGCATGCTGAAGTGGCTTGATGTTCTGACGCTCGCGAAAGACGGAAACCCCGCGCCGGCTCACAAGGTGACGAAAACCGAAGCGGAGTGGCGGGACCAACTCGGCCCGGAAACGTTTCATGTAACGAGGGAGGCGGGGACGGAGCGGGCGTTCAGTTCGGCGATGTGCAGTCTGTTCGAGCCGGGGATTTATTCGTGTGTGTGCTGCGGGACGGTGCTGTTCGATGCGACCGAGAAGTTCGAGTCGGGAACGGGATGGCCGTCATTCACGCAGCCGATGGATCCGGCGGTGATCGCGTATCACTTTGACGGACCAGCGTTTTTCAAGCGGGTGGAAACGATATGCAACACGTGCGATGCGCATTTGGGACACGTGTTTCCGGACGGCCCGCCGCCGAGCGGGCTGCGATACTGCATGAATGCGGTGGCGTTGAAGAAGACTGGCGACCACGCGTAAGCTTTGCAAATAAGAGGCGTGATATAAAGGTAGAGAAGCCCACCAAAATAAGCCACCCTAGCTCAGTTGGTAGAGCGGCTGATTCGTAATCAGCAGGTCGCCGGTTCGATCCCGGCGGGTGGCTCCAGTTCGCCGGCTCAATCAAATACATACAAATAGAAGTGGCGTGGTGATTGCCTGCCCATTCAGTGGTGGCACGCAATTTTATGCCGCGAGTGGACAGGCTGGACGTCTCCGCCTTTACTGTTCCCACTGAGACACGGGAAGCCGATGGCACGATCGAATGGAACGAGACAACGCTCGTGCTGGTCGCGGTCAACGGCGGCGGCCTTACCGGCATCGGATACTCATTCGCCGACACCGCAACCGCTACGGTCATTGATACCCATCTGAAACGCCATATCATCGGCGGGAATTGCTTCGATATCCCCGGCATCTGGTCCGCGATGGTGCGGGCGATTCGAAATCTCGGCCGGCCCGGGATTTGTTCTATGGCGATCTCGGCTGTCGATAACGCACTCTGGGACCTGAAGGCGAAGCTACTCCAGGTGAGTGTTGCCGATCTGCTCGGGCGGGCGCACCCGTCGATCGCCGCTTATGGGAGCGGAGGGTTTACTTCCTATTCCGAAGATCAACTCCGGCGGCAACTGAGCGGCTGGGTCGAAGACGGCATCACCCGCGTCAAGATGAAAATCGGGACCGATCCTGCCGCGGACGTGAATCGCGTGCAGCGCGCTCGCGAAGCTATCGGCGGCGATGCGGAATTGTTTGTCGACGCAAACGGCGCGTACCGTCGCAAAGAAGCACTTTCGAAAGCAGCGCTGTTCGAAGATTCAGGCGTGACGTGGTTCGAGGAGCCCGTGTCGTCTGACGATCTCGATGGCCTGCGGCTCGTCCGCGAGCACGCCCCTTCGGGCATGCGCATCACGGCCGGTGAATACGGCTACGACTCCTTCTATTTCCGTCGAATGCTCGAGGCTGGCGCGGTGGATGTTCTGCAGGCCGATGCAACGCGCTGCGCCGGCATCACCGGCTTTCTCGCCGCGGGAAATCTCAGTGCGGCTTTCGCCACCCCTTTCTCAGCCCACACCGCGCCGTCACTGCACGCGCACGCTGCCTGCGCGATCCCCTGCGCCATCAACGTTGAGTATTTTTTCGACCATTACCGCATTGAGCAGATGTTCTTCGATGGCGCGCTGAAGCCGGTGCGCGGAATGCTCTGCCCTGACGCATCGCGCCCTGGTTTCGGACTGGAATGCAAATTGCCAGATATGGAAAAGTACCGGGTTTATGGCCACACTACTGCATGAGTCGAAAATCGGCTGGGCGCAGCCTCATGACACGCACTACCCGCACACAGCGGCACTCGAATTAACTGCAGAACTCGAAAAGCGAATCGAAGGTGAGGTCCGGTTCGACGACGGAAGCCGTGCTCTTTATGCGACGGACGCTTCCAATTATCGGCAAGTGCCGATCGGCGTCGTTGTTCCGAAGACCGTGGAAGACGTCATCGCGACCGTCGAGCAGTGCCGCCGATTCGGAGCGCCGCTGCTGGCGCGCGGCGGCGGGACAAGCCTTGCGGGGCAGTGCTGCAACGTCGCAGTGGTGCTTGATTTCACGAAGCACCTGAACAAAATCCTCGATCTCGATCCGCAGGCGAAGACCGCGCGCGTACAACCGGGAATCGTTCTGGACCGCCTGCGCGAGGCGGCGGAGCGCCATCATCTGACGTTTGGACCCGATCCGGCAACGCACAACCACAACACGCTCGGCGGCATGATCGGCAACAATTCATGCGGCACACATTCCGTAATGGCGGGCAAGACGGAAGACAACGTCATCGCGCTCGACATCCTCACATATGACGGCCTCCGAATGAGTGTGGGGGAAACTCCGGAGACCGAATATCAACGAATCGTCAATGCCGGCGGCCGGCGCGCTCAGATCTACACGGACTTGAGGCAGATCGCCGACAAGTACGGGGACGAAATTCGGCGGCGATATCCGGACATTCCGCGGCGCGTTTCCGGCTACAACCTGCCGGACCTGCTTCCAGAGCGCGGGTTTCAGGTGGCGCGATCGCTGGTGGGCACGGAGTCCACATGCGCGCTGACCCTCGAGGCGACGGTGAAGCTGGTTTGGAGTCCGCCGGGCCGGACGCTTGTGGTGCTGGGTTACCCCGACATTTATCAGGCCGGTGATCACATTCCGGAGATTCTTCCGTTCAAGCCGATCGCGTGCGAAGCAATCGACGCGCTGCTCGTCGAGAACATGAAGATCAAGGGCCTGCACCCGCGCGATCTCAAGCTGCTGCCGGATGGGCGCGGCTGGTTGCTGGTCGAGTTCGGGGGCGAGGATCGGAACGACTCCGACGATCAGGCGCATCGTCTCATGGACAGCCTCAAAAAGCACAATAACGCGCCTTCCATGAAACTCTACGACGACTCCGGCGAAGAGCATCTGGTCTGGGATATCCGCGAGTCGGGGCTGGGAGCAACGGCCTGGGTGCCGGGCGAGCACGTGACGTGGGAAGGCTGGGAAGACTCCGCCGTCCCACCCGATAAACTCGGCGGCTATTTGCGCGAGCTCTGCACGCTATACGAAAAGCATGGCTATGAAGGCGCGCTCTATGGCCACTTCGGTCAGGGTTGCGTGCACACCCGCATCACGTTCGATCTCCTGACGGCGGAGGGCATTGCGAACTATCGCTCATTCATGGAAGATGCCACTTCGCTGGTGGTGAAGTACGGCGGATCCCTTTCAGGCGAGCACGGCGACGGACAATCGAAAGCGGAGTTTCTGCCGAAGATGTTCGGCGAGCAAATCTGCCAGGCCTTTCGGGAATTCAAGGCAGTCTGGGACCCGGAAGGCAAAATGAATCCGGGAAAGATCGTCGATCCCTGGCCCGTC
>DASYCD010000038.1:0-6358 GCA_036500405.1 Bryobacteraceae bacterium
ACGCAGCCATAAACATCTGCGCCACCACATGCGACACGGCTTCCGGACTCACGCGAACCCCTTCATCAGCGATCCAACGGTCAGATTCCATCCGTCCACCAAAACGAAAAGCAAAATCTTGAACGGGGCGGACACCATCACGGGCGGCAATTGCACCATCCCGATCGACAGCGTCACGGACGCCACAATAATGTCCACCAGTAAAAACGGTAGATACAGCACAGCTCCAATCTGGAATGCCGCTCGCATCTCGGAAAGGATGTAGGCAGGCGCGAGCACCGTCAGGTCGAGGTCCGCCGGCGAATGCGGCGCGGGCGAATGCGTCACTTCGAGAAACAACTGAACGTCTTTCTCCCGCACGTAGCGCGCGAGGTAAACCTTCACCGGCTTCGTCCCCACGTCCCACGCCGCGGCCGGCGTCAGCTTGCCATTCTCCATCGGCTGCCACGCCTCGCGATACACCTGTCCGCCGAGCGGCGCCACCAGCGCCATCGTCAGAAACAGCGAGAGCCCCAGCAGCACCTGGTTCGAAGGCGCCGTCTGCGTCCCGAGAGCCTGCCGGAGAAAATGCAGCACAATCGAAATCCGCAGAAACGGCGTCAGCGACATTACGATCGCAGGCAGAAGCGTCAGCAGCGTCAGCAGAATGACGATCTGCATCGGCGTGCCGGCGTCTTTGGGCAGGACGGACGGAATCATTCGACCTCCTTCACCTCGCAGCATCCCGGCCCGGTAACGATCAGCAGCACCTTCTCTCCGACCCGCACCAGATGCAGAGCATGCTGCCCGCTGAGCGGCATCCGCTCGATCGTCTGCATCTGTTTTGGTTCTTTCCGGAGCAGCTTCATCAGCAGATCGCCCATCTATGTACCCGCCGGGAAGTCCGTAATCCGGACCCCCATGATGTTTTCGATAATCACGATCTCTCCATAGGCCAGCAGCTTCGATCCCACATAGATGTCGATGTTTTCCCCCGCCGACCGCCGCATCTCGAGCACACTGCCCTCGCTCAGCTCCAGAATTTCCGAGAGCTTCATCCACCGCTGATCGAGCTGCACCTCCACCTCAACCGGCACATCCGCAATATGCGCAATCTGCTCGTCCAGCGTCATGACTGAATCAACTGCACCGTCGTCTGCGTGATCGTGTCCTCAGTCGTAATCACCTTAGAATTCGCCTGATACCCGCGCTCATAAGTCAGCAGATTCGTAAACTCCGCCGCGATATCCACCGTCGAAGCCTCCAGCGCCTCCCCGGTAATTTGCCCGAGCGATCCCGAGCCGGACGTCCCGATGATTGGCGTCGCCGTCGCAGCCGTCACTCCATACGTGTTGTTCCCGAGATTTTGCATCGAATCGGGATTCAGCACCGATGCCATTGCAAGCTGCGCCACCACCACCGACGCGCCATTTGAATACGTCGCGCTGATCTTTCCATCCGCGCCGATGCTGGTACCCGTCAATTGCCCGGGCGCGGTCCCGTCCTGCGAACTCGCCAGATTGGCCGAGTCCTCCGCATACTGCGTCAACGCTCCCGTTCCCGACGCCCCGTAGAGATCCCAGTTCATCGTCAGATTCGCCGCGCCATCGGCGAATCCCGCAATCTGCACCTGAATCGGGGCGGCCGTCGCTGCGGGCGTCGCGAGTTGCCCCGTACCGTCAAACCCCAGCGATCCTTTCGCAACCGAGGTATCCGTGCCGCTTGCGCCGGTGATCTCGCTCGATGGAATAGTGATGTTGTAAGACCAGGTGCTCGGCGCCGTCTGAGTGAAGTTGATCGTCAGCTTGTGGCCCGTACCCTGCGCGTCGTAAACCAGAATCGGCGAACTGAAGGTAGCTTCCGGCGAGCCCAGCGTTGCGTTGCCATTCAGATTCGCGCTGACCGAAAAATTACTGGTCGGCGCCGGCTGCTGCGATCCGCTCACCGGCAGCGCGATATCCGTCGGGGCGCCGGTGGTGTCGACAGCGCCCCCAACTGCATTCCATCCCTGCACCGCATCGCCGCCCGAACTCAGCAGATGCCCGCTCGAATCGACAATGAAATTGCCTGCGCGCGTGTACGTGGTCTGGCCCGTCCCGGTCCCCAGCACGAAGAAGCCGGAGCCCTGAATCGCCGCATCGTACGGCTGGCCCGTCGTCTGAATCGACCCCTGCGTGAACTCCGTGGTGGCCCGCGCCACCACCGAGCCGGCAACGCTGGTGCTCGCCGATCCGCTGACCTCGCCGCTCAGCAGATCTTTAAATGAGACCTGATTCGTCTTATATCCCGACGTATTGAGATTCGCCAGGTTACCGCTGATCGTATCGATCGCGACCGCGTTCGCGTTCAGCCCTGCCAATGCATTCGAAAAGGTTGTAGACATGGTTACTGTGTTCCTCCTGCTGCCTGTCCTGTCACTTCGTTAAGGCTCGTCGTGTCTTTATGAATTCCGATCAGTTGTTCCAGCTGGCTGTACTGCGTCAGTTGCGTCACGAACTGGTTGCTGTCTACCGGATCGAGCGGATCCTGATTCTGCATCTGCGAAACCAGTAATGTCAGAAAAGTGGACTCGCTCGCCAGCGGATCGGTTCGCTGCGGCGCCGCATCCGGCGCTGCGGCTGGCGTTGTTACCGGGTTAACGCTGCTGCTCATTGTGAAACCTCCTCCAGAGCGCCCTCGAACTTCGTATCCGCGGCGCGTTTCTCCCGTTTAGCCGCGCGCTCCTCACGCGGCTGCTGTTGTTTCTGACCCTGATCCGGCGTCCACGCTCTCGCGTCATAACCGGCCTGCGCAAGGGTTGCAGTGAGACCAGTGACGCCTTCGCGCAGATTCTGTGTCACCTCCGGATCGGCTGAATGCACCGACACATGAACTTCCCCCGCGTGCTCCGCCAGCCGTACCCGGACGTCATGAACGCCGTCCGGACGAAACTCAATCGCGACTGCCCGAACCGGCGGCGTTTTCTCCGGCATCGCCTGCTCCGCCATCGCCACGGGCTTCGGCGCTTCCACTTTGACAGCGGGTCGTGTAATAGCCACCGGTTCTATCGGCTCTGTTACCGCACTCGACTCGGGAATCTCGTCATGGTGCTCAGGCGGCGCACCCTCTTTCACGTCGGGCGCCTTCGCAACGACAACAACATCTGTATTTCGCACTGCTACTACCAGCGCGGGGTCGGGAGTTGGTGAAGGCGAGGGAGCAGTATCCGCCGCAACCGGCACGGGCAGATCACTTTTCGTCTCCAGCGCCGGAGGCGGCACTTGCGGCGGCGGAGGAGGAGCGGGCACGATGACAGGCGCGATCACTACAAAGTTAATCGGCGGCAGTGGCGCCGGCTGATCTTCAGTCTCCTGCTTTGGCGGCTCACGATGCTCGCGTAACGGCAGCCGAACTGGTTGCTTTTCCGCTGAAGGTGGTGGCGGCGGTGGTAAGGGCGGAGTCATCTCCGTCATCAACTGCTGCAACATTCCCGTGAACAGCATCCCTGGCAGTGGCGCGGGAGCAACCGCAATCGGCGCTGGCGCTGGCGCCGGCGTTGCTGCAACAGGTAGAGGTGTGACCACCATGCGGACCATTCAAAGGCAGGAATGTTGCCAGAGCGGCGGCCGCCTGAATTCAATCTTTTAGGGGAAAGTGGTGTGACGAGAAATTGGCGAACGCCACGATTTTGGCGACACCTGAGGCCCTGCTTATGGACCTTATCGGTTCGTCCGCCAGGCTTTTGAGCGGTTTAGCGAGAAAAGATTTTTGGCGGCGCAAATGCACCTTCGCGCGGCATGGATGGAATTTCGATTTCGGCCGCGAGCGGCATGCGGTCCCGCATGCAGTCGCTCGATCTGCTCGCCAATAATCTCGCCAACGTCGAAACCAGCGGCTATAAAGGTGATCGCGAATTCTATAGCGTCTACTCGAGCGCGGAGGCCGAAGCGGCAGACCCCAACGCCATCGCCGAACTCCCCGTCATCCAGAAGCAGTGGACCGATCTTTCTCCCGGCAGCCTGCAGCCGACCTACAACCCGTTCGATCTCGCGGTCGATGGTGACGGTATGTTCGCCATCCGGACCGCGCGCGGTACCCGATATACCCGCAACGGCAGTTTTCAGCTCTCACCCGCTGGTGTGCTCACCACGTCCGATGGCAGCCCTGTCGGCTCGGTGACGGGCCAACCCATCACGCTTGATCGCAATCTCCCGTTCAGCGTGGCGGCCGATGGCAGCGTCCAGCAGTCGGGCGGCGCCGTCGGACAAATCCAGATCCGGTCCTTCGACGCCACAAGCCTCGCGCGGGAAGGCGGCAGCTATTTCGTTCCCGTCGCGGGCGCATCGCCAAAGGCCGCGGTGGGTTCGATTGTTCAGGGAAAGGTCGAACGCTCGAACGTCAACGCCGCCGAATCCGCCGTGCGCCTTGTCGAAATTACTCGTCAGTTTGAAATGTTGCAGAAAGCCGCCACCGTCGGCGGTGAACTGAGCCAGAAAGCCATTGAAGAGGTGGCTCGTGTTGTTTCTTAACGGAGGAAAATATGATTCGCGCACTCTATAGCGCCGCCAGCGGCATGTCCGCTCAGCAGCTCAATATCGATAACATCGCCAACAATCTCGCGAACGCCAACACGACGGGCTACAAGTCCCGGCGCGCGCAGTTCGAAGACCTCCTCTACCAGAGCATGGTCGCGCCCGGCTCCCTTTCGGGACAGAACAATGTGGTGCCCGTCGGACTCCAGCTTGGACTCGGCACTCGCGCCGCCTCGAACGAAGTCAGCTTCCAGCAGGGCAGTTTCCTGCACACGAGCAACCCGCTCGATCTCGTCATCCAGGGCAACGGCTTCTTCCAGATCAAGCAGCCGTCGGGGGATCTCGCCTACACGCGCAACGGCTCGTTTCAGCTCGATAACACCGGCGCCATCGTCACGTCGGATGGCTACCCGGTCCAGCCGCAGATTACGATTCCCGCCGCCGCGCAATCCATCAACATCGCCGCCGATGGAACGGTGACCTATGTCTTGCCGGGACAAACCCAGGCGCAGAATGCCGGCCAGATTACCATCGCGACTTTTCAGAATCCCGCGGGCCTGAGTTCGCTCGGTTCCACGCTCTTCACTCCGACCGACGCGTCGGGCGCGCCCATCGTCGGAGCGCCCGGCTCGGCGGATGGCGAAGGCACCATCCTGCAGGGCTACACCGAACAGTCAAACGTGAGCGTGGTCGATGAGTTCATCAACATGATCACCAGCCAGCGCGCGTATGAAGCGAACTCGAAAGTCGTGAAGGCCGCCGATGAAATGTATCAGCAGGCCAACAACCTGAAACAGTGATGAGGCTGCTGATTCTCGCTATCGGCGCGGCCGTGGCCCACGCGGCATGTTTGCCGGTGACCGGTGATCGCATTCTCGCAAGCGACCTCGCTCACGCCGACGCGCGCTTCGCGGCGTTGCCGGGCACGTTGCCACTCGCATTCGCACCGCACGTTTTCCACGTGGCCGAGTTGCAGCGTATCGCGCGTGCGAACGATCTGGCGGTCACGTCTCTGGCTGATGTTTGCTTCGAGATGCCGCTCCACGCTCCTGCCGAGCCCGATTTTCTCGACGCCATGCGCCGTTCACTTCCCCCCTCTGCGGCCATCACGATGGTCGAGATGTTCCCTTCACCGATACCGGCCGGCGCCATCGTGTTTCCGGCAACTACTCGCGAGCCTCAGATTTGGCGCGGCTACGTCCAGTACACGCCGACTCGCCGTTTTCCCATCTGGGCGCGCGTCTCAGTATCGATGACAGTCGTCGCCCGCCGCGGCGATACCGTGCCGGTCGAAGTCCATAGCGGACGCGCGGTCATACGCTTTGATGCAATCGCCCAGAAGGACGTTTTTCCCGACGGCGTCGCTGACCTGCGCAATCCGGTGACGGGCCGAACTTTCCACGCCCATATGGACGGCACGAAAGCCGTCCTCATCGTAGGGAAAGGCCCAGCCTGATGACAGCCGCCGTCCTCCTCTTCGCCATCTTCGCGGCGCATAAGAAGCCCGCCGCCAACCCGCCGCAGTCGCTCCTCGATCAATACCTGAGGGACGCGGAAGCGCACCAGTCTCAGGAAGCGAGTCAGGCGCTGCCGGGCGCCATTTGGTCGTCCGCTGCGCGCCTCGATGAGGCTGGCCGTGATCTGCGCGCGAGCCAGGTCAACGATGTGGTCACGATTCTCGTCACCGAGAACGTCAACGCCGTTGCATCCGGCGTGAGCACCACCGAGCGCCAGTCCTCCGCAAATCAATCGATTTCCAACCTGGCCGGTATCAAGTCGCCGGCGGGCGCTTTGGTCAACATGCTCGGGATGACGGGCGATCAGAAGCTGAATGGCACCGGCACCACATCGCGAGCTTCCACGCTGAC
>DASYCD010000039.1:0-13809 GCA_036500405.1 Bryobacteraceae bacterium
AGCGCGGCGTTCTGCTCGCCGTCCAGAAGTCGGGAAATGCATCGACGCTCTCGATTGTGTCGTCGATCTACAACGCCCTGCCGAAACTGAAAGCGACACTGCCCCCGCAACTGGTCATCACACCGCAATTCGATCAATCGCTCTTCGTACGGGCCTCGCTGCAGGGCGTGGTTCGCGAAGCCGGCATCGCCGCACTCCTCACCTCGCTGATGATCCTCATTTTTCTCGGCAGCTGGCGGAGCACTCTGATCATCGCGATTTCGATTCCGCTTTCGATCGTGACATCGCTGCTCCTTTTGAGCGCGCTCGGTCAGACCATCAACATCATGACGCTGGGCGGTCTTGCGCTGGCGGTGGGCATTCTGGTCGACGATGCCACCGTTGAAATCGAAAACGTGAACCGCAATCTGGAGGAAGGCAAAGAAACCCGGCAGGCGATTCTGGACGGCGCGCAGCAGATCGCGGTTCCCGCGCTGGTTTCCACCCTCTGTATCTGCATCGTGTTCATTCCGATGTTCTTCATGCACGGCGTCGCGCGCTATTTGTTTGTCCCTCTTGCCGAAGCCGTGGTGTTCGCGATGCTCGCGTCTTATTTGCTTTCGCGAACGCTGGTGCCAACCATGGCGCTCTACCTTCTGACGAAGCCGCAGCATAGTTATACACGGACGCGCAATCCGCTCAAACTCATGCAACTGGCCTTCGAGCGTGGTTTTGAACGGCTGCGCCTCAGCTATCAGCTCCTGTTGACCACTTGCGTGCACCGCCGCTGGATTTTCATCCCGCTGTTCCTCGGGGCCTGCGTCTGCGGAGCCCTCCTTTATCCGTGGCTGGGCCAGGACTTCTTCCCATCGAGTGACAACGGCCAGTTCCGCCTGCACTTCCGTGCGAAAACCGGCACCCGCATCGAGGAGACCGCCCGCCTCTGTGACCTTGTGGATGAGAGCATTCGACGCATCATTCCGCCGTCCGAACTGCAGAGCATCGTAGACAACATGGGGCTGCCTTACAGCGGTATCAATACGACCTACAACAACACGGGCGTTATCGGTCCGGAAGATACGGATATTCTGGTTTCCCTGAAGGAAGGCCATCGTCCGACCGACGAGTGGGTCACCAAACTGCGGCCTGCGCTCAACCGCGAATTCCCCGGCGCCATTTTCTACTTCCTGCCGGCTGACATGATTACGCAGATTCTGGACTTCGGTCTGCCCGCGCCGATCGATATTCAGGTGGACGGCCAGAATTTACAGGCGAATCGTAAAGTCGCCGACCGGATTTTGTCGGACGTTCGCCGGATTCCCGGCGTTGTAGACAGCCGCATTCAGCAGCCCTTCGACCAGCCTCGTCTGCAAATTGACGTGGATCGCACCAAGGCTTCGAGCGCTGGCCTCACCCAGCAGGATGTAGCCAGCAGTCTGCTTGTGACGCTCAGCGGCAGCTTTCAGACCACGCCGACGTTTTTCCTGAATCCGGTTAATGGCGTGAACTACAACGTGGTGACGCGCGCTCCGGAATTTCGTGTGAATAGCTTTGAGGCTCTGAAGAACATTCCGATTACTACCGACAGCGGCACGCACTCGGAAATACTGGGGAATGTCAGTAAGATCAGCCGCATCACCGGCATGCCGGAAATTTCGCGCTACAACCTGCATCGCATCATCGATATTTACGCGTCGGTGGAAGGGCGCGACCTGGGCGCCGCCGGTAATGACGTGGAGAAGGTGGTTGCCGCGCATACGAAAGAACTGCCGCGCGGCTCGCAGATTTTCGTTCGCGGCCAGCTCGACACCATGAAGACCTCTTACACCGGTCTGGTGGCGGGCCTCGGCGTTGCGATTCTTCTAATTTACTTCCTGATCGTCGTGAATTTCCAGTCGTGGCTCGATCCGTTCATCATCATCAGCGCACTGCCGGCCGCGCTGACCGGCATCGTGGTGTTCCTGTTCCTGACTGAGACCCACCTCAGCGTACCGGCGCTGATGGGTTCCATCATGTGTATGGGAATCGCGACCTCGAACAGCATCCTGGTCGTCGCGTTCGCCCGCGAGCGTTTGACTCATCATGGCGATCCGCTGCAGGCCGCCATTGAAGCTGGTTTTACGCGGTTCCGCCCAGTCATCATGACAGCCCTTGCGATGATGATCGGCATGGTTCCGATGGCGATGGGTTTTGGCGAAGGCGGCGAACAGAACGCGCCGCTCGGACGCGCCGTCATCGGCGGCCTGCTTTGCGCGACCATCGCCACCTTGTTTTTTGTACCCGCGGTATTCAGCCTTGTGCATGGTTTACGCCGTCATTCCGGAGCGTCACCCGTACATTCGAGCCATGATCCCCTGCACCCAAGTCTGGAGCCGATTCACTAAATGATTGAGCCAGCTACAAGCGCCCCTGCCCACGCCGACGGCCAGCCTCCCGCTGAGCCGCCACGGCGTCTGGGTCCGCTGCCTATTATTTTTCTGCTGGTCGTCGCCATCGCCCTCGGCGTCCTGGTCTACCGCGGCATTGAAACGCGCACGTCTGCCCAGGCCGCTCTTGAAAAGAGCACCAAATCCAACGTCGCGATCGACGTGGCGGTGACGCATGCAACGCGAATCACCGGCGATCAGGAAGTGATTCTGCCTGGCGATGTGCAGGCCTTTACCGATGCCCCTATTTATGCCCGTGTGAATGGGTATCTGAAGAAGTGGAACGCCGATATCGGCGCGCGAGTTCGTAAAGGCGACGTGCTCGCGGAGATCGAGGCTCCTGAACTCGATGCGCAATTACTCCAGGCGAAAGCCAACCTGGCCACGGCAAATGCCAATCTGACGCTGGCCCAGACGCAGGCGACTCGCTGGCAGGGTCTGATCAAAACCAATGCTGTCTCGCAGGACGAGCTGGATCAGAAGATCGGCACACTCAACGCGGATAAAACCATTGTTGACGCGGATGAAGCCAATGTCCGCAATCTGCAGGAGCAGGTTTCGTTCGAAAAGGTCATCGTTCCGTTTGATGGCGTCATTACGGCCCGCCGCACAGACGTGGGCGCCCTGATTACCGCCGGGGCAGGGGCTTCAGCCACGGAATTATTTCATCTGGCGGCTATCGACCGCGTTCGTGTTTTCATCGATCTCCCGGAACAGGATCGAAGCGCTGCGCGGTCGGGGGCGACAGCAACGCTGTTTCTGAACGAATTTCCGGGAAAGAAATTTACCGGTGTGATCGCGCGAAACGCCAATGCGATCGATCCTTCCGCGCGCACTCTGCGGGTCGAGATCGATGTCGATAATCCCAAAGGTGAGATCCTGCCGGGCTCCTATGTGTCCGTACACCTCAAGGCGCCAGGCGCCGCGAACGCTATCGTGGTTCCTTCGAACGTCCTTCTGTTCCGCTCCGAAGGGCTGCGGTTGGCCGTGGTGAAAGATGGAAAAGCGCAGCTGATTCCGGTGAAAGTCGGACGCGACTTCGGCGAGACGCTCGAGATCCTCACGGGACTCGCTCCGGACGATACGCTCATCGTCAACCCGCCGGATTCCATTCTTCCCGGCGCGCCGGTTCGCGTGATGGATTCAGGGAAGTAGCTTCAAGACCGTTTCGAACGTATCCGCTTCATCCGGCGTTTTGTCCGTGCGGTATCGTTTGACGCGCGCAAAACGCAGCGCGAAGCCGCTCTTGTAGCGGGGGCTGACCTGGATGTCGCTGTACGCAATCTCCACCACGATCTTCGGCTGCACGTGGACGGTATAGCGGTCGCGCGAGACTTCGAGCTTCAGCAACTCTTCGGTCTGCCAGCGCAGCATTTCGTCAGTCAGACCTTTGAACGTTTTGCCGAGCATGGCGAAGCCGCCGTTCGCGGTGTCGCGTGCTCCCAGATGCAGGTTGCTCAGCCATCCCTCCCGGCGGCCGCTTCCCCATTCCGCCGCGAGAATCACCAGATCGAGCGTGTGGACCTTTTTGATTTTGAGCCAGGATTGACCGCGGGCGCCGGCGGCGTATGGCGACGATGTCCGCTTGGCCATGATGCCCTCATGGCCGTGGTCGAGCGAGGCGCGAAGAAATTCCGCTGCGACATCGGGCGTCGTCGCGGTCGTGTGGGGTACCAGGTGCTCCGGAGGCGAAATCGTGCGCAGCATCGCGAAGCGCTCGGCCTGCGGATGGTCGATCAGCGGCTGGCCGTCGAAATAGAGCAGATCGAACCATATGGGGGTGAGCGGAACTTCGGTCTGCAGGCGGTCGAGTTCCACCTTCCGACCGAAGCGGCGCATCGTGACCTGGAATGGCTGCGGACGCCCGTCGGCCGCGAAGCTGATGACTTCCCCATCGAGAATCAGTAAGTCGGCCACCATCGCGCGAACTGCGGCCACCACTTCGGGGACGGAAGCAGTCACATCGTTGAGAGTGCGCGTGTAGACGCGAACGTCTTCGCCCCGCTTATGGACCTGAATGCGCGCGCCATCAAGCTTGTATTCGAGAGCCAGTTCGCCGTCCGATTCCGCGAACGCCGTCTCCACATCCGGCGCGGGTTGGGCAAGCATCGGATGTACGGGCCGGAAGAGCCGGATACTGTACTCATCGAGCGCGGATTCCCCTGATTCCAGCAGCGCGCGGGCCACGCGCGGGATATCGCCCGCCAGCATGACCGCTCGGCGAATCCGGTCGAGCGAAACTCCAGACGCGCGGGCCAGCGCGTCGAGCACGATGCCTTCGAGCGCGCCCTGACGCAGTCCGCCAAGAAGAAGGTCCCGCAGATATCGCTGCTCATCGGCCGTGGCGAGGGCG
The DNA here is from genome assembly GCA_036500405.1 of Bryobacteraceae bacterium. Classification (GTDB taxonomy): domain Bacteria; phylum Acidobacteriota; class Terriglobia; order Bryobacterales; family Bryobacteraceae; genus BOG-234. The sequence continues at coordinate 4,759 of DASYCD010000039.1, forward strand.
AGCAGCGCCTGCAATTGCCCGCGGCGCCGCAACTCGGAGCCTCCGCCTTTCACTTCAGCGAGCGCCGCCAGTGCGCTGTCTACGGCAAGGAGATCGAGCGATGGTGTTACCGCGGGCGAGACACTCGCGTCCCGTACAGTCGCGTAGCCGATGCCGGTGCGTCCCTGCCGCGTCTCGCCGGAGAGAAACGAGACCAGGACTTCGATCTCGTCTCCGCCAGCCTCTCTCAAAAGGGTGGCGAGGAACTCAGTCTTTTCGAGGCGCTTCGAAGTCGCGGCTACGCGCCGGGATGTTTCGACTACGCTGGCAAGCGACAGACCCACGACGCCAGTGTTGCACGCACAGGCCCAACAGCAGCGCTACCCCCGTCAGCAGGAACGTGCCGGGTTCCGGCGTTGCGGTAATCGCCGCCGCATTCGCCAGATCCACTTCGGTGTCGCCGTTGCTGAGATGGCGGTAGACGATATTCCAGCTCTGAAGCAACGCCGCGGAGAAATTGCTGAATGCGCCGGTGACGCTGTCGGCCACGAAGATCGGAATATACGTTCCGGTTATGCCGCTGAAATCGTAGCTTCCAACATCGAGGATGCTGTCCTGCCCGAGCGTCAGGGCGCCATCGAACCGCAGCGCCGAATCAAACGCGCCGTTATGGAAGGCGATCCAGCCGTTCTGCGTGAAATCGGTGAGGTCGGAGCCGTCCACGATGTAGCTATCGAGCGCCACATTCGAATCGAGGACTCGCACGCTGATGCTGCCGCCGTCATTCTCGACGACGCCACCCACCAGGTCCGCGCTGTTGGCTTTGAATTGCTGGCCCAGCGCCAGCGTTCCCGCGGAGAGAGTATAGTCGCCGTCACCGCTCAAGCCGCCGCCGATTGACATCGTTCCGCCGGTGATATCGACCGCCGCGCCCGCGTCATTCACGTTCGTCAGGTTGTTCGCGCCGCCGGTGAATGAAATCGTATTGGCCAGGCTTCCGCCGGTGACAGACGCATCGGAAAGTGAGACGCCGTCCAGCGCCACGCCTGACAGCGCCACGCCGGCGCCTCCCGTAACCGCGCCTCCCGTAATGCTGCTGCCGCTTGCGACCGAGAGAGTTCCGGCGGTCCGCTGGATCACGCCGCCGGTATTATCGACCCCGCCCGTGATACTGAGGTTGTTGCCGGTGATCGACGCCATCGTTCCGGCGTTCGTGATTGGGCCCGAAACTGTTCGCCCTGGATCGCCCCCAGGTTTTTCAGGCTGCCGCCCGTGACCAGGATCGCAGTGCCGGTCGTCGTTCCGTCGATCACGTTCGTCCCCCCGATCGATTTGATCTGGGTCGCGCCCATCGTGAATCCGCTGAGTGACGCGCCGTCCATCACGATGTTTCCCGAGAGTACGCCGCCGGTGATCGACGTGGCGGTCGACTCGTCGCCGAGGGTTGAGCCGTTGAGCGTCCCGTTGTTCGTCAGGGTTCCCTTCAGGGTGTTGTCCCCGGCCGTGGCCGTGAGCGTTCCCAGGTTCGTGTAAGTGCCGGCCAGGGTGGCCTGATTGAGGCTCACGGCTCCGCTATATTTGCCGCCGGTAATCGTCGTCGGTGTGCTTCCGTCTCCGAGCGTCGCGCCAGCTATCGTTCCGCTATTCGTGACCACCCCCGTCACCGCGCCGCCATTGATTGTCGAAGACGCGGCCAGCGTGAGGGTTCCGCCTCCGCCGTTCACTGTGCCCTGGTTCGAAAGAGTCCCGGAAATCGTGAGCGTTCCGGTCCCGGCCCCGGTCTGCAAAACCGCCCCCGACGCATTCGTTCCCTTCGCCCACGTGCTGGCCCCCGCGTTTGCGGTGATCGTCCCATTATTCGTAACTGTTCCACTTAGGCCCGCCTTGTTCAGCAGGATCGCGCCATCTAACACTCCCGCGGAAATCGAGGTTGCTGTGGAGCCATCGCCCAGCGTCAGCGTCCCGCCCGTTTGGTCGATCGTTCCATTGTTCACGATCGCGCCCTTCAGGATGTTTGCGCCCGCTGTCGACGTGAGCGTTCCATTATTGGTAGCCGCAGTGAGGGTCGCCTTATTCAGAGAAATATCCCCGCTGAAGGCGCCGCCGGAGGTCGTGGCGGTGGAACCGTCGCCCAGGGTCAACGTGCCGCCCGTCTGCGCGATCCCGCCATTGTTCGTGATCGTTCCCTTGATGACATTCGTTCCGGAAGCCCCTGTCAGCCGCCCCGTATTTTTGGCGCCCGAAACTGTTGCCTGGTTGAGGCTGATCGCGCCCGCGAGCGCGCCGCCCGTCACCGTAGTCGCCGTACCGCCGTTGCCCAGCGTCAGATCAGAGCCTGCGTTTTGAATCGTGCCGGTATTGGTGACTGAGCCGGTAATCGTCAGGGTTCCGCCCGTCGTCTGCAGGATGGATCCGGAACTGGTGGACCCTCCGGGGAGTGGACCATCCAGCCGGGCAGGAATGCGCTCGGGCACAACGCCAGGATCAACGGCGGCATTCTCCGCCGCGCTGCGCAGCCGGTGCTGCAGGAGCGCATTTCGGGCGATGCGGTAGAGCCACGGAAAGAAATGGGTGCGTTCGCAACTGGCCACTCTGACGATAGACAGTGAGCATCACATCCTGCGCGAGATCTTCCGCGAGAGCGGCATCGCAGCCTCTCAACCGCAGATACCGCAGGATTCGGGGCGTGGCGAGACGGAACAGCGGCGCGAAAGTTTCGCGCGAGGGCTGTTCGAAAAAGTCGTCTACAACCAACTTCTCGTCCAGGTTGGGGACTGGGCTCATGCTGGACGAATCAGGCCATCAAATGATGATGGATGCCAGGGAGGTGGCGATTTGTTGAGTCTTGCGGATTTTTAATGTTGGCGGCGGCGTGCGCGACGTGCGGTTACGGTTATTTTTTTATGGCCTCAAGCTTCACGTTCGAGAAGACCGCTGTCTCGAGCCGCGTGGCCACGTGGGAGGATACGCCGAAACCCACGTATGCGGGATCCTTGATCCGCACGTATTCGACAGGGCCAAGCTCTGTCAGATTGCCGCTGGGTTTGCCCGCATACATCGTGAACCGGCTGCCCTCTCGGACGATGCGCAGGCGCGCGGGCCCATCGACGTTAATGAATGTCTGATACGTGCTCTCGTTTGCGACGCCGCGAAACTGGAGTGACGTCAGGCCGTTGCCATGCGAGACCGCATCCGCGTATGCCGCGCCGGAAGCGAGCCCGTCGCGCACCATCAGCATTGCTTTGCGGTGCTCGGTGGGGCTGGTCCCGACCCAGTTGACATCGGCAGTGAGACTGAAATCGCCGGACATTCTGGACCAGATGAAATAGAATGCGTCGGTCGTCTCCCACACGTTCGCGCCTCCGCCCGTGATCCGGTATTCCTTCTTCGCGGGATCGTACTCCGCTTTGCTGCCTGCCGTGGCGTCGCCTACGGGACCCTGGTTGGTGAAGATGCCGACGGGTCCTTCCGGTCCCCGGCGCGGCTTCAGGTCCGAGCAGCAGGGTTTTTCCACCGGTTTCGGTTCCATCAGCTCCGCGCGAGTGAGATTCGGATCGTAGAGATTGAGCTGCCATTTCCCGTCTCGGCCGACTTTCGGCTTTTCCGGCAGCGGCGCCTGGCGGGCCTGCAGTATTTGGTTGGCCGCGTCCATCGCGGGGACGCCGAAGGCGATGTGGTTCATGATGCCGCGGGTTTTCGGAGACGGATTTTTGACGTTGCACATGTATTCGATCCAGTCTTCGCCTTCCGGCACGCGCATGCTGATCCAGTCGGCTGAGGTTTCCGTTTTTCCGCCCTGCCACATCTGGTCGAAGCCGAGAATGTCTCTGAAGAAGTGGTCCTCTGCTTCGCGGTTGTTGACGAGAAAGCCAGCGTGGATCATGTGTTCGGAGATGCGAGTGGCCGGCATCAGGAGTCCGAATTGTTTGCCGGGGATGGAATCGGTCAGGTACTGAACGAAGGCAATTCGATGGCCTTCGGGATCGTTCGTCTGGAAAGTCAGGTTGCCGTCCCATCCTTTGGAGACGGTTGCCGGAACTTCGACGCCTTTCGATGCCAGATAATCACGCATGGCCTGGATGTCGGGCGTCTCAAATGCGACTTCGATGAGACGATCTTCGTCCTCGGATTTCAGAGTCTGGTAGATCTCGACGTACTGGTGGTCATTGATCTTGAACCATGCGGCTGGGCCCTGACTTTCGGGCATCGTCAAGGCGTCTGAGAAGCCGAGGTCGTGGCCGTAGAATCGGCGCGCGGCAGCCAGGTCATTGGTCTTGAGCGCAACATGCGCGATGCCGGTGACGGGAGGCCGTTTCAGCGTGTTCTGGGAGAGGAGGAGCGGGACCAGAATGGCGGTCAAACCGGCAACGGAGGCGAGGCTGCGTTTGAGCATGCGGATAGTATACGCGCATCTCAGCGCGAATTGGTTTGAGCGTTAAACTTTGTGTTTTTGGAAGCGCCAGGAGGCGGGGACTGCATTCTTGATTTCCAGAACGGACGATCTGCCCAAACTACCTGACTTCCGTAAAAAGGGGCCTTCTGCGAAAGATAAACATCGAACTCAGCGCGCACCATCGCTGCGTAGCTGTCAGGGGCCGCGATGTCACCGCGAAGAGTCGCGTCGGCGGCTCTTGCTGCCGCGGCGCTCTGTCTGATCGCTTTGAAGATTCCGCGGCCGGAGAGAGGATCGAAGGAGGATGCGCTGTCGCCAGCGCAAAGCCATCCATCGCCGGCAATTTCCCGGCGGCATGACGACGAAGCAGATACCACGCTGACAGAACTACTCACCGCCGCATCGCGCTGCACGCGGCGGTTTGTCAGCGGCGCGGAATCCAACTGCTCGCGAAGGAAGTCATCGCCGCGCCGAAAAGTCTCGCGGCCGGTGAAAAACATGGCGATCATCCGATCGCCGGGCAGGCAAGCGCTGTACCACCAACCGGACGGCGTCGCCTCGATCAGTGTCCGCAGATCCCGTTTTTCCGTTTTTGGAAATGAAAGCCGCACGACCGTTGCGACCAGCGCATCATCGACGATCCTCTCCCGATTGCCGTGCGCCTGCGCCACGCCACGCCCTGTCGCATCGATCAGGAAACGGGCGCTAACCGGCGGGCCCCCGCTCGACACGGCGCGCCACTCGCCCGCCTCCCGAACGAAATTCACGCGCTGTCCCGAATAAACCTGAGCGCCTTTCCTCCGGGCGGCATCGAACAGCATCTTGTCGAATCGCAGGCGATCAATATGCCAGCCCGATCCGAACGGATTGAACGCGTAGTCCACCTCACCCACGGGGCCCGCCCAGGCTGAGACAACCCCGGGGCATTCCACGGGCGATTGCGCGCGAAACAACTCCCAAAGCCCGAGTTCCCGCAGCAAGGGATTTATTTCGGGAGGCAGCGTTTCTCCGGCTTTTTCGCGATCAAAGCTGCCTGCCTCAAAGATCGCCACATGCCAGCCAGACCGGGCGAGGCACATCCCCGCCGTAGCCCCTGCCGGGCCACCGCCGGCGATCGCGACGTCATAGCGCTGTAACAAATTTTTCCTTTTGTTGCTTTTAATCCGATAATGCGTTTGTTTTATGCGGGATTTCTGTAGAATAACTCAAGAGCAAAGGAGACGCATTTTTTGACCATGAACCTCGACGCGATTGTGGAAGCTCGCATTCACCCGGCCATCGGGGTCGCCCGAATCGGGAATAGTGAGGAGTTTTTCATTGGTCCGGAAGTTCCTTACCGGCAGCCGCCCCCGGAAGGCGGATATCGCGATTCTGAAGGCCGCCTGAAGCGTCAGGCCGCGCGCTTTCGAATCTACGGTTATGATGCCGCCGGGAGCGTGGTGGCGGAATTGACGTCCGCCAATGCGGAGGTGATCTGGTCCGTTCATGTCGCCAACAAGAAGGCCGCCTGGTACGATTTCGATGCGGCTCTCGATCTTCCCGAAGCTGTCGATCTGAAGTCCACGCGGCGCAACGCGGCGGTTCAGGGCAAGGATCGCGAGGGGCTGGTGATCGATCCCGGTCCCCGCAGCATTTCAGGCCGCAAATCGCAACCGAAGCGGTTCGATACGGGATCTTTCCTGGGCGCGCCGGTCTATCTCGGCGAAATATCAACCGATGACGATGGCCGGCTGATCTTCGCCGGAGGCCTGGGGAAGTCCGGCAGCCCGATCGGCTATTCGCTGACCACCTTCGCCAACAACGCCGGCTGGCATGACGATACGTCTGACGGCCCGGTTTCGGCGACGGTCACCATCGCGGGCCGCTCGTTGCCCGTTGAATCGGGCTGGGTCATCACTGCGCCGCCGAATTACTCGCCGGACATCGTGTCGCCCCAGACGATGTACGACGTTATGTTGGACACGATAACCGGATCCCTGATTCCCGCGCGCCAAAAGCCGTCGTTCACGGACGATATCCTTCCGATCCTGCAGCAATGCGTGGATGCCCAATGGGTGAACTCGGGTTTTCTGGCTATCTTCGGATGGAAGAGCCCCAACGAATTCCTGCGCGAGGATTATCTCGAGAGACTCGCGGCTGCGCCCGCTGACGGCGATCCTTATCTGGAACTGCGGCGTCAGGTGGTCTATTCGTTCCGGGATCCTTCGGCCACGTCGTTTGAGCCGCTCAAATGGCCTCCGCTCTATGGCGACGCGTTTGGCAGTTACGATTCACCGCCCGGACCGCGCGTGGGCTTTGCGGTCACGCCAACAATCTACGGCTACCTCACCCAGTGGCTTGCGGGGAACTTCATTGCGGATTACAAACCCGGGCCTGAAAAGCTGAAGGCATTCCGCGAGGTCCCGCTTGCGGGACAGCCTGCGATTCTCGATCGCGCCGCGCTGCACTTCTGCATGGGCGGTCCGTTCCATCCGGGCTGTGAGATGACGTGGCCGATGCGGCATCTTTCGATGTATCGCGCGCCGTTCCGCCTGCAGGAACGCAAGACCGGCGGACTCGCCGACGACTATGGCGAATATCTCACGCAGGCTACTATTCAGTCCAACACGGGACCGCTTTCGGCCAGTGGTCCCGGGGACATCACGAAGTGGATGGCCGTGCCGTGGCAGAGTGACACCGACAGTTGCAGGGCGGGCTATGGAGCTCCGTTCCCACCGGATAGTCTGATTCCGTCATTCTGGCCCTCACGCGTTCCCAATCAGGTGCTGAGCCAGGATGACTACGCGATGGTCATTAATGGCTCGAAGACCCCTGCGGAACGCGACGCCGCATTCCATACGCGGCGATGGTGGCTGAGAGAGATGGACTTCAAGGCTCCTTATATCGATCAGTTGAACGCCATGGTGCAGCGGTTTGGAGAACTGGGAATTGTCGAAAGGCGGGAGCATGATGCAGGCCCGGAATTTCCGCCCGTGATGTATGTGGAGACGCTCGCGCCAAAGCGCGCGAAGCTATTCGCCTCCGCGGCCCCTGCTCCCGCTGGCGACGCAGCGGCTCCCGGGGTCACTGAGGAATATGTGCATGCGCGTTTCCCACGCCATCGATAATGGGGTAGAGCCTCATTTGAAAAGAAGAAATTGTGGTGGGCCCTGCGGGACTTGAACCTGTCATTTTTCCTTGCCCCGGGGCCACTTGCACCCCCTCTGGACGCATGTCGGGGGGGTAACCGGTGGGTCCCGGCAAGGCGGCGCGGTGGCGTCTGACTCGACGGCCACCGCGAACCTGACTCATCGAAACGCAAAGGGTATATTTCAGGCCTTCTGGCGCCGCCGGGCACCCGCGAGTCCGAGGCAAGCAGCTCCCAGCATCATGCCCCACGTGGAGGGCTCAGGAGTTACGACTGAGCCGTTTACCGCAGTAAACCCATTGTTTCCACTATCCCCGTTGTAAGCCCAATGGTTGATGTCCGAGACGCCGACGGTATATGTACCGGTTGCCAGCACGAGATTGAACGCGGCGGATTGGAAGTTGCCCGGGAGGAAGCCGCCGGCGTCCGTGGAGAGTGCCGATCCGACGAGGTTCGACGAAGAATCGTAGATGCTGACCGTGGTGGGGTCCACGCTTGCATCGAATGTCGCGTAAGCGGTGTCGATATCCGTGATCAGGGTGTCCCCGGTCAGAGTGAAACCTGGCGAACCGGCGCAGGCATATCCTTCGGCGCAACTGATATTGGTGCTCCCGTTCCAGTTGTTGAAGATGACGTCCGCAGAGGCGGCAGGAAGGGAAGCGAGCAGCAGCGCAAATCCCATGCAGATTGTCTTGATATTCATTTTAGTAGATTTTCTCCGTAAGACCGTATTTGGATGCTTGGTGGTGCACGAGCGATCATGTACGAGAAAGTGATAAAAAGTCCCGACCAATAAAAGACTTTTATCCGACTCCATAAACCCTTTATTATCTATTCAGTACAGTTTCGATCACACCGCGCGCCTTAGCTGTGCTGCATCTCCTCATTAGCAGGAATGGCGGGTTAGTGACGAAGGACGAGCTCATCAAGATTGTCTGGGGCGGCGCATTCGTACACGAGAGCAATATCACAAAGCACGTTGCTGAGATCCGCAGGGTTCTTCGGCCTGGTTTCGGTGATGAAGATCCGGTGACAACAATATGGAAGGTGGGATATCGGTTTAACGTGCTCATTGTCCGGGAGCAGGCACTTGGGCACGTTGCGGAAGCTGATGCGGACTACGGGATGGAGGGAGTCGAGTCTCCCCCGATTCCGTCCCCGGAACCAGCGATTCCAGATCCTCCACCGGTTATCCCTACGAGAGCGCCCTTTTTCAGTAATCGCCGTCTTTTGGTCACTGCGGCCGCGGTGGTGCTGATCGTCGCAGGTGGAATCGCTTTCGGTGGGCTGCGTGTTCCTTCGCGCCAGCACTTCGGCGCGGGCGCCGGAATGGTTCGGCTAACCCATACCGATTCCATAGCACGCGCCTCGGTTTCGCCGGACGGACGGCTGTTCGGCGTCTTTACCGACAAACAGGGCGATCAGGTTCTGCGAATCTGCGAAACGGCGTCGGGCGACTGCCCGATAGTCCTGAAAGATCCCGGCACGGTCCTGAAAATTGTGTTCGCCCCGGAGGCGAAGGCAATTTTCTTCGGATCGGAGAACGGACAGG
>DASYCD010000040.1:0-14615 GCA_036500405.1 Bryobacteraceae bacterium
TACCGAGGCGGAATTCGCGTGGGAGAACGTGCGGCGGCGCGGTATGGCGGCGAACAAATTTCATGTGAGGATCGCGGAATCTTCGGCGCACCGGCATCTGAGCGATATCGTCAAACTGATCGACGCCGCCGATCTTCCGAACGCCGTCAAATCCGCCGCCGGGCGCGTCTTTCAAATCCTTGGCCAAGCCGAAGCTCACGCCCACGGCATCAGCATCGATAAGGTGCACTTCCACGAAGTAGGAGCCGTCGATTCGATCTGCGACATCGTTGGTATCTGCCTGGGCTTTCATCTGCTGAATGTCGGAAAAATCTATTGCTCGCCGATCAACGTTGGAAGCGGCACGGTGAAAACCGAACACGGCGTACTTCCCGTCCCTGCCCCGGCCACCGCGCGGCTGCTCGAAGGCAGACCCATCTACTCTCGCGGCCCCGCAATCGAACTCACCACGCCGACCGGCGCAGCGATCGTCGCCGCGCTCGCGGAATCGGTCAGCGCCATGCCGCCGATGAAAATCCGCTCCATCGGCTATGGCGCAGGCGACCACGATTTCCGGGACCACGCCAACATCGTCCGCGTCATGATCGGCGAACCGACGCAGGCGCCGGAGCACACCACCGTGTCCGTCATCGAAGCCAATATCGACGATGCCTCACCGCAGGTCATCGCCTGGGCAACGGAGAAACTGCTTGAAGCCGGCGCGCTCGACGCTCTCGTTATTCCCGCGCAGATGAAAAAGAATCGACCAGGCGTCGTTCTCCAGGTCATCGCGCCGCCGGAAAAGCGCGAAGAACTGATCTCTCTCATTTTCCGCGAAACCACTACGCTCGGCGTTCGTTTCTACTCCGCCGAGCGCCGCATCCAGACGCGCGAATGGGTGGAAGTCACCACCGCGCACGGGGTCGTCCGCGTGAAAACCGCGCCCGATGGTTTCGCTCCCGAATACGAAGACGCGCGCCGCATCGCCGCCGAAACCGGCGTGCCGCTCAAGGAAATTCTCGCCGCCGCCGCGCACGAATATCTCAAAATCCGATGAAATATTACCTCACAACGCCCATCTATTACGTCAATGCCGCGCCTCACATCGGCCACGCTTACACCACGCTCGCGGCCGATGCCATCAAGCGGCTCAAAACGATGCAGGGCTATCACGCCGTCCTGGTTACGGGCACGGACGAGCACGGTCAGAAGGTCGAACGCTCCGCCACGGCGCAGGGCAAAACGCCTCACGAATTCGCTACGCTCGTCTCGAACGAATTTCGCACCGAATGGGACCGCCTCGGCATCCAGTACGACCACTTCATCCGCACTACGGACCCGAAGCACTACGAAACCGTCCGTTGGCTTTTCAATCTCTGCCGCGAGAAAGGCTACATCTATAAAGGAAGCTACACCGGCCAGTACTGCGTCTCCGACGAAGCTTATGTCAACGACGCGAAGCCGGGGGATAACTGCCCCACTTGCGGACGCCCCACCGAAACCATCACCGAAGAGAATTACTTCTTCAAGCTTTCGGCGTTTACCGATCGTCTGCTGAAACTCTACGAAGACCAGCCCGATTTCATCCAGCCCGAATCGCGGCGCAATGAAGTGATCGCTTTTGTGCGCGGCGGTCTGCAGGATCTTTCCATCAGCCGCACCACCATCAAATGGGGCGTCCCACTCGATGGCGGCCACGTCGTTTACGTCTGGTTTGACGCGCTCACAAACTACATCAGCGCGATTCGCGAGCTGAAGTTCGAAGGCCAGGAATTGTGGCCGGCCGACCTCCATCTCGTCGGCAAGGAAATTCTCCGCTTCCATGCCGTTTTCTGGCCGGCCTTCCTGATGGCCGCCGAGTTGCCGCTGCCGAAGAAGATCTTCGCGCACGGCTGGCTGCTTTTTGAAAACGACAAGATGAGCAAGTCGCGCGGCAACATTGTGCGCGCGGAACCCATTCGCCAGGTGATGGGCGCCGAAGCTCTGCGCTATTTCCTGTTCCGCGAAATTGTCTTCGGTCAGGATGGCGGCTTCAGTTATGACGCGCTCGTCAACCGCTACAATGCCGAGCTCGCGAACGGCCTCGGCAATCTCGCGAGCCGCACGCTCACGATGATTCGTCAGTATCGCGACGGCGTCATCCCGCAGCGCGACGTGTACCCGCTGCAGGACGAAGTCACCAAAGCCATCGAAGAAGCCGCGCGCGCCTTTGAGGCGTTCGAATTTTCGAAGGGCCTCGAAGCGGTCTGGACTATGCTTTCGGCCGCGGACAAATTCATCGTGGAGCAGGCCCCGTGGAAACTCGCGAAGGCTGGCGACGCCGCGAAGCAGCAGCTCGATGATGCGCTCTACGCCTCCGCCGATCTTCTTCGCGTCGCCGTTGCCCTCCTCCATCCGATTCTGCCGGAATCGACGACGCAAATCTGGACGCAGCTCGGCATGACCGGCCCCCTCGACAGGGTCGATCTCCGTAACCTGAAATTCGGTCAGCTTCCCGACGGCCAGAAGATCGGCATCGTGGCGCCGGTCTTCCCGCGCATCGAAGCGAAGAGCGCCATCGACCGCATGCGAGAGCTCGAAGAAGTCGAAACCGCCCGGCAGCAGAAGCTTCTCGGCAAAACCGAAGCGGCGGCGGCTCCCGTTGAAGCTGCCTCGCCCAAAATCGACTTCGACGATTTCGCCAAAGTCGACCTTCGCGTCGGCCTGGTAAAATCCGCCGAGCACGTGAAGGGCGCCGACAAGCTCCTCCACCTCAAGGTCGATATCGGAGAGGCTGAGCCGCGCACGATTGTCGCCGGAATTGCAAAAGCCTATGAGGCCGAAAAGCTCATCGGACGTAAGGTGGTCATCGTCGCCAACCTGCACCCGCGCAAGCTCCGCGGCATCGAATCGAACGGGATGATCGTGGCCGCATCGCTCGAAGGCGGAACGCCGATCCTTCCCGGCTTCCTCGAAGATGTCCCAATCGGAGCCCGGCTGAAATAAAGATGCGCTTCATCGATTCCCACTGCCACCTCGACCATGAGAAATTCGCGGGCGATCTCGATGGCGTACTCAAGCGCGCCCAGGATACCGGCATCGACCGCATCCTTTGTATAGGGACCGGCGACGGACCTCCGGAGCTCGATCGAGCGATCCGGCTCGCCGAACAACACGAGCAGATCGTCGCGACCGTGGGCGTCCATCCGCATGAGGCGGCGAAGGTCACGCCGGAAACTTACGATGACCTTCTTCGGCTTGGCCAGCATCCGAAGGTGGTCGCCTACGGAGAGATCGGCCTCGATTTCTACTACGACCATTCGCCGCGTGACGCGCAACGGGAAGTCTTTATCCGTCAACTGGATATCGCACGAACCCTCAACCTCCCCATCGTCATTCACACGCGCGATGCCTGGGATGAATCCATGGCGATTCTGGCCGACCATTGGCACGGTCCCGGCATTCTGCACTGCTTCACCGGCACTCCGGAACAGGCGACGCAGGCTCTGAACCAGGGCTTCCACCTCGCCTTTGGGGGCGTGATGACCTTCAAAACCGGCGAAACCGTCCGGGAAGCCGCGCGAATCACGCCGGACGATCGTCTTCTGATTGAAACCGATGCGCCGTTTTTAGCGCCTGTTCCTTATCGCGGAAAACGCAATGAACCGTCCATGATGATCGAAACTCTGAAAACGCTTGCGGAAGTGCGCCAGACGACGCCCGAGCAGATCGCGGAGCTGACCACCGCCAACTTCGAACGCCTTTGTTTGCAGCCGCGTAATCCGACCCGCTACACTGAAAAGTTCAATGGAAACTGAACGGGCAAACCAGGCTCTCACCGCCAGCGAGATTTTCGATCTCGTTCGTGAAGATCTGGAAAAAGTCGAAAAGGCCATTGACGTCGAGTCGCTCGCGTCCGTCGATACCGTCACCACCATCGGCCGGTATCTGCAGAAGAGCGGCGGGAAACGGCTGCGCCCTGCCCTGCTCCTGCTTTGCTCCCGGTTCGCCGGCGCGGAAAAAAGCGCGAAAAACAGCAAAACCGCTATCCAGCTGGGGGCCGTCGTCGAGATGATTCACGCCGCCACGCTCGTTCATGACGACGTGATCGATATGGCTCGCACCCGCCGCGGCCGGCCTTCCGCCAACGTACAGTGGGGCAACCATACCTGCGTGCTGGCCGGCGACTGGCTGTACATGCAGGCGTTTCAGGCGGCTTTACGCGAACGTAATTTTCATATTCTGGATCTGCTGATCGGCCTCACCCAGCTCATGGTGGAGGGCGAGCTGATTCAGCTCGACCGCATCGGGCAGATGAACATCACGGAAGCCGATTGCATGGAGCTGGTGGACCGCAAGACGGCCTGCCTCTTTTCGGCCTGCGCCAAGCTGGGCGCGGTGGCCGGCGGCGCGGAAACGCAGTTCGAGGAGCGCCTCGGCGAATTCGCCTGGAACCTCGGCATGGCGTTCCAGCTCATCGACGACATGCTGGATTTCACGTCGATCGAGCAAACCATCGGCAAGCCGGTCGGCGGCGATCTTCGGGAAGGCAAAGTCACGTTGCCGCTGGTTTATGCTCTCGAAACGGCCAGCCAGGCGGAGCGCGCGATTGTGGAGAAGGTCCTCTCGGACCGCAGTTACGATTCTGTTCCCTTTACCGATATCCTCGCCATGGTGGAACGGCATTCCGGCATTCAAAGAACTCGCGAAAGAGCGCAACAATTTACCGACCACGCACGTCAGATCGTTTCTGAGTTTCCGGAGAATCCGTATCAGCGTGCCCTGTTTACGCTGACCGATCTGGTAACAGCGCGCGACCGGTAAAGATGACGAAATACTTATTCGGCTTGTTTGGGTTTGCCCTCCTGGCATTCGCGGCGCCGAAAACGAATCCTAAAGATCAGCAGCAATATGTCTGGATCGAGCCGGGCTCGTTCGACATGGGCTGCTCCGTAGCCGATGGCAACTGCGCGGCCGACGAAAACCCCGTTCATCACGTGACGATTTCGAAGGGCTTCTGGATGGCGCAGACGCCGGTCACCATCGCTGCCTGGAAACGATACGGGAAATCGACCCTGCCGGATGTCGATGAGTTTGGGCGCAAGATCAATCAGGCGGGGGGCGACGATAACGAGCCCGTTGTCTCGGTTACCTGGGACGAAGCCCGGGCGTTCTGCTCCGCGGCGGGGATGCGGCTGCCGACCGAGGCCGAGTGGGAGTACGCCGCCCGCGCCGGCACGAAAATTTCCGCCTACGAGTGGCTCGACAGTATCGCGTGGTACGCGAACAACACCGGGAAGAAACCGATCGACAGTGTTGAGGCCTACTCCGAAGATCCGTCCGGATTTCGGAAAAAGCTGTTCAAGAACGGTAACCGACCGCATTCGGTAAAGATGAAGACCGCCAATGCGTGGGGCCTTTACGACATGCTCGGCAATGTCTGGGAATGGACCGCGGACTACTACGATCCGAAGTATTACGCGACCAGCCCTTCGACCGATCCTACAGGCCCCGCGAAGGGGGATCAGCGAGTCCTCCGCGGCGGCGCGTGGAACTCCGTGCAGACCAACGTCCGCGTCTCTTACCGCCTCACCAACCCGCCGGGCGACCGCGTCAATTCCTTCGGCTTCCGCTGCGTCGGCGATTTGCCCTGAACAGCTATTACGAGCCGCCAGGCGTCGGTCAGGTGGGTGGCGAGGTCTTCGTCGTCGATTTCGGGGAGCTCAATTCCAACCCAACCCTTCACGCCGACATAGGGCGGGCGGAAGTACGTCTTCGGTGAGACCGCGATCAACGCTTCCTGCTCGCCAGGCGCTGCGGCGGTCCAGACGGCGATATGCCCGTCGTTGTGATGATTGTTGACGAACATCGCGAAGGTCCGCTTCTTCGCGAAGAACGTCGGCGCGCCGTGGGACAGCTTCTCGCTGGTCTCCGCCATCGCGAGACACATGCGCCGCACGTGGAGCAGATGTTCGTCCATCCTTCCAATGGTACGGCAATCGCGTTAGAATCTGGAGCATGTCAAAAGCTCTTCTCGCCACTCTCGCGCTGCCGGTGCTGTGCGCGGCGCAACTGATGACGGGGCTTGGCAACACACATCACCAGGTCACGACGAAGAATCCGGAAGCCCAGAAGTACTTCGATCAGGGGCTCGGACTTATCTACGCGTTCAATCATGAAGAGGCGGTTCGATCGTTCACGAAAGCCTCTCAACTCGATCCGAACTGCGCGATGGCCTACTGGGGGATCGCTGTCGCGGTGGGTCCGAATATCAATGACCCGAGCGATCCGGAGCGTATGAAGCTGGCGATCGCCGCGGCCGGCAAGGCGAAGGCAGCCGCCGCGAAGGGCGCTACACCGGAAGAACGCGAGCTGATCGAAGCCATCGGCAAGCGCTACTCTTCCGACCCGAAGGCCGACTTGCGCAAGTTCGCGGTCGACTACAAGAACGCGATGGGCGAGGTCGCCCGGCGGTACCCGAACGACCTCGATGCGGCGACACTCTACGCGGAGAGCGCGATGGATCTCCGTCCGTGGCAGCTTTGGACGGCGGACGGCAAGCCCGCCGAAGGGACGCTCGAAATCGAAGCTACGCTCGAATCCGTTCTGAAGCGCGATCCGAATCACCTGGGGGCGAACCACTATTACATCCACGTGATGGAGGCTTCCGGGCACCCGGAGAAAGCGCTCGCCAGTGCGCAGCGGATGCCGACGCTCGCGCCGGCGGCGGGCCATCTCGTCCATATGCCGGCCCACACCTATATCCGAACCGGCGATTATCACGGCGCATCACTCGCCAACGAGAAAGCGGCCGCGGCAGATCAGGCGTACATGCAGAAGTATCACGTGGACGACATCTACACGATGATGTACTACCCGCACAACCTCCAGTTTCTGGCTGTGTCGGCCAGTATGGAAGGCCGTTTGGCCACGTCGAAGAAGGCCGCGAACGATCTTGTCATGCACGTGGCGCCGCATTTGAAGATGATGCAGAACCTGATCGAAGGCTGGCTGCCTACACCGGTTGAGATACTCGTCCGCTTCCGTCAATGGAACGATCTCCTGAAAATGCCCGCGCCGGACAAGACACATCACGCAGAAACGGCTATGTGGAATTTCGGCCGCGGGATGGCCTTCGCCGCGACTGGCAAGCGACCGGAGGCTGAAGCGGAGCGTCGCGCGATGGACGCTGCTGTCAGGCTCGTGCCGAAAGATTACATGGTCGGTCTCAATCCTGCGAGCACTGTGCTGGCGATTGCCGGCAAGATACTCGATTCGCGGATCGCGGAGGCGAAGGGCGACCGCAAGACCGCCGTCGCTCTGTTGCAGGAAACCGTGAAGCTGGAAGACGCATTGGCGTATGACGAACCGCCTTCGTGGTACATTCCGGCGCGCGAATCTTTGGGTCGCGTGCTGCTGGCGCTCGGCGATGCCGCAGGGGCGGAGAAGGTTTTCCGCGCGGAACTCGCGATGCATCCGAACAGCGGCCGCGCGTTGTTTGGACTCACGGCGGCTCTGCGCAAGCAGGGCAGGACGGCTGACGCCAGCGCTACCGATGCGAAATTCGCGGATGCCTGGAAGTATGCCGACGTCAAACTGCGAATCGAAGATCTCTGATCCTACTTGCCGATGCAGAACGTCGAGAAAATGCGATTAAGGATGTCGTCGGCGGTGGTGACGCCGGTAATCGCATCGAGCGGCTGGAGCGCGCCGTACAAATCGAGCAGCAGCATCTCGTGCGGCACAGCGAAGTGAACGGCCTCGCGCGTTTTTTCCAGCATCGCCAGCGATTCGCGCAACAGGTTTTCGTGACGGAGGCTGGTGATAAAACCACCCTGAGCTTCCCCGCCCGGCGCCAGCATTTCGATGGCGGCGCGCTTCAGGGTTTCGATGCCCTCGCCCGTCAGGGCTGACACCGCGATCTCACCAGGCAAGACCTGAAAGCCCGGCAGATCGCATTTGTTCGCGGCCACCAGTGTTCGCCCCTGCTCGCGCGCGCTTTCCACCAGAGAACGGTCGCCATCCACCACGACGATCGTCAGGTCGGCGTCCGCCATTGCCTGACGGCTACGTTCGATCCCGAGCTTCTCCACCAATTCACTCGTCTCGCGAATTCCGGCGGTATCGACAATTCGAACCGGAATGCCTTCGAACTCGATCGTTTCCGAAACCACGTCGCGCGTGGTGCCTGGGATGTCAGTGACGATGGCACGGTTCTGTTCCAACAGGCGGTTGAACAGACTGCTTTTGCCGACATTCGGCTGGCCGACAATTGCCAGAGCGAAGCCATTGTGGACGAGATTGCCGTAGCGAAAGCTGCGCACGAGCGCGCCGGTTTCGGCGATCAGCGGTTCGAGGCGCCGCAGGATCTCTGACGCCGGCGCGACGCTGATATCGTCTTCGGCGAAGTCGATGCCGGCTTCGAGCAGCGCGATCAGTTCCAGCAGTTGCGTCTTGATCGGCGCCAGCAGACGCGATACCGACCCCTGGGTCTGCTGTGCAGCGATCCTGGCCTGATAGAGCGTCGTGGCTTCGATGAGATCGCGTACGGCTTCAGCGCGCGGGAGATCGATGCGTCCATTCAGATATGCCCGCAGCGTGAATTCGCCGGGCTCGGCCAAGCGTGCGCCTGCCTGCACGGCGCGATCGAGACAATGGCGCAGAATTACGGGGGCGCCATGACACGAGATCTCGATCACGTCTTCGGCGGTATAGGATTTGGGGGCCGCGAAGTAAGTGACGATTACGTCATCAACAGTCAGGTCTGCGCGCGTTGCGCGCCACGGATGGAGTTCTGTGCGCAGTTTGAGGATTTTACGCGCAATGGAAGAAGATTGCGGCCCCGAAATACGGACAACGCCCAACGCGCCGCGGCCCGGTGGGGTGGAAATAGCGGCTATGGTGTCGTGAAGGCGCAAGCCTAACGGCGGGGACGAGCGCCGCCGCGATTGCCACCGCCACCGCGGCCGCGATCGCCGAAGCGTCGTCCGCGGTCACTTTCGCGATCGGCCGGCTCCGGCGGTCGTCCAAAGCGCGACGGGCGAAACGCCGGTTGCGCCACTTCGGGCAATGACGGCATTCCCGCCGGATACACTACAACACCGCGGAACGGTCCCGCGCCCGAACTCTCGCTGCGCAGTTCCGTTTCATTCCGCAGCGCGATGTGAATGATGCGCCGTTCGCGGCTGTTCATGGCGGCGAAGCGGAAGGGCTGTCCGGACGATTTCACTTTTTCGGCCGCCACCTGCGCGGTCATGCGGAGCTCTTCGATGCGCAACGCCCGATAGTCGTTCGCGTCGAACGCAATCCGCGAGTGATCGTCGGAGTGCATCCGCAGCTCTTCCTGGCAAATGTGCTCGAGCGCAAGCAGCAGTTCGGCGCGGTTACTCAGAATGAGATCGACATCTTCGCCGGTGAACTTCACCACCAGGTCCGGCGTCTCAAACTCGGAGTTCGACTGCTCGCCGGCCTCCACAGTAAAGTCGAGCTCGAATCCCGCATTCGCGATAATCCGCCGCAGAAAGCTCTCGATCCGGGGACCGGTTTCGTCAATCGAATATTTTGGCTTCAAGCCTTCTTCCTGCCGTCCTTAATTACAGTGGTTGTGGGGAGAGGAGCTGAGGTCTTGTTAAAGAACCACTGCTGCCCGACGCCCACTAAGTTGCTGGTTAGGTAGTATAACACCACACCGCTGGAGAGCGACCAGAAGAAGATACCCATCAGAACCGGCATAAACTGCATCATTTTCTGTTGGTTGGGATCGCCGCCGGTGGGAGTCGGCGTCATCTTCTGAAGCATCACGCTGGTCACGATCATGATCAGCGGAAGGAAGTGGATTCCGAAGTGTTCGGGCTGCGTGAGATCCGCCACCCAGAGCCAGCCCTGATGGCGCATCTCCACCGACACGGAGAGAACCCTGTAAAACGCATAGAGAAACGGAAGCTGAATCAGCATCGGGATGCAGCCGCCCATGGGGTTGATGCCGTGCTTCTTGTAAAGCTCCATGACCTCCGCCTGCTTCTGCTGCGAGCGGGGGTCGCTCATGCCGATGCCCTTGTACTTGTCGTTGATCTTGTTGATCTGCGGCTGAACGAGCTGCATTTTCCGCATCGACTTCAGGTTCATGATCTTGAGCGGAAACAGCGCCGTATTGATGATGAGCGTGAGGACGATGATGGCCCAGCCGTAGTTGTGAATGAAGCCGTTGTTCAGCTCGCGCAGCACCAGGAACAGCGGTTGCGCAAGAATGCGGAACCAGCCCCAGTCGATGACTTTGCCGAGCTTTGGATTCACCGACGCGAGGATGTCGCCATCTTTCGGCCCCACATAGAGGCTGAGCTGGTTGCGCGCCTCGCCGCCAATGGAGACGCCGGTGAATTGATCTTCGGTCTTGTTATATTCCGTTGCAACGGTGTCGGCAAAAAGCGTGGTCTTGATGGTGGAATCGGTCGGCGGCAGGAATACCGTGACGAAGAACTGATCCTCCATGCCGTAGAACGAGAACTGGCCGTCGGTATAGACCGGGCCATTCTTCGCGACCTTTGCGGCATCGCGAATCAGCTTGTCTTCCTTCACGTCGTAGCGGATGGCGGCGACGTGGCTGGAGGCGTTGGTCACATCCAGATCGCCGAAGCCCGCGTGCCAGGAAATCTGATGCGGCACGCCTGCGCCGTCACGCTGGACTTCCTCGGCTATCTGGACCAGATAGGTGCTGCGAGTGAACGCGACAGTCTTCTTCGCCGAGAGGTGGCCATCGGAATAGTTGTATTCAACCGTAAGACCATCGGCGGAAGGATGCACCTGCCAGAGCGCCTTGTTGATGGGGGAACTCGCTTCGCCGCGGAACTGGATGGCGAGCGGGTAGCCCGCTTTCGCGGCGCCAGGCTGGTTGACCACTTCAAGTGGACGGCCTTTCGCGTCCTTATATTTCTTCAGCGTCCAGCTTTGGACAACAGCGCCTTCGTTCGAGAAAACGACATGATAGACGTCCGTGTCGATGACCGTGTTCTGTTTCTGGTCGACAGTGATCGCGGCTACCGGCGCTGCGGAAGCAAGGGGAGGAACTGCCGCAGGTTTGGATATGGGAGCTTTAGTGGCAGGCCCGGTCGCGGCATGGGCAACTGTCGCCATCTTCGCGCCGCTGCTCCCCGCAGCCTGGGGCGCGGTCTTCGCGGTCTCATCCGGAACCAAACCCATCTGGTGATAGAGCCAGTTGGAACCGAAGAGAATCAGGCCCGCGAGTCCGAAGAAGAGGAGCATGCGGATCTCGCTCGACATCTCTTTGGGCGCGTTCGCGGGTTTGTTAGAGGGGGAACTCATGTGTGGTCAGGTTATCCGGATCAGCGCGGTACGGGGTCGAATCCGCCTTCGTGGAATGGGTGACAGCGGGCGAGACGGCGGATGCCCATCCAGGTCCCGTGGACGGGGCCGTGGATTTCGATCGCTTCCCGCATGTAGTCCGAACAGGTTGGATAGTAACGGCACGCGGAAGGCAGCAGGGGAGAAATCACTCGCTTGTACCCCCGGAGGGCGGCTGTGAGACCGGCGATGGCGAATTTCCGCACCGAATAAAGATACGCTGAACCTCGCGCCGGAGATCCGAAAACATGCAGTCCGCCGCTTTGCGCCGTGGATTGAATACGACCCACCACCCTTCGCTCAGCGACGCCAATTCCAGCCGCGCGGCCTCTCGGACGCGGCGGCGGATGCGGTTTCGTTGGACGGCCTTGCCCAAGGCGCGCGGCGTAGTGAAGCCGATACGGCGCTCTCCGGGCACGGCGAGACAAAAAGCGGCGAACAGGGGACACGTGTAACGAGTGCCCTGGTCATAGACTTTTCGGAAATCGCTGGAACGGAGTAGCCGGACACTTTTTGGAAAGCCGGAGGTGGATTCGCCGGAGGGCAAATCCGGCTGGCGGTCGAGCGCGATCCGGACTACCTCTCCGAGCTGACAGTCAGCTTCTTACGGCCCTGCGCACGGCGGCGCGAGAGCACGGCGCGGCCATCGGCCGTCTTCATGCGTTTCCGAAAACCGTGCACCTTGGCGCGGCGGCGGTTGTTCGGCTGGAAAGTACGTTTGGGCATTGTAGTAGGACTAACTAAATACTTTAACACGGGGCAGTTGCAAAATACATTTTACGGTTGTTCGCCTCAACTTTCGGGTGCGGGTGCCGGCTGGTAACCTATTGCACAACCGGATCTTATCTCGATTTGTCCGGAGTTTGGATATGGTATGGTATTTGGTATGGCAACCAGCAAGATCACGGTGACTCTTCCCGATGAGCAACTGTCCGAAGTTCGCGCGCTGGTAGCCGCGGGCAGAGCGTCAAATATTTCCGCATTTGTCCAGCATGCCGTTGCGCTTGCTCTTGCGGATGCGGCGGGGTGGCGCGAAATGCTAAAAGAGGCACTGGATCAGACGGGTGGTCCTCTCACTGCCAGCGAGAAATCCTGGGCTGATGCCATTCTGACGTCTCAGAAAACGAAACCCGGTTCTCATCGACGGAACGCCGCGTGAGTGGCATTGCGCTCGACGCTGGGGCGCTAATCGCACTTGACCGGAACGACCGTCGCGTCATTACGGTGATTAAACGTTGTGCGGATCGGGGGATGCGCATCACAATCCCGGCAGCCGCACTGGCACAGGCGATGCGTAATCCCGCAAAACAGGCGCGATTGAGTCGATTGATACGTCAGCCTGAAACTCAGCTCGTATCGCTTGACGGTCCTGATGCGACGGCTGTGGGTTTGCTGCTGGCGAAAACCGGGACCAGCGATGTTGTCGACGCGCACGTTGTCGTGTGCGCCCGTCGCGCAGACCAGTCCGTATTTACGAGCGATCCGACTGACCTTCGGCGGCTGGCGCCAGAATTGACTATTGTCGAAGTTTGATTGCGAATCGTGGAGAAGCAAATGAATGACACCCAGTCGAAAGATGACGCGCCTTGTGATCGGAAGCCAACCTCGGATTCAGATCAGCCCAGTGCCAGTAACACTCCGGCTGGCAAGCGATCACTGAAGGTGGAACCATCGCCGATGGGGCTTCGTCCAGGGCTGACCATAGACTGCACCGAAGCGCTCCTCGAATATGCCGAAGGACCGTTCCATCGGTAAATCGAGGATCGCTGGAATTCGGCGCTGCGAATGGCCTAGAAATTATTGGCCGCAGATTAACGCAGATGCACGCAGATAAATGCAGGCTGCGACCCGCTGGTATCATAGTGGTGTAGTTCTCCCTAAATTTTCCCGTGATTTCAGTTAATAACGTAAGCATGCGCTACGGCGCAAAAGTTTTGTTTGACGACGTCAGCACCACGTTTCTGTCGGGCCGCCGGTATGGCCTGACGGGTCCGAATGGCGCGGGCAAGTCGACGTTCATGAAGATCCTGACCGGCGAACTGGATGCGCAAAAGGGCACTGTCGTCCGCCCGAAGCGCGTTGGCGTTCTGAGCCAGGATCAGTTCGCGTTCGACGCATACCGCGTGATCGACACCGTCATCATGGGCAACAAACCGCTCTGGGCCGCGCTTGAAGAACGCGAGGTTCTTTACGCCAAGACGGACATGACCGATGAAGACGGCATGCGCCTCGGTGAACTCGAAGGCGTTGTCGCCGAAAACGACGGCTATACGGCTGAAAGCGACGCTGCGGTTCTGCTGGATGGTCTTGACGTCCCCGAGCGTTTTCATGACAAGAAAATGCACGAACTACAGGGCGGCCAGAAGGTAGGCGTGCTGCTCGCGCAGGCGCTGTTCGGCGGCCCCGACGCGCTGCTGCTGGACGAACCGACGAACCACCTCGATCTCGAATCGATCCACTGGCTGCAGGATTTTCTGTCGCGCTATCAGGGCACGCTGATCGTCATTTCGCACGATCGCCACTTCCTCAACAGCGTCTGTACCCACACCGCCGATATCGATTACGAAACGATCATCACCTACACCGGCGGCTATGACGATATGGTGCTGGCGAAGACGCAGGTGCGCTCGCGGCTCGAAGCCGAAAACGCGCAGCGAGAAAAGAAGATCGCGCAGCTCAACGAATTCATCGCGCGGTTCTCGGCCGGTACGCGTTCAAGCCAGGTGATGTCGCGCAAGAAAGAAGTCGAGCGCCTTGCAACCGCGGATCTCGCGCGGTCTAACATCCAACGCCCGTTTATCCGGTTCGATATGAAGCGGCCTTCGGGCAAGCATGCGCTCGAACTTAAGGGCCTCACGAAATCGTACGAGGGCGGGTCGCCCGTCATTTCGAACTTCACGGCCAGCGTGACGCGTGGCGAAAAGATCGGTATCCTCGGCCGCAACGGCGTCGGCAAAACCACAATTCTCCGTTCGCTGATGGGCAGCGCGCCCGCTGGCATGGCGGAAGATTTTCCGGTGGATGGCGGGGTGATTGAGTGGGGCCACGAAGTACAGGTCGGCTATTTTCCGCAGGATCCGCGCGGGATGATCAAGCCGGGACTGACGATCTTCGATTGGCTGCAGCAATTCGATCCACAGGCCGGTAATGAGGAGTTGCGCGGGCTGCTCGGCCAGATGCTGTTCAAGAGCGAGGAAGGTATGAAGCCGACTGCGGCGCTTTCGGGCGGCGAAGTCGCGCGGCTGATCTTCTGCCGGCTCATGCTGCAGAAGCCCAATTTACTGCTGCTCGACGAGCCG
>DASYCD010000041.1:0-8764 GCA_036500405.1 Bryobacteraceae bacterium
GGCGCGCTGCGGCTGGTAAAGATCGTGAAAAACTCCCATTTCGGATTGGTCGTCGGCGCCCTTCAAAATGGAATCGCCCGAACGGGAGTTGAGTTGACAATAGCCGGCATCACCGAATCGAAGCGAGGTGAACGCCGGCGCAAGTGGGCCCGAGTAGCACCGGTAAGGAGATGGAACTCTGGACCCGGGTGGCACATAACTGAAACGCACGCAGCCCTGTTGAAGCTGATCGACCGAAACCGGAGCGGGCCAGACGTCTCCCGGGCTGAGTAACGCCAGAAAGATAACGTTTGATGCCAGCGGAACCTGCCGCGCATGGACCTGTCCGATGACGGTGGAATTCGTGATCGTCAGCGGACCGCCCGCGGCCGCGCAATCCTCATCCGCGTAGGCGATTTCGTATTGGGATCCGGCATCGACAATGCTGTCCTGAATGGTGACGGCGGAATTCGCATCGATACGGAGAGGGCCGGTAATCGAGTGATCGATGACAACAGATCCTTCCACCACCAGGACGCGGGGAGCCATGGGTTGGGCGGGCGCGGTTCCGATCGCCGGCGTCGGCATTGGCGCGAGAGTGCAATGCGAAATGGTCAGGGTTTCCAGGCTGTGGACCGCGATACATCCGCCCGCCACGAGCAACCCGTTGATCGCGAGCGTCGAATTCCCGCCGCCATTCACATTCAGATCGCCGGAGAGCACGAGGACGGGACGGAAGCCATCCGCCGCCTGAATCAGGAGCGACGCGCCGGTGGGAATCACGATCGACGGAGTTTCGATCAGATAGTCGTTCGTTTTGATTTCGATCGCAACGGAGGTCGCGCCCCCCGAGTATTCGAGTTGCGCCTGGTCGAGGGCGGCCTGCAGCGTTGCGTATTGCGCAGGAATCGAGATCGTTACGCCCGCCGTGTCGTCGAACGGGCGGCTGTAAGGGCCCCCACCAGATTCGGCGCTGAAGGCATAGGTGTAGTTCACATGCAGGCTGCCCGGCGTAACCGAATCGGGAAAGGCGATTCTTCCCAGTTCCGGATCGACAGCGATAAAGTCGGCAGGCTTATGTTTCCATTCGGTCAGATTGCAGGCGCGGACGGGTAATGTCGACGCCAATCCCGACTGATCGATAGAAAAACTCAGATCCTGGCCCTGGTAAGTTGCAGGCGCCGCATAGAACATCCGCCGGGTGATCGGCATGGGCACGTTGATCGGCTGGCTTCGCCCCGACTCGTCCGTCATGGGCTGCGGAAGCGTGTACAGCTGCGTATCCCGTCCCACAGCATCGAACGTAAATCGATGATCGTCGACCCGATAAGCGGGCGCGGACTCGATACGGAACGCTTCCAGCCGCCACAACCAGATCCCGATATTCGGGATATTGTAGAGGCCGCCGCCATCCATGTTTCTGACATCGGCTGTGTGCGTTTTGGTGTCGAATGGCGTATTCGGCAGACCCCAGTCAGCGTTTCTGACATCCGGCCAGGCAAGATTGCCGGGGCGAATGTGATTCATGTATTGCGTGGTGGCGAGTAGCTGGAAGTATTCGACAACGTGCGCTGGCCATCCGGTGACATCGCGGGCCAGACGCTCAAGACCTGCTACTGTGCCTTTGCGGCGGCGGTTCGCGATCGTATCGGCAACGGCGGCGCGAACGCTGTATGGAGTGCCGGGAAAATCGACCAGTCCTTTGACGCCGACCAGATCTCCGATGTAGGGAACCACCCATGGCTGGCAAGTTTCGATGAACAGGTCGTCATAGGACTGATAAAGGCTCTCCTGCAGAACCTCGATCTGCTCGGCCAGAATCGCTAACAGGGATTTGAGCGGCCCTCGCTGCTGCTTCTCCTGAAGAGCGGCCAATTGCTGCTGCTGCACCGGAGTAAGTCCCACCAGATTTGTAAGCAGCGCCTGCAGAATCTGAAGGTCGACCGTATCGAGATTGTTTCCGGCCTGGAGCGCAAGCTCGGTATCCCGAACCCGGTAGACCGAAGGGATCAGCTGGTACAGGCTATTGAGATCGAGCGCCTTCATCGTGACACCTCAAGATCCGGGAACAGCGGACCGGGATCCAGACTCAGCAGCTCCGCCGGGGCGGGCGTTCTCGATCCGCCTTGCGGAACCTGCGCCGGCAAATATGCCTGCAGCGACGGAGAAGGATCGTTCGACCGGTAAAGCGCGGTGAGATCGACATCCTGCACGCCCTTCACGCCCTGAATCACGGCGACGACTTCGCTGAGGTTGACGGCCTGTCCAAACTCGCGCGCATCGAAAGAAAACTGACCACGCAGAGCGGCTTCGATTTTTGACTGCAGATCCAGGGGAACGTAATCCGGCAAGACCGCCACTGTGCCGGCCATCCTGAAAAAGATGGGCGTATAGGACTGAGTCTTGACGGCAATGCCAGGCTCGGAGGAATTCGCAATCGCATTGCTGAGATTGGTGGTGTCCACGATCGCGCCGTCCACGCCAGCCACCGTGAGAAGCACGGTCCGGTCCTGCCCTGTCCAGATCCACACGGCGAGAGCTTTTCGGATTCCGGTGAACGCTCGCGCGAAGCTCTCGTAATCGCCGAGCGAGACGACGCGATCGAGAGCCATGATCGTCAGCGTGGCGTTGGTTCGCGAATCGTCGAGCGTCTCCGCGTCAGTCCCGCCGATAGAAGCGAGTGGGTTAGTGGCGGCGCGCACTCCGAGGGGACGTGTGGCCAACAACGAAATCTGATTCGCATCCACCAGACCAGGCGTCCCGATTCCGTATCGGTAAGCCGCGGCTACATTCGCGGTGCCTGATGGCAGACGAGAGCCTGCCTGGCCATCGCCGAAGGTCACGGTGGTTACGCCGTGGTCATCCTGACTGGTGATGTAGATGTGCTCGGTTGGACCGTGGCCATAAAAATATGGGACTTCCTTCCAGAGCTGCTGGTCCACGTATATCTGCAAAGTCGACTGAATCCCGCTGGGCGTATCGGCGCTGACATAGGTGAGAGGCGACTGTTTCAGGGCGAAGGTCTGGAACGTCTCAGTGCCGTCGCCGTTCCCCAACGTCTCGCTCACTGTTGCCCCGTTAGTCGATTTTGCGACGTTGGCATTGATTGTTACGGTGGATCGAAGATAGGTATATTCAAGCGCCTCATCCAGCTTGATGATGGTGAACCCGCCGGCGTGTGTGACGGTCTTGAGAGTACGAACTTCGGAAGCTGTCGTACCTGGCAGGTCCGTCCTCCGTCCGTATATCGCCACGAGTTGCCCCGCGGCGAGCGAAAGGTACACGCGATCCAGCGTGATTTCGTTGTCATCACTGGGAACGTCTTCGGTGATTGGCACGGCCGCCAGGGGCAGCGCTTCACTCTGGCAGAGGATCGAAGTACCGCGAATGTGGAAGGGAGTCAGCGCCGATAGCGACGCGTCGGTGGTAAAAGCGGAGACCTTGACCGTAGCATTAAAATCCTGATGCGTAACCGTTTTTACAGCGGCAATCTTCAGCGCTTTGGGACCGGCGCTTCCATCATCCGTCTGCAGTACCGCAAAGCTCTGCGGAACGATCTGCGTATAGACATTGTCCAGATACACGGTTCCGCCCCACTTATCGAGCGTGGCGTTGTTCAGCGGATCGTAGGTTGCAGGCGGAGAAAATGGCGGCACTTCGAGCAGCGGGAGGTTGAAGCCGAAAGCCGCAGCCTGCTGGCGCAGGACGTACGCGGCGCCGCCGGTGAATGGCGCATTTCCGGCGATCTGCTGATTCAGAGCTGCTTCGAGCTGTTCGATCGGCCACTTTTTGGTCTGTGCCAGCACAGCAAGCGTCCCAGCGTCCCATTGATACTTCAGAATCTGATTCACGGCATCCGAATCGAGCTCTGTTGCCGGAACACTCGAAATCGTGCCCGCCGAGAGACCACCGCCAGGCGATTGTTCGGTGGTGGGCTGATAACCGAGCGATGCGTCGCTGCCGCCGTCCAGATCGAGCCGCGTGGTCTTCGCATCGGCGGCAACGGTTACCTTCCTGACTGTTCTCAACTGGTGGAAATTCGAATCGCTGTCCGACAGGAGGATCAGAATCGGATCGCCTGTCTTGAGATTGGTTACAGATCCCGCAAGAATGAGAGTGGTGACGTTCGAAGTCTGATCGCCGCTAATTGTCTGCGGCTGCGATAGCCGCGGCGAGATTGCGTTCCACGCGGCGCGGGCATCGATTTCCTGAACGGTCTCAAAATTTTGTGGCAGCTGATTCGGAGTATTGGGAACGCTCTGCACACGCGTGCCGACCGGGATGGCGACCGCCTGGCTGGCATACGGCGTGAGTGCTCCGGTGCTCGACCCTGGCAGTAACGGTCCACTGATAGCTGGCCCGAAAGCGCCGCTGGACGGATCGATGGTAAACGCCAACTGCGTATCCGCGGCGACTCCCGGCGATGGCCTGTATCCAACCAGAGCCGCCAGTTGCTGGACGGAGAATTCCTCGGTGGCTGTACGAAGATACGATTCGTTGGCGTAGCGCTCTGTGTGGAACGTCAGCACATCGGCCATTGCCGAGAACGCATCCAGCAATGCGATGGTGAAGTCGTCGTTTTCCCGCGTGCGCAATTGCCGTAACTGCGGCTGTCCGGAAAGCGATATGCGGGCGAGTAGAGTATCCCGAAACTGAGACCAGGAGCCAACGCGATAGGAGATCGCAGGCAGGCCGGGGCGATTCTGAACGGTTGCAGGCGTTTCCTGCGAGATTCCCGAACAGCAGCCGCAAGTGCATGTCGCGCCAGAGCAGGACATCACAGCCCTCCTTGCATACAGAGCTTCAGAATGCCGTGCTCCGGATAATTCGGATCGTTATTGAGGCGCGCGATCTCGAGACGGTTCATCTGAAGTTTGCCGGAAGAGTTTGAGCCATCAAAGATGGCGTTGGTGGAGCAATTTCCCTGACGCTGAAAGCGGGTGATTGTCACCGACTGTACACCGGGCGTCTTTTGCGCCGCAGCATAAACGGGGCTGAGATAGACGGTCTGGCCGAAGGTGAAATTATCGGGATGAAACACGCCTTTCGTTCCATCGGGCAGCGTTTTCGAGCTGAGCACCTGTAAGAGCGCCTGTTCCACGTGGCTCGCCAGATAGCCGGGCGCGACGCACACGGTCATACGAATCTCGAGCGAAACGTAGACCGGGGCGTTCACCTCGACATCGTGACCCCCCATCCGATAGAGTTCGAGACCGTTAGCGATAGTGGAACGCCGCGTGGAGTCGACCGATTCGGTCCCCTCCGGATCCACACTGACGAAAACGGTTCGCCAACTGCCGGTCCAGCGGAATGTTCCGAGGGCCTTAGTCAAAGCCGGATCCACAACGATTGCTTTATCGCCGTAGTCCTGTTCAGTGACTGCTCGTTCCTGCGTTCGAAAAGCATATGGCGCGCGAGTACGTACCTGCTGAATCGTCTCGGGATCGAGTCCACCGGCGGCGGCGAGTGGATTTGTAACGGCCTGAATCGGCGGATTCAGAGAATCCAGCAGGGTTGAATCCGCGGTGGCGATGCGCGTGATGGAATTGGCGCCGGTGTTTCCGTCGGAGCCGTTGCCAATTCGATATTGCGCGACGAATGAAACTCCGGCAATGGGAGCGCTGCCCAGAATTCCGTCGCCGAAGCGCAGCGTGGCTGTTCCGTCATCTTCTACCTCCGCTACGAAGTTCTTGTCCGCGGCGACACTCCCGAGAAGGTCTCGCTCGATCGTCCAGCCATCCCCGGAGGGCTGTTCCGTGAGGGTGATCTGCGCAAGGAGCCCATCCGTTTCCCGCGCCTGAAGGGCTGCCGTTGCGGATGCGCTGGAATCGATCAGCTCGGCGAACGTCAACGGACCGTAAGTGAGCGTCGGATTGTAGCGAGCCGGCTTCGGGTCAGGCGGGAGTTGCGCAGCGCAACGATTCGCGGGGGCTTGCGGCAACGTCAGCGCAGGATTCGGCTCCGGGACCATACCCAGTTGCTCGCCGGATATCGTCCGTCCATGATCGGCCAGCGCGACATTTCCAAATGCGGCGCTGACATCGTCAAACGTGCCTGTGGAGATGCAGAGTGCGAAGGGCAGCGCATCGTCTGTCGCCCATGAGATTCGGGTCACGTCGACGGGCGTTGTATCTGGCGGGCTCTGCAACGCGCCGCCGAGCGGATCGGAAAGATACTGCACCTGAGTCAGCCGTACCGCGCACCGATGCAGCGGATCGGCATCCTCCGGAAATCCCGTATCCGCGCCTTTGATTTCCTGCAGCAACAGGACCATGCCTACCCTCAGTTGCGGCAGATACCCGCGCAAATCCGCGGTGGTGGCGCCTTGCGCCAGACAGCACTGATCGTCTCCCCACGTGTAGAACGGAATCTCGTTGTGCGCGGGGTAGAGGGTCGCAGCCTCCATCAGTTCAAACACTCGCGGATTTTCGGCAATTGCCTGCGCGTAGAGCGGTGTTCTGATGTCGAGCGCCACGCCAGGTTGGTTCCCGGCTGTTAATGCCTGTGTGCCCTTCGAGACTACTGTTCCATCCGATCCGGGACTCGCCTGGAACTGGAGCCACGTGCGCGCGTTGCGCCCGTCGTGCATCGGGTAATCGATCAATCGCGTGTGGCGCCGCACTGATGTCCTGCGGCGCGCGGTATTCAGATAAGCCTCGGTCGCAACCGCATCCTGCTGGTAGCTCAGATAATCGCCCACGAACGCCAGCAATTCCACGAGCATGATCCCGAGATCGGCGGGATGACGCTCCTGCCACGCCGGGTTGATCGTGGCGAGGCGATCTAACATCAATGTCCGGAAACTGGCGAAGTCCTTGGCAAGATAAGAGAAATCGGCGGTTTCCAGCGGCGAAGGCGAACAATCTGACGCGTTCTGGCAATCGAGAGTACTGGGGCACGCCGCCTTGAATGAAAACTCGATGCTGGAAAGGATTCGATCGAAGCCCGGCGCAGGCTCGGCGGTGTCGGCTGTATCGACCAGCGACAGCGTGTAGGGCGTGAAATCTCCAGGGCCGTTGACGGTCACAATCAGAACATGCGGATCGCCGGGCGGAGAGGAGTTTCCGTCCCAGGCAATGGAAGTGACTTTGACGTTGGTGATCCGTTCTCCGCCAGTGATTCGCACATTGGCGGCCGTAAGGTCGCCCGGACTCAACGGATTGATGAAATGCACTCGCAGCGTTCGCTGTCGCTGATCGTTCGGCATCGACGTAGAGTCGACAACATCCAGGAAATCGATGCCATTCAGGGTCGATTGCGAAGCGATGATGGCGCGCCTGCCTGGAGTACAACACGCGTAGATCATGCGGTTAGCCCTCCCCTGGTAAACTCCGCAACGGCCTGCTGCTGTGTCGCGCGAACGGTGTATTGCACGGTCACGGTGAGCGAACTATCGTCCTGCGAAACACCCACGTTGGTGAGGTTGATAATGTCCCCGAGCGATTGCTGAAGCGCTCCCTGAACGAGAAACTGGGTAGCTGTCGCGAGTTCGCTGCTGTTGGGAGCGAATACCATCTGCAGTAAGCCGCATCCGAAATCGGGCCGGTTCACGCGTTCGCCGGGCGCGGTAAAAAGCACCTGCTCGATCAGATCGCGTATGTGATCCGGATCGTTTGCTTCTGCCGTCCGCCCGCGCCCGTCAAACAAATATGGAAAAGCGACATTCATACTGGCGCCTGCTTAAGTTGCGAATACCCTCGTCTGCGTCACAACCGTGATCAAAGGCGTTGCCGTAGGAACACAGATCGCCTGACTGTCGAATGTCAGCAACGGCAGACCATTCGAAAGAACTCTCGTTGTTCCCACGATGTACTGGGCTGTGACACACGGTCCATTCCCTGCAATCGGCGGCGGCATCGCGCAGCCCGCGACCACCCACGGACCCGAAAGCGGAACCGTGGGCATTCCGGTAACAGTGACCCGCGGATTCGGCACAGTCGGCTGCGCCTGACCGGCGTGTGCGCAGATCACGGTCGCGCCCTGATGCATCAGAAAACCTGGCATATGCTTTTCCCTTCCATTTAAGTCACCATCAACGCCCCTTCGTTGACAATCACGCTCGGCCCGACCATGGTCAGCGTCGCGCCTTTTCCGTTCTGAATGATGATCCCGAGATCGTTGACGACGATCATTGCGCCGGTCGTGCTTTTGAGCATGATTCCACCGGTGGGCCCGGGCGCATCGCTGATGGAAATTGTGTTCTGTAATTGCGTCGAAAGCACGATGCTCGGCGAGACCGGCAAACCGAGCAGGGCAAGCGGTGGAACGTCGGCGGCCGAACCGTACCGGCAGCCCACCCAGATCGGATGATCCGGGTCGCCTTTCTCGAACTCGACCCACACACCCGCGCCGATCGGCGGCACAAGATACACACCCATGCCGACGCCAGTCGGCCCGGCAAGCGGCACACACGGTTCCGCCCAACTCGAAGGCGCGAGCGACAGGACGTCTGGGCACTCCACCATGAGCCGCCCCTGCTGCATGGGATCGATGTTGTTGACCACGGTGCCGCGATATTTGCCGAAAAATTTCTGTTCTGTCCCTGTCATGAAGGCACCACTGGTGTTTGCGAGACGAGGCCGTCCCGCGAAAGCGTGAAGCTCTGTTTGTACTCGCCGCGCTTGATGCTGTGCGAGACGGTGCGCACGTAATAGAGCCCGTCGTAAGCCAATCCGGCGCCGCGTACGCCCACCGTCTGGAAGGCGTTCAGCACCTGGCCGTATCGCAATACGTTCAGAGTGCCGGTAGCCGTGATGGCGTCGCTCGTTTCGGCTGTTTTCGCCAG
>DASYCD010000042.1:0-9103 GCA_036500405.1 Bryobacteraceae bacterium
GCCGGAAACAATTTACAACTAAGCCGGAATCAGCCAGTCCGTCGCGAGAGCCGCCAGATATAAGCCGATTCCAAATACGATGTGGGTAATCACGCTCTTGACGCTGTTAAACAGCGGCTTCGCGGTTTTGGAAGACGCGACCCCCGCTCCCATCCCTGGCTGAAGGACGAACAAGGGCGCAGCCACCGTTAAGACTCCGAGGATGAGGGCGGGAAGCAAGGTCGGGTTGTGCGCCCACTCGGGTCCGCTCATGCCGAGTAACACCGCCGCAAAGCTGACTCCGATCGAATAGTGCGCCAGCCACCCGAGCCACAGCTCGCCTCCGATCGGCGCAGCTTTCGCGATGTTTTCGTGCTTCCAGTGTCCGGCGAAGAGGTGTCCGAGCCAACGGCCAAGGAACGCAAAGCTCAGCGAAGAAATTCCAAACTGCTTCAGCAAAAGGGCCCAAAGGTCGATAACGACGGTGGCTCCGGCGCCGATCGTCAATGAGCGTAAAACGAATTCCGGCGTTGCGCTCATGCGAGATTGGCCAGTCCAAAGCGCACCTGCGCTCCGGACGGCAGGCCGGGCGTGTAAACGATCCCGCCTGGGTCTGAGGAGGCTTCGAACATTCCTTCACCGTCGACTTCCACGTGATACGGAACGCCTGGTTTCAGGCCGAGGATGAAGACGTCGTCGACCGGAAACGGATCGGCGATATCCTCCGGGCCGGCGTCAGGCGGCCGGGCAGGGGCGGCGCGCTGAGGCACGCGAAACTTGTCGGCGTTGCGCGCGAAGAATACCGTGGCTTCTTCGAGATCCATGGGATCGTGCGCGGCCTGCGGATCGATGTGTTTCAGCTCTCCGTTGCCGAACAACTGCAACTGGCCGCCGAAGAAACCGAGCCATTGCGCGTCGTCCTCCCACGTGGAGCGTACGTAAAGCTCGCCGCCGATGGAATCGTGCGCTACGAGCGGCACGTGATAGTAGCTCAGACCGGGCTGATAGGGATTCGCCCACATCAGCTCGTACGCGATCCCGAGCGCGCCGCGCATCAGAAAACGATCGTTCATCACGAATCCCTGGAGCAACTGCGTTTCGGCGGCGTTCGAATCGTAGGCGATCATGGCCAGTTCGGCCGCGCGCGAGAGCGTGGCTTTGGTGACGTCGGGTCCGTGCAGGTCGAGCTGAGGATCGGCAGGGATGCGAAATTCGTTTTCCGGTGCGGGAAACGGCTCGGGATAGTGAGCCAGGATGTGGAGCGGGCCGTAGTCCTTGTACCACTTTGCGCAGGTTTCGCGCAGATCGAAATCGAGGTTGTCGCGGAAGGCGTGCATCAATTCGATCAGAGCGTTGGCATCCGGGTTGGGCACATGCCGCTTCGCCGAAAGCAGGCCGGGGACAAAGGTCTTCGTCCAGAACTCTTCGTAGAGATCCCGCAACGCTTTTTCCGCTACGGCGGGCCGAGCTTCGGAAATCGCGATGGCGGCGAGCGCCCGGGTGCGAGCCTCCGCCAGCGTGAGACCGGCCGCCGGGACCGGCGCCGCGGCGTAGCGTTCGAGCCTGGCGTAGATCGCGGTCTTATCCGCCGCCTGCATCAGGGGATCGCACCAATCGGCGATCAGGGCTAACTGGCGGACCACGTTTTCCGAAACCGCGCCGGTTGCCGTGGCCTTGGCAACTCCCCAGCTCACCGCCTGGCCCCCGGCTGCGGAATCCTCGGCGATCTGGTAGCGGAGCGCGGCGCTCCAGCCGAATTCCGGAAACTCGGCGGCTCCATTCCAGAGAGTTTCGAATTGATCCCAGCGAAGCGAACGGCGCTCGCGTTCGCGGCGGAGGAGGCGGAGACGGGCGGTGCGGAGAAAAAGACGGGGCGCGTCGGTATAGACCTTGAATCCGTCGGGCGCGTTCTGGGCGAGCAGGCGCGCGGCGGGCAGGAGAGCGGCGGCGCCCAATGCGTTGCGCAACAAGCCGCGCCGAGTCAGTTGGCTGGTTACCGGGTTTCGCGTTCTCATCGGCTCTCTGTCTTTCCGATTCTGCCATATCGGGCTGGTATCATTGCTTTTAACGAAACCGGGTCAACGCTTTTCCGCAACTTTCCGGAGCCAGATTTTTCCGGAAAGGTCCGCAACGATTTTGCGGAAGCGGGCGTCTCACTAAAGTCGAATCCGTGCCGCGAAACCGCGAAATTAAACAAGGCTACATGAAGTTCTCCATGAAGAGTTTCCAGACGATCGCTTTGCTGTTCGCCGCCGCGGGGATGGCCGCCGCCCAGCAATATACGATCTCCACCGTTGCCGGCATACCGGGAGTAGCTGGACTTTTTCCAGTGCCGGGCGATACTACGCCGACGTTAGCCACGAGCGCGCA
Organism: Bryobacteraceae bacterium; assembly: GCA_036500405.1. Classification (GTDB taxonomy): domain Bacteria; phylum Acidobacteriota; class Terriglobia; order Bryobacterales; family Bryobacteraceae; genus BOG-234. The sequence continues at coordinate 2,350 of DASYCD010000042.1, forward strand.
GTTGTACCATCCCTCCACGATTGCCGTGGACAGCCAGGGCAATTTTTATATCGGGGATTATTTCACTTACATCATCCGCATGGTGATCGCGAGTTCCGGGAATACCGGCATCATCGCGGGCAGCGGCCTCGCCGGCAACAGCGGCGATACGGATCTGGCGACATCGGCTACCATGTTCGACGTGCACGGGATCGCGGTGGATGGCAGCGGCAACATTTATTTTTCGGATACGTCAACCTGCCGCATCCGCAAGGTTGACAACCCGGCGACGAATACTGCGCCGAAGATCTTCACATTTGTCGGCAACACTACGGGACCGTTCTGCGGCCCGACCGCGCACACTACGCTCGGCGCCCCCGGCGCTCTTGCGTTCGATTCCAAGGGCAATCTTTATATAGCGGACAGCGCCAACTTCAACGTTTATCAGGTCACGGGCTCCGGTACGATCACAGTCTTTGCTGGTAACAGCTCGTATGGGAATTCAGGCGACGGAGGCGCCGCAAATAAGGCGTCTCTCGCGTCGCCGGCTTCGCTGGCGTTCGATTCGGCGGGCAATCTTTATATAGGCGATGTGGGCAACCTGAATATCCGGAAGGTGGATACGAGCGGCAACATTTCGACCGTGCTGACTGGCGTGGCTGCCAACTCCCTCGGCGTCGACAAGGCGGACAATTTTTATTTTGTAGACGGGTCTTCTTCCACTGTGCGTAAAGCGCTGCCAGGCGGCGGCGTTGTGACGATAGCGGGTAATGGCTACTCAAACTTCGGCGGCGATGGCGGCCCCGGTTCGCTTGCTCAGGTTTCGAAGCCGGGCGGTCTCGCAGTCATGCCGGACGGCAGCATTCTGATTGCGGACACGGGCAATAACGTGATTCGCAAGCTGGTTGCGGTGGATTCTTCGGTTGGCGTGCAGGATTCCGCGAGCGAAGTGCCGGGATCTTATCTGCAGCCCGGTTATGTTTCACCGGGCGAAGTCCTGACGCTGTTCGGAACAGGCCTGGGTCCGGCGACTCTGACCACAGGCGCGCCGGACTCGAACGGCCAGTTTCCGACGACACTCGCGGGGACGACCGTCACGTTCAACGGAACGCCTGCGCCGATCATCTACGCTTCTTCCGGGCTGGTTTCCGTCGTGGCCCCATATGGGATCTCGGGATCGGGGACTGCGGCGATCGATGTGACTTATCAGGGCAACACATACAGCGCCACCATGCCGGTGGCCGCAATCACGCCTTCCATCTTCACCTCGAATGCTTCCGGTACGGGAGGGGCGGCGGCGCTGAATCAAAACCAGACCGTCAACTCGATTTCGAACCCCGCCAAAGCCGGAAGCTTCATCACGCTCTACGCGACCGGCGCGGGTTACACGTCAACGGCCGCCGATGGCAAAGTGGCGCCCACAAACTGCGGGATTGCGTGTTTGGGGAAACCTTATCAGCCCGTAGCCGTGAAGATCGGCAATCAATGCGTGATTCCGAGTTACGCCGGCGATGCGCCTGCGCTCGTTGCCGGTGTGATGCAGGTGAACGCGCAGATTCCAGCCGCAACGCTGCCGGGCGCAGTGCCCGTGCAGGTCGTCATGGGCTCGAACTGCAATCTGCTGACGGCTTATCCTTCGCAGGATGGCGTGACCATCTCGGTTGTTCAGTGACATCGGTTTTGCTGCTGGCGCTGAATGGGATTTTGCGCTAACCGCGCGCGTTCATGCTTTCGAGCATGCTGGTGAGGCGGGCAGCACCGGCGGCGTCGTCACCGAAGCGAACCTCGTTATAGGCGGCGGTGAAATCGACAATCCTTTGTTTCTCGCTGGGCGGCAGGGTGCGCGCGAATTCGAGAGGCGTGAACCAGGCGGGTTTCTCAAAGCCGCGCCGCGCCAGCGAGTCCAGCATCTGTTCGTAAACCACAGCGGCGTCGTTGGGCGTCCCCAGGCCGGAGCGGATTTTGCGGATGCGGGTACGCGCCTGCCATTCCCGCCGCAACCGTGGGCCGAAACGGCGAAGCACGAAGATTGCGCCGAGCATGAGCGCGATCCACGCGAGTCCGTATCCGAGTTTGGGCAGCAGCACGCGTGGCAACGAGAAATTCGATTGATCGGAGCCCAGAGTGCGAAGCTTGTTCCGGAAGCCGAAGGCCAGTTCGGCCTGCTGGCCGGGATTGTAGGCAAGGACCCACCGCTGCCAGGCCGTATCCATCGCATCCATATACATGCTTATGCGGCGTAGTTTCGTCTCGAGCCACCCGCCGGAAGATGCGCCGGCGCCCGGCGGAGTGGGATCGAACGTCACCCAGCCGTGGCCATCGATCCAGGCTTCCACCCACGCGTGAGCGTCCGAAGCCCGCACTACCCAGGCGTTCGAGACATCGTTGAAATAACCGCTCTGGAAACCGGTCGCGACTCGCGCCGGGATTCCCTGCGTTCGGAGCAGCACGGCCATGGCGGAGGCGAAGTATTCGCAGTAGCCGCGCTTCGTCACGAAAAGGAAGTCGGCGAGCGGGTCATGGCTGCGGGATTCCCCCGTCGTGTCGAGCGAATACTGAAAGCCGCGCTGAAGTCTCTGTTCAATGCGGGTGGCGCGGGAGTAATCCGTCTGGTTCGGATCGCCCGCGGTCCATTCGCGGCCCAGAGCGGCAATACGACTGTCGATCGGAGGCAGGGCGAGATTGCGCCTGCGGTCGGACGGGGGGAGCGGGTAGGCTAGAGGCGCGCCGCGCAACGCCGAGACTTCATAGACGATCGGTTCGCCGGGCAGGGTGGTCGCGCGGAACGAATCGTCGGCAGTGCGAATGACGCTGGGGGCGTCGAGATTGAAAAATTCGGGGACGCCCGCCACAAAGAGCGTGCCTCCGCCGGAATTGCTGACGTCGATCCGGTAGAGCATGCGTTCGCCATCGAGGCGGGAGCGCTGCCATCGGTCGGCGACGGGATAGAGCGTGCCCTGGCCTGGAATTACCTCTGAGCTGATGGGCGGTTCGGACCAGCGCCGACCATCAAAGCGGCTGAGCGCCGAGCCGCGCCACTTGAGATCGCCGGGCAGTTGCTTGCCATAGGTGCGAATGTGGAGGACGGGCCGGTTGTCCTTTGCGATGGCGCCGAAACGGCCGAGGTCGATGGAATTGGTGAAGCCGGTGAGCCGGGCTCCGTTCGGGAAGAGCAGGGAAGCGGCGCGGGCGGTGCGCGGCACCAGGAAGAACAGGCCGGCAGTCAGGAACAGAATTCCGCAGGCTGAGCAGATCACCATGAAGGCGAGTGATCGCGCGGTCCGGCGGTTGCTGCGAGGTCCTGTGGTACCGGCCGCCCGCGAGCCTCTGAGGAAGCCGCGACGGATTTCGGCGCTCGTCAACGCGCCCAGCCCGAAAAGGATCGCAAGCGCGAGCCAGAAGAAGAAACGGAGCTCTGTAGAGAGCGCGGCCGCGCCGATAAGCGCGACGAAGGCGAGGGTTCCGGTATAGAGGTAGTCGCGCTCGCTGCGCGCGGAGAGGATGCGGGCGACGCCGAGGAAGCAGACGCCGTGCGCGGTGGCGGCAAAAAAATCGTGCGAGAGGAAATAGAAATCGATCGGATAGAAGATGAGGTAGGAACTGGCGAGAACGGTGATCAGTTTTTGGGGAATGCGCAGGCGAACAACGCCCGCCACCATCAGGATGCGCCAGACAATGCCGCCGAGCAGGAAGGTCAGCGAGGCGAGATCGAGCCGCCCCGTATCCGCCAGCGCGCAGAACGCGGAGGCGACCAGACCGAGCAGCGAATACTGGAAGAACTGCTCAACCGGTGAGGCGGCAGGGATGCGTGCGGTCTGCACAGGACCAGTGTAGCGAGATTGGGCGCGATCAGATCGTGTCGACGGACCTGCGTAGACCGGCGGTGCCCGAGATCAAGGTAACTCACCAGATCCGCGGAACATTTTCCTGCGATTTTCGTCAATCTCTTCGCTGGTGGGACCTGGGCCGAATGCAGCGGGGAGACCCCATGCTGATTTCTTTGACGGAGGGACGCCGGCGCCATTGTCTTCCATGGAATCAGGTGGCAAGGTCCAAACAGCGTCGCGGATATCATTTATTAGTTGCTTGCCGATCACGCGGAAGGCGAGCTCCAACTGCTCGATTCGGGAAGTGTGGTCAAGATCGAGGAGTCGTTCCACCTGTTGCTTGTGAATACCCATTCGCCGCGCCAGATCGGCTTTTGCGGATGCCTGTCTTCTTCAACGCCCGGTAGAGTTCGACCTTTGCGTCATCGACGATAGATGGGAGGGAGATCAGGTGTCCTCTGCAAACTCGCTTCGGAGAAGGAATCGGCAGCGTCGTTGCCATGCCATGTCGGTCTGAAGGTGCAGCCAGCATTCTCCTTCTTGCCGTCTGGCTCTCTCATCGGTTCTCCCACCCATTTGGTTGCGTCAGCCCACCCCGCATGCTACGATTTATCTGTACCCCTTACGGAAAGCTCAGTGGGAGGTGTGCGCTTTCAGGCGCCGCCGATTGAACCAATGAGGAACTATGGCAAAGAAACAAGGCAAAAAGTACGCTGCTGCTCTGAAACAGGTCGAAACCCGCGAGTATCCACTCGATCAGGCTGTTCCGCTCCTCCAGAAAATTAAGTTCGCGAAGTTCGACGAGACCGTCGAAGTTCACATGCGCCTTGGCGTCGATCCCAAGCACGCCGACCAGATGGTCCGCGGCACGGTTCTGATGCCGAATGGCCTCGGCAAGTCCAAGAAAGTCCTGGTCATCACGAGCGGTGATAAGCTCCGCGAAGCCCAGGAAGCGGGCGCCGATTTTGTCGGTGGCGAAGACATGGTCAACAAGATTCAGTCTGAGGGTTGGACCGATTACGATGCCGTGATCGCCACGCCGGATATGATGCGCTCGGTCGGTAAGCTCGGTAAGGTGCTCGGCCCGCGCGGTCTGATGCCCAACCCGAAGACTGGTACGGTGACGGTCGACGTTGCCAAAGCGGTGCAGGAAACCAAGGCTGGTAAGGTTGAATTCCGCGTCGATAAAACCGGAATCATTCACGCGCCGGTCGGCAAGACCAGCTTCGCGTCGGACAAGCTTGTCGAAAACGCGTCCACGCTGATCACGGCGATTCTGAAAGCCAAGCCATCCGCGGCCAAGGGCAAGTACGTAAAAAGTACGACCCTCTGCTCCACGATGAGCCCGGGAATCGCGGTGGATGTGGCGGAGTTGACGGCGAAGGAAGCCGCGCATCACGAGTAGTCGCCGGTTGGATTGAATTCAGGGTTGTCATCATGAAGAACAGAGAAGACAAGAAGAAGGATTTCGAAGAGCTGCGTAAAGCGCTCGAATCGGTCCGCAACGTTTTCATCACCGGATACGAGAAGATCACGGTTGATCAGGACTATAATCTGCGCAAGGCGATTCGCGGCGCGGGCGGTTCGTACAAGGTCATCAAGAACAATGTAGCGGAGAAGGCTTCGGCGGGCCTGCCGGCTGAGCCCGTGTTCCAGAACCTCAAGGGCATGACGTCGATCGCCTGGACCGAAGGCGATCCGGTGGCTCTCGCGAAGGCGCTCACTGCTTACGCGAAGACTACGCCGGCGTTCACGTTCAAGGCCGGTTTGGTGGAAGGCCGCGCGGTTGACATCCGGGCGATCAACGATCTCGCCTCTCTGCCTTCGAAGGAGGAGATTTTCTCCAAACTTCTTTACGTGATTAGCGCGCCTGCTACTCAGTTGGTGCGGACGATCAACGCGGTGGGCCGCGATCTCGCCGTTGTGGTGGATCAGGGCGTTCAGAAAGAAAAGTTTCAGTCGTAAGAGTTTCGAAAGTTCAAATCAGGGAGTTCCATAAGATCATGGCGGACATTAATGCAATTGCGGATCAGATTCAGGGCCTGACGCTGCTCGAAGCGTCGCAGCTCGTGAAGTTGCTCGAAGAAAAGCTGGGCGTTTCTGCGGCGGCTGCCGCGCCGGTGATGATGGCCGGTGGTGGTGGCGCGGCGGCGGCTCCGGCGGCGGAAGAGAAGACCGAGTTCTCGGTTGTTCTCACCGCGGCGGGCGCGAACAAAATCAACGTCATCAAGGTTGTGCGCGAAGTCACGAGCCTCGGCCTCAAGGAAGCCAAGGATCTGGTGGACGCGGCGCCGAAGGCTGTCAAGGAAGGTGTCAGCAAGGAAGAAGCTGAGACCATCAAGAAGAAGTTCGCTGACGCTGGCGCAACCGTGGAAGTGAAGTAGTTTAACTTCTGCTGATTGTTACAGTTGCGGTCCCTTTGGTGGGGATTGAATGGCGGCGCTCGGGCCTTCGGCCGGGGCGCCGCCATTAACTTTGTCTTGAAGAGTTTGACGGGTTGACCTTCAGGTGCTATGCTTTTAACGTTGGCGAGTTATGCACCGGATTTAAGGCCCGGGAATAGGTGACGGTGGCGCTGGAACCCTGGAACTTGTACTTCAGCCCGGTCTTACCATCGCACGGAGGCGTCGTGTCTTCGTGCGGCTACGCCATTGGTCCATTTCACCGCGCCTCATCGAAAGCGTCGGCAATAAGCAAACTGACAGACGAGATTTTTCCACCCGGAATGGTAGTGGTTTTGGCGGAGCGTGCCCCGATGTGCGGCAGCGTTCCGCTTCAGTGTTTGGTTTCCAGGTAGCCGCTTCTTAATTAGCGGCGCCTGTTGCAACGGAGCTCCCGAATCCTTATGTCTTCTGAAAACGGTCTGGCACCCGATCGAGTTGATTTTTCCAAGATCAAAACTTCGATTCCGATCCCGAATCTGATCGAAGTGCAGCGCAACTCTTATG
>DASYCD010000043.1:0-3329 GCA_036500405.1 Bryobacteraceae bacterium
GTGTTCATCTGTGGCCTAAATAAACAACGCCCCTAGCTCCGAAAAACCCCCAACCACCATGAGCCGACCCTCCGGATCGCGAAGATCTTCGCGTTCGAGGGTCCACGTGCGCTCATGCGGCACATACACCGCCCTCAACCCTGCCGCCAAAGCCGGATTAATATCCGACTTCGGACTATTCCCAATCATCCACGTATGCCGATGGTCAAACCCCCGCACCTCGGCCAGCCGCAAATACGCCTCCCGATTCTTCTCCCGCACCACCTCACAATGCGCAAACAACCCCCGCAGCCCCGAAAGATCAATCTTCCGGTTCTGCTCCTCGGGATGCCCCTTCGTAAACATCGTGAGCTCATGCTTCTCCGCGAGCAAAGGCAAAGTCTCCGCCACCCCAGGCATCAGCACCACCTCCTGCACCAGAATCCGATGCCCCATCTCCTTCACGGCCGCGATGTCATGCTCCTCGATCGCCCGTTCCGCCAGCTTCTCCAGACACTGTCCTAAATTCCGGGCGAAGTTGAGAGCCCCATAACCATAGATCTTGTTATTGACGACCTCGATCTCATCCAGTACAGACCGGATCTCATCCGGCGTCAGAGAGGAATGATTCAGATACGCGCAGAACTCATCGAACGCCTGCTCGAAGTAGATGTTGTTCTCCCAGAGCGTATCGTCAGCGTCAAATATGAGGTGTTGTCTTCCAGTAACCGTCATTTGGGCGGAGGCGGCGCGAGCGCAAACGGTATCTCGACCACCACATCTACGTCTATCGGCTCGCCATTTCGCGTCGCCGGATAGAACTCCCATTTTGACAGCGCCTCTTTCGCGCTCCGGCCCAGCCGTTCATCGTCGCCCTTCAGCACCTCAATTGCGGACACATGCCCATCGCGCCCAATAACGCCATAAAGCTGCACGCGCCCCTGCACATGCTCCGCAATCAGCGCCGGAGGATACCGCGGGTCCACCTTTCGATGCGGAACCGGCGCGGCAATTGGCTGCGATGCCGCCGAGCGAGCCGTATGGTCCGCGTACCACATCAGCCAACTCCCGGAGGCGCTGGTGAGATTCGCCATCTGAATCGCCATCATGTAAACTTCGCGCCCATTGAATCGGGGATCGGGAGCATTGCTCACATGCGCCGCGGCGAAAAAATTCGCGGGTGGTTCCCGGCGACGAGCCATATCGTTGATCAGAGCCTCGGTCGACCTCGGCGCCATGCTCATCGCGAGCAGACTGGGCTTCGACGGCGTGTTCGGCCCGCGCGCATAGAGATCGGGGACAACGGCTGCCAGTTTTCCGGACCCCTCCGAAGTCGCCCCCTCCGGACGCACCTTTTCGCCCGCCGAGAACTGCGCAGGACTCGCAGCCGCCGGAAGCTGCACCGGAACACTCGAAGGTTTCAACCCGGCGATTGCCATCGTGACGTCGCCCGGTGGCCCATCCATCGTGGGCACGGCAACCGTAGCCGATGCTGGTTTTGGCATCGCGCGAGGCGGAGCGAAGGCTCGCCCCGGGAGCCGCGACGTGGGCAGCGAACTGGAACTCAGTGCTGCCGTGACCGGCGGAGCAGCTTCGTCGAGCGGAACGATTCGCCGCACTTCCGCGCGAGACTGAGCAGTCGGCGGAACGTACGCTCTGGAGGGAAGCCGATCTACACGCAGCTCTGCCTTCGCGATTGCCGCGTACTGCGGGGCCGCCGCATCCGGAACTTCGATTTTCGTCGCTTCCAGATGAACGACATCCGGAGGCGTCGTGAAACTCTTCGGCGGCAGCTTAACGGCAATCAGATTCGGCAGATCGAGAGGAGGTGGCGCAATGTTGGGAACAGGAGCAATCACAACCTGCTCGCGCTTCGGCGCGTTCTTCGGTGACGACACAATCGCCTGCGCGGCCTTCGTCTCCGCGCGCAACGGACGCCGGTCCGCCTGCCTCTCCGGCAGACGAATCTCCGGCAGCTTCTTAAAGTTGTACCAGACGAGCCGGTCTTCCTTCCCGGCAAACTCCTGCTGGTATTCGCTCGGCGACGTGTCAGGAACGCGCAGCGAAATGGTCGGCGAGTACATCAGTGCGGCGAAGAACGCGACGTGCAGCCCGAGCGAAATCCCCAGCGCTGACCGCTTCTCCATCCCGCTAAGCTCCAGGCCTCTTGTGTCCCGCCCCGTTGGTGGGCGCTTTCTTCTTCATCATCGCGACATATTGCTTGCGTGGAATGTAACCCTCCACGAAATCAGTGAACAGCTTCAACCGCTGCGTCTCGGATTTGCTCTGCAGCAGAATGCTCCGGAAGTCCAGATCGTCAATGCTCTCCGCCATACGGAAACTCAGGTCCCGCGTATCGCGTTCGAGCGCCGCGTACTCGCCCTCCACTTCACGCTGCAATCGGTCATAAGCGGCGAACGCAGCTTCGATCGCATCCTGGCCAGCCGGACCCGGATCCTCGTCATCGAAATACTCGACCTCGCCCCGCAGCCAGTCCTTTTCGTCATTGAGAGAGAGAATCCGAAAACGCCGCCAGCCGCGCGTCACGATATCGAACCGCCCATCGGGATACCGGTGCGTCACCGTCTCCACAATCACCGAGCAGCCCACGTTCGCGATGCCGCTCTCCTCGCCGCGCGTAATCGTGCGGACAATGCCGAAATCCGTGCGCGTGGCTTCCGCCTCGCCCACCATTTCCCGGTAGCGCTCTTCGAAGATGTGCAGGGGGATTGCCGCGCCGGGCAACGCCACCAGCGAGAGCGGGAACAGCGGAAGCAGTCGCGCCATGCCTCTATTATCCGGGAATCCCCGCGCCGCTGTAGAATTGCGGGTGAGCGCATGTGCCGCACAATCCAGATTTTCTTGCTCGCGGGCACGCTCTGGGCCCAGACTTCCGCCAACGCGCCGCTCAAAATCCCATACGCCTGCTCGGAAAAAGACCTCGCCGCCGCGGGCATGACGTGCTCGGACGAGAATCCCTGTCCAGTCTACGTGGAACTTTCGAGCGTTTCCGGATTGGGAAAGAGGCTCCTCGTCACCGGCAATCTGCACGGCGCGTCCGCCACCATCGGCTCCGTCCTGCTTGTGAGCGATGACGACGGCGCCACATGGAAAGAACCCTCGCCGCGCATCGCCGGCTCGGCGATCGAGCAGTCTCAATGGCTGGACGCGCAGCACGGCTGGGCGGCAGGCGAAGTCCAGGTACCGCTCTCTCGCGATCCGTTTTTTCTGATTACCTCCGATGGCGGCGCGACCTGGCGCCAGAAGGAAATCGCGGAAGACAGTATCCCCGGCGAGATCATGCGCTTCTGGTTTGATAGTCCGGAACACGGCGAACTCATCGTCGATGG
>DASYCD010000044.1:0-14802 GCA_036500405.1 Bryobacteraceae bacterium
GGATGACCTGATGCGCATCCTTCGAAATCGCGTTGAGCATGGCGCCCGCCGAGGGGGGCGAGCCCGCTCGCGCGTCCAGCAGCGAAATCGTCAGTTCCCGCGATGAGAAAGACTGATAGAACACAGGCAGGTAACCGATCACGAGCCCGAGAAATGCCAGTCCCAGCCCGCCTTCCAAAACGCCGATCCATCGGGAAAGGATGTTTTGCGAATCTCCCGTGGAAAGGGTGAACAGGGCGGAGGCGCTTAGCAGGAAATCGGTGGAAAGCGTTTGCAGAGCACCGTTTTTACGCAGTTCCACAGCCCACTGCAGAAGTCCGAAGGAGAACACCAGAGCGAACGCCCAGATCACAAACAGTAGTAAGAGGGACAAGGGCGCGAAGACGGCAAGGAACGCTTCCCGGTTGCCGCTAGAGCGAATGCGCCGGCCCGCGGAAGACACGGGCAACCACATGCCTTTGAAGTACAGCCGCGCGATGCGAAAGATATGGCGCGTGCGGCGCGCCAGCACGATGGTGTTGAAGGCGTCAACCAATACGAGCGCCAGCGTAACCAGTCCGATTACTGCGGCGATCGTGCGCAAGATTTCCCTGAATCTGCAATTGGACGCCCACGTATCTCGACTCCCCGTGGCCTGCGGCGTGCATCATTGCCCCCGTCAGTAATGAGCCAATTCACCAAAGTTGTTCTGGCCGGCGCTCTCACGGGCGCAGGAGTCTGGCTGATGAGCGCACAGACACAAAACGGGAAAACGCTGACCTCGGTTTACGAGAACAATGACTTCCAGATCACCGGCGTGACCGCGTCGCCGTCCGGCCGGCTTTTCGTGAATTTTCCGCGCTGGTCGGATAAATATCTGAACGCCGTTGTTGAAGTGATGAAAGACGGTTCCGTACGGCCATACCCGGATGAATTCTGGAACCGGTGGGACCGCAAGCCGGAAAGCGCAGGCCAGCAATTCGTCTGCGTTCAGAGCGTGGTCGCGGATGATCAGGATTCGCTTTGGGTTGTAGATCCTGCGGCGCCGATGATGGCCGTTGTCGTTCCAGGCGGACCCAAGGTCGTGCAGATCAGCCTGTCAAATAATCGGGTGACGCGGGTCTTTCCGTTCGGTTCAGACGTGGTGAAGGCCGGGTCTTACCTGAATGACATTCGCATTGACACGAAGAACAATGTGGCGTATCTGACGGATAGCGGAGTTGGCGGCATCATTGTCCTCGATATCAAATCCGGCAAGGCGCACCGTGTTCTCGATGGGCATGAGTCGACTCAACCGGAGCACGGCGTCGAGATCGGCGTAAACGGAAAGCCGGTAGTCACGGCGGATGGTAAACCGCCGCAGATCGCAGCCGACAGCATGGCGCTGTCTCATGACGGCGAGTATCTGTATTACAAGCCGCTGACCGGTACGACCGTGTATCGCGTGAAAACCCGTGCGCTGCGAGATGGCAATGCCGCGAGCGCGGTGGAGAAAGTCGCGGACGCTTTTCCAACGGACGGTTTCTGGATGGACGCCCAGGACACCCTCTACCTCAGCAACATCAATGAGAGCGCTGTGTATCGCCTGCCGAAGAATGGCAAGCTCGAAAAAGTGGTGACCGATAAGCGGCTCGTTTGGCCGGATACGTTTTCGCAGGGTCCTGATGGCAGCATGTACATCACGGCGTCGCACATCAATGACAGCCCGCAATACAACCACGGCAAAAGCACGCGCACAATGCCCTATGGGGTGTTCAGGTTCAAGCCCTGACGAGGTCCCGCAGTTTGAGTGACGCGGACGACGACGTATCAGCGCCCGCCATGGAAGCGATGTGGGTAATTGCCTGCGCATGCTCGCGCTTCGAGCGGGCCGCCGTGCAATCGGACGGAACGAAAAGCCGAAAATTGCGCATGCGCGCGTCATGGGCCGTGCAGACCACGCAGCTATTCGTCGCCAGGCCGCACAGGATAAGCGTTTTTGCGCCCAGGTTCCGCAGCAGAAGCTCGAGCGGAGTCTGGTAGAAAGCCGAGTGCATCGGCTTCAGAACGAAATAATCCTCGGGGTCCGGCCGAACCTGTTCGACGAATTTCCGGCTGGGCGCGCCTTCGCGCGTGCAGTATTCGACCAGCTTTGACGCTTCCGATCTCCAGTACCCGAAATTGTCGTTTACGTAGACCGTCGGGATTCCGGCTGCGCTGGCGCGAGCCTTGAGCCTCGCGATGCGCGGCGCAATCGCCATCGCCTGCCGCAGGGTACGTTCGCCGTCGGGAAACTCAAAGTGATTGATGACATCGATGAGCAGCAGGGCGGCTTTCGAGGGTGGCGCTTTGGGTTCCGGTTTCACGGGCGAATGAGCGCGATGCCGGCAGCCGGATCCATCTGCCGCTCCAAATGCTTCGGCGATTTGGTCAGAACCACTTCGAGCGTCGGGCGAACGGACGCCTTCATCAGATGTCCGCCGACCATCGCGCCGCCGCGCCGCGCCAGCGATGCGTGCGCATGCACTTTCGGTTTGCCGTCCTGGAGTGCGATATCGCCCAACAACGTTACAACCTCCGCCTGCTCAGGGACAGAGACTGGCTCGTACTTCTTCGACGCCCAGTCGAAATAGCCGAGGGTGGCGTCTGAGAAAGCGCCGATCGCGGTAAAGCTCGCCGCCGTGATCTTCTGTTCGTTGGCAAACCTTGTCAGCGTGGCAACAACTTCATCGCCGGTATCGAAAATCAGCACCCAGGTTCCTTCACCGGGGGCGTCCGTCAGGGCTTTTGCGCGCATCGCGATACAATGCAGCAATCCGGATTCCACCGGAGCGTTTGGCGTGGTCCGCTACACTCGACCCATGCTCCTCTGCACCGTTCGCGACTGCCGTAAGCCGCTCGAACGGGAAGGCAATCGGCTTTTCTGCGCGGCCGGGCATTCGTTTGACGTTGCCCGCAGCGGCTACATCAACCTGCTCCAGCCGCAGGACCGGCGGTCGAAAAATCCGGGCGATAGCGTCGCGGCGGTTGCGGCTCGCCGCCGTCTGCACGATCGCGGTGTCACCGCGCCGTTGTTGGCTGCCATCGCGGAGTTCGTGACGCTTTCGCCGGATGACGTGGTGCTCGATGCGGGCTGCGGTGACGGTTTCTATCTGGGAAGTTTGACATGCGCGAGTGGCTGCGACGCGCATGGAACGGATATCTCCATTCCGGCCGTGGATGCAGCGGCGCGGCGCTATTCCGGATGCGAGTGGATCGTCGCCAATGCGGACCGGTTCGTGCCGTATAGCGACGGCGTCTTTTCGACGATTCTCTCCATCACCGCGCGAATGAATCCGCCGGAATTTCGCCGTACGCTGGGCGAAGACGGCCGGCTGTTGATCGCGTTACCGTCGCCGGATGATCTCATCGAACTGCGCGGCTCCGGACGTGACCGAACGATCCGGACGATCGACGAATTCGCGGATTTGTTCCGTCTGGAGCGGCAGAGCCGAGTGGAAACGCGCGCAGACCTCGGCGCGGCCTCGGTCGATGACGTGCTCCATTCGATCTACCGCCCGATGCAGCCGCGCGCGCCAGAAGCCTCGCGCGTCACGTTCAGCCTCGATCTGCTTCTGTTTCGCCCGAAGTGATCAGGCCCACTTATAGGCCGCTTTGGCGTTCTTCGAGAAAAACTTCTCGGTAATAACCGGACCCTTCGGCTCCACGTACTCCTTCACCACGCCCAGAATCTTTGCGTACGGGGCCATGTGATCGCTCTTCGGCCAGTTGCTGGCATACACAACGCGATCCTGCCCGAACAGTTCCCAGAGCTGATCGAGCGACGCGCGGTACGGCGCAACGTCTGTGGGAATCTTATCGCCAATTTTCTGAATCACACCCGAAACTTTGCAATACACATTCGGATGGCTCGCAATCGGATGCATCTGCTCCGCCGTCCAGTGCGGCGGCATCTCCGGCATGTGGTTAATGATGACCCGCAAATTCGGAATTTTTTCGACGACAGTCCGCAGCGGCGCGAGCCACTTCGTATCCGTTTCGCCGATCGCGTCGAGCGAGAGATCCGCGTCCGCCAGCCGCTTCAAATCGTCAATAAAGGCAGGATTCGTCGCGCCTGCGATGAATTTCTCATCGAAAACGCGGATGCCGCGCACAAGCGGATTTTTGTGGAATCGCGCCAAACTCGTGCGGAACTCCGGCTTGCCCGCCTCGATGTTCGCGACAAACGCCAGGATCATGGGATGACCCTTCACCAGATCCAGAACCCACTGGTTGTCTTCGAGCCGCGGGCTCGCCTCCACCACGACCGCACCCGTCACGCCGGCCGGCTTCGCCGTCGCTTCGAACAGCCCCGGCAGCACCGGCTTGTAGAGCACCTTATCCGTGCTGGGAGGCCAGGGAATGCCGTCCTTGCGGCGCGGGTCGTAGAAATGGATATGGGTGTCGATGATCTGCATCGCAGTCGGGGCGGCGTTCAGTGAAGATTCAGATGCGGCCATCGCGGCGAGCGCGGCGCTGGTCTGAAGAAAATCCCGCCGGTTTTGATTTGTAGGCACTCGAAAATTATATCCGCGTTACTGCACGGTGAGAGGAACCGACGCCTCGGTTGTCTCCCAGTCGATAAACAACGCGCCCTTGTCCCCGCCTTCCGAACGCACCCCGATGTGCAGCGTCTCAACCGGCGAGGGAAGCGCGGAGACCTTCATTTTCGTCCTGCCGAAATCCTGATCCGCGTCGTAGTTCAGGTGGAACTGCCCGGTTTCCTTGTTGATGATGAGGGTCCATTCCTTCTCGCCGGGAATGGTCCAGATGCTGTACGAGCCTTTCGGAAGCTTGAGGTCGCCCACGAGCAGAGGGGCTTCGGTCGTGATCTTCGTGGCGTAGTTCGCGCCGGTGGCCCACACCTTGCCGAACGGTACCAGTTCGCCAAAGATCTTGCGGCCGTGCATGGAGGGCGTGTAGTACTCGATCGCGATCTTCTTGCCGCCGACCGTGCCCGATGAGCTCGCCTCCGGGCTCGTGTACCGATGCGCCTCCTGCGCGCACGCCCCCACAGCCAACGCCGCGACGAGAGCAAAATCTACAACCCAACGGGACAAACGCATCGGGATCCTCCGGCGACTATCGTAGCGCGGTTCCCGGACGGCATAAACACCATGCCGGGAAGGTCATGAGGTGAATTCATTTTGAATCACCTGCGGCGTCCTCTGTAATAACGAGCATAGTGAACCGTCATTCGAATAAGAAGCCGATGAGATTGAAACTTGCCATACTTCCGTTACTCGCCTGCCTGACTTGTCTGGCGCAGACCGCGTCTGAACTGCCCGCCTTCGACGCCGCGTCGATTCGTCTGACTGAGAATCCGCGGAACGGCGGAATCCAGACAGCGCCGGGATCGCTTGCAATCCGGAACGCGAGTCTTCTCCGTCTGATCTGCTGGGCCTGGGACATGCCGCAGTTTCAGGTGGAGGGCCCCGATTGGATTCGCGATCAGAGCTTCGATGTCATCGCAAAGTCCGGAAACGGCGGTGATGAGGATCATCTTCGTCTGATGCTTCGGAAGCTCCTCGCCGACCGGTTTGGTCTCAAAGCACATGTCGATCAGAAGGAGATGCAGGTCTACGCGATCACCCTGGCGAAGGGTGGTTTCAAAATGCCGGAATCGAAAGAGGATGGGCCGCCGATCTTTGACCGCGGCGGCCCCACCATGCTTACCGCGCATCACGTAACGATGAAAAATTTCGCCGAGAAAGTTTCCGAGCCGCTCCACCGCCCCGTCATCGACGAAACAGGCCTGACCGCCAAATACGAAATCAAAATCGACGTCGCGGCCTACATGCAATCCACCGGACAAACGCCGGGCGATGGCCAGATCGATGTGATGGCCGTTCTTTTCAATGCGCTCCAGCAGCAACTCGGCGTCAAACTGGAATCGAAGAAGACCTCCGTGAAGATCCTGACCGTGGATCACCTCGAAAAACAACTGACGGACAACTAGCGTCCGCGTGTTACGAAAAAAATCGTTGACGTTGTAATCGGAATCGTAGTACGGTAGCGTCAGATGCCGCCCAAGCCTTCTGACACGCCGCTCCCCACTGCCGCCGAACTTGATATCCTCGCCGTCCTCTGGCGTCTGGGAGCAGCTACCGTCCGCGAAGTGCATGACGAACTGAAGAAGGATAGCGGCTACACCACCACTCTCAAGCAGATGCAGCTCATGCTTGGCAAGAGGTTGCTGATTCGCACAGAGCGTTTCGGTGTTCACGTCTATGAAGCCGGCATCCCCAAAGAACAAACACAGATCCAGATCGCCGGCGACCTGATGAATCGCGCGTTCGAAGGCTCCGCCCGCACCCTCGTGATGGGGGCGCTTGCCGCGAAGCCAGTCTCCCGCGAAGATCTGGATGAGATCAGGCGCATGATCGAGGTCGCGGAGAAGGGAAGACGGAAGCCATGACTCCCTTCTGGATCGACCGGCTCGGCCGGGCTGTCCTGCACTTCCTCTGGCAGGGAACGCTGATCGTGCTTCTTTATGCAATTGCCCGCCGTTTCCTGCCGCAAGCGAGATCACCTCAGCCACGCTATCTCCCCGCATGCGCAGCAATGGTGGCGATGCCGCAGTTGCGTCTCGATTGCCTGCGTTCGCCACTCCGCGTCGCGCGTCCCGTCAGACCCCGTGTCTCGGCCGCCGTGTGGCTGAAGCACCTGATCGGCACGGCGGATGGCGTTCTGGGAGGCCGAAGCTATCGCTTCTCCGGTCGCCCCTGGCTCTATTCCGAGAATTTCGACGTGCTGGCGAAATACCCCGTGGATACGCCGAACGCGCAGGTTCTGCAGATGCTCCAGCGCGAACCTCAAGCGCCGTCCCCGTCCCTGGTCACCGCGATTCAGGAACAACTCGGCCTCAAACTCGAGGCGCGAAAGATCCCGCTTCAGGTTCTCGTTGTAGATCACGCCGAAAGAGTTCCCAAAGGAAATTAACCGCCAGGAGCGCAGTCATGAACGCCATACATCTCTTATCGGATCAGCCCTGGGTGGAACGGCTCGGCTGGACTCTGGTGCATTTTCTCTGGCAGGGAATACTCATCGCCCTCGTCTACGCCGCAGCGCGAAAAGTGGTGCGTCAGTCGCAGCCTCGATACGTCCTCGCCTGCGCCGCACTGGCCTTCCTGATCGCGGCGCCGATCGTGACATTCCGCGTTCTCACCCCGGCCACATCGGTCGCGGCGAATCCCTACGTCGGAAAGGTTCCCGCTTCATCAGCCGCCGCGGCCGCCACGACAACCCCAACCTCCGAAGCAATCGCCATCACACACTCGGTACGGCGCGATGTCCTGATGCCATGGGTCGTCGCCCTGTGGTTTGCCGGCGCAATTGTCTTCTGGGTTCGGCTGACCGGCGGCTGGCTCATCGCCGCGCGAATGCGGCGCATCTCCATCCGGCAGGCGCCCGCGGATTGGCAGCGCACTCTCGATCGACTCAAAACGCGCATCGGTATTTCGCGCCCGGCTCAGTTGCTTGTCTCGGCGCTGGTGCAGGCGCCGACAGTCATCGGCTGGCTACGGCCCATCGTGCTCATGCCGGTCGGAGCGCTGGCCGGCTTACCCGCAGAGCACGTGGAGATGCTCCTCGCCCACGAACTCGCGCACATCCGGCGGCACGATTATCTCGTCAACGTTCTGCAGAGCATTGCCGAGGCCCTGCTGTTCTATCACCCAGCCGTCTGGTGGATCTCTGGCCATATCCGCGCCGAACGCGAAGTCTGCTGCGACAATATCGCCGTCGCCATCACCGGCGACGCCTTCACCTACGCCTGCGCGCTGGCCGATCTCGCGTCACGTCGTCCGGCGTTCATGAACGCTGCGCTCGCGGCGAATGGCGGATCCTTGCCGGAACGCATCGGACGCCTTCTGAATCAACCGGTCCGGCCGCGTCCTCGTTCCGGCGCCGCTGTCGTTGCGACACTCCTGCTTGGCCTGGCAACATGGGGCCTGCTGGCCCAGTCGCAACCCGTGCGGAAGTTTGAAGCCGTCACCATTAAGCCCAATGAACTGGGCGGCGGCCACAGTCACTCCCATTCATCGGATGGGAGATGGAACGCCAGCATGACGACCAAATCCCTGATCGAGTTCGCATTTGGGATCAAATCCTTCCAACTGGAGGGAGGTCCTGGTTGGCTTGATGAGAACAACTATGACTTCGTCGCCTCGACAGGCGATGCGACGCATTTGACAGGTCAGACCCTTCAGCCCTATCTGCAATCGCTGCTGAGCGATCGCTTCCATCTGGTCTACCATCGTACGCAGAAGGAATTTTCCGTATACGCGCTGATGACGGCCAAAGGCGGGCCTAAGCTCACCCCGTCCACCGGTGACGAGAAAGGGGAAGGAACCAACTCCAACGGCAACAAGGGCGTGATCCACATGACGGGACAATATCTGACGATGGCCAGTTTCGCGAGCTTTCTCGCCAGTGAGGTTAACCGCCCTGTCATTGATCGGACCGGCATTCAGGGTCGATATGACGTCAAGCTCGACTGGTCAACGGGAGAGATTGATACGACGCTCCCGGCTATCTTCACGGCCCTGCAGGAACAAATGGGCCTTCGCCTCGAAGCCACCAAAGGTCCGGTCGAAATCCTCGTGATCGACAGCGTCGATAAACCCTCCGAAAATTAATACTATAAAATTAGTAACGAATCCCTATCTGCCCGCGTCTGAACGGGCGTGACGGAAGCGAACACTGGCGCGGCATTCACATATCTTTACACTCCCGCCTGTAAACCATTCTGTAAAAAGGGTTTACTTTGTAAAGTTACTAAAACCCCAGTAACATCTCCCGGGTCCACCCCGTCCTCACAGACAGGACGGAACTTGTAAAGGAGGGTTTACATCTTATGTCCCCCGAAACGCACAATCGATACAACGCCGACATGGCCGCTCACGACGAAAACGGGAACGTGAAGCTGAGCCTGGAGGCTGACGATCACCTGGGCCGCCTGCTCGCGCCCGATACCGAAATTCCCTGGTTCAAGTCCATCATCCAGAACTTCCGCGAGATGCTGCATCCGCAGGAACTGCCGCCGCTCGAGCTCACCTCGAAGCCGGTGGAAGTGAAAGATCTCTGGGGGCAGGGGACGAACCCGAAGCGTGTTCTCGTCTCGATTCTGATCCACGCGGGCGTGTTCGCCGCCCTGATCCTGATCGGCACGAACCCGGTGGTACAGAAGGCCGTAGCGCACGTAGTGCTGATCGCGCCGCCGCCTCCGCCGAGGCATGTGGTGGAAGTGAAGGTCCAGCCCGCCGCCGGAGGCGCTCCCCGCTCTGCCGCGCCCGAATTAAAAGCCGCTGCGCCGAAACCGGCTCCTAAAGCATTTACGCCTCCGCTCGTGCATATCGACCATCCCGCGCTGACGATGGATGCCTCGCTCGTCTCCGCCCCGGATGCCTGGGCAGCCCCCTCCGGTGCCATCGGCAATCCGCTGGGCACGATCGGCGGCGGCTCTGGACTCGGCTCTGGCAACGGAGGCACTGGTAAAGGCACAGGTACCGGCAATGGCAACGGAAGCGCCCCAGGCAATGGCGGCCAGGTTTACAACCCAGGTAGCGGCGTCAGCAATCCGACGCTCGTGAACTCCGTTCCGCCTGAGTATTCTGACGAAGCCCGCAAGGATCGAATCACCGGCTTCGTTACCCTCGCCATCGTGGTCAACCAGAGCGGCAAGGCGACCGACATCAAGATCGTCAAGAGCCTCGGCGACGGTCTCGATGAAAAAGCTGTTGAAGCGGTTCAGAAGTGGCTCTTCAAGCCCGGTCTCGTGAAGGGCATTCCGGTCGCCGTTCGAGCCGAAGTGAAAGTCAGCTTCACGCTTCTCTAAGCCCCGGATTTCCCCCCTCAACTCACCGCGGCGGACCCATTCCGCCGCGGCTTTTTTTATAATCTCCTTGATGCAGTTCGAAGCCACTCTGGATCAGAATGCGACGGCAGAGGCCGGGAGAATGCTCCGTCGCCGCTACGAATGGTCGCTGTCTATTCTGAGGAATCTCTATGGACTTCTGCTTCCCTCTGTGCGGATTTACGCGGCGTTGGTCAATCTGTTCAGCTCGGATACTGGTGGCGATTCCGGCGAGATTCTTTGATGGAAAAGGCAGCCCTTGACGAGATCAACGCCCTCCGATTCCACATCGAGACTGACGGCTTCAAGGCCTCTTCCTGATCCTTGGGACTGAGCCGAAGAGCTACCAGCTTATCCCGAAGAGTGGATTGAGCGTCCACGATACGGATCGTCTTCGGTCGTACCTGACCGCGCAGATTGTCAATCGGTGAACTCTTCGCCTTTCACTGCGTAGTTATCTGCAGGTCCACTTCATGAAGACAACCTGCCTGGCCTTTCTCATCTGTCTGCCGATTTTCGCCCAGCCGCGCTTTGAAGCTGCCTCCATTCACATCAGTGAACCGGGGCAAAATTCCGCCGAGTTCCATAGCCGGCCCGGCATGCTGACGATACGGAATTACACACTGCACGGTTGTATCGAATGGGCGTACAATCTCCGGCCCCGCCAGATTGATGGCCCTGGCTGGCTGAACGATGTGCGAATCGACATCGAAGCCCGCTCGGAGAACGTGCAGGCTGACGATGACGAAATTCGCTTAATGCTGAGGACGCTTCTTGCCGAACGCTTCGGGATGAAGGCGCATGAGACGCAAAAGGAACAGCAGGTCTACGAATTGACGGTTGGAAAGGACGGCGCCAAATTTCACGCAAGAGGGGATAAAGACGGCTCGGCATTTAACCGGTCTACTGGCAGCGGCTCCTCCGGCTTCTCCGAAGATAAGACAGGGGCGATGGCGCAGAGAGTCTCGATGTACGACTTTGCGAACAAGCTTTCTGATTTGCTCAACCGGATTGTCATCGATAAGACGGGCCTCGCGGGCAGTTACGATCTCCGGATCGACATCACCCCATACCTGCCCACAAGCGGCGAAGGCAAGGCGGACATAATGAGCATCATCTTTGCGGGGCTAAACGATCAACTTGGCCTTAAAGTGGAAGCGGGCAGGGAAGCGGTGGAGCTGCTGACGATCGATTCGATCAACAAGACCCCGACTGATAACTAACTACTTCGAGGCCGCCCGCGCATAACTCGAAGATTTCGCCGGCGCGGCCGCCGTAGCCGTTACTTCAAAATGGCTGAGCGACTGAGAATACTCAGCGAGCCCGTGATAGAGAGATTCCGCCACTTTCTGCCGGTAATCGCCCTTGCTGAGATTGCTCTCGTCTTTTGGATTGCTCAGGAATCCAATCTCGGCCAGCACCGAAGGCATCCGCGCACCGATCAGCACCACAAACGGGGCCCTCTTCACGCCCCGATCGCGCGCCACGGAATTGCCCTTCGCCGCCTGCGCAAAAATCGAATTCTGAATATCGGTGGCGAACGCAGTGGATTCCGCGATCTTGTCATTCTGTGCGATCGACTGAATCAGATCGCGCAGTTCACCAACCGATTGATCCGATCCCGCATTCTCGCGCGCCGCCACGCTGATCGCGCCCGGCGAGCTGTGCAGATTCAGCAGGAACGTTTCCGTCCCGGCAACCGAAGACACTGGTGACGAGTTCACGTGAATGGAAAGGAAAAGATCGGCCTTGTACTGATTGGCTATCGCCGTACGTTCCGTCAGCGGCACAAACGTATCGTCGGACCGCGTGAGCACCACCTCAGCGCCGAGCCGCGTCTGCACCAGTGTCGCCAGGCGCAGCGCCACATCGAGCACCACATCCTTTTCCAGAACGCCATTCGCTCCGATCGTGCCATCGTCATGCCCACCGTGTCCGGCATCGATCACGATCCGGTTGATCTTGAGCCCCAGCGCGCGCGTGAGTGACGCGGACGCATCGGCCGAAGCCCTGGCAGTTCCCGCCGAGGATGCAGTATGCAATGCAGGAAGAACCTTCGTCGTCGTATTGATGAACGGACCTTTGGCAAGCGACGCAGCGGCGGGAGGCGTGTAAGGCGCAGCAGATGGCGCCGATGCAATCACCATCCGCTTCCGCGGCGCGCGTACATTTGCGAGCGACATCCAGTTATCCGGAAGCGCGTTGAACGCGACAGGCTCCCACTCACCAGCCTGATCTGCGTCCGGCGCGGGAATCACATGGGACGGCGGCAACGGAATCGCGGGCGGTACGAATGCCCTCCTCGTACGGCGCGTTTTCGCGGACGCCACATACCTCACGGACGGAAGCGCAGGCGCGGGTACCGCCGGCTGGGGATCTACCAGTGTCTGCACACGCGGCTTGCTGCCGGGTGGAGTTACTTCAATGACAATCCGATCCGGCGCATCGAGCGTGCTGACCGTGTACTCGTCTTTCCCCGTCAGATCCAGAACCACGCGTGTGGTCCCCGGCGCCGTCTCCGCCATGCGAATACGCGACACCAACCCGTCATTGATCTCGCGCGTCGCAAAGCGTTTGTGGTTGATCCACGGCCGCGCATGGGTGATATCGAAGAAAATCCGTTCCGGATTCTGCGCGCGGTCGGAATGATATTCCACCGGACCGCTGACGTCAATAATGATGCGAGTGGAACCGGGATGCGACCAGAACCGCAGGCCCGTAACCTGAATTATGCCGGAATTCGTCGCGGCGCTCACGGGCAGGAGTGAAAACATCGCCGCCGCCCAGTGAATTCGCCGGATCATAAATCTAAGGTGTGCTGTAGTAAACCCGTCCGTCGGCGCCAATACTGGCTTGAATAGGGTGATGCGGAGTTTCGTCGTCGGGTTGCGCGGGAGTTGCCTGTCTCGCGGTCTTCTGACGCTCGGCGGTCAGACGCTTCGCCACCGTCCGGACATATCCCTGCGTCTCAGCGTACGGAGGAATACCTTTGTACTTATCCACGGCCCCTTCGCCGGAATTATAAGCCGCAATCGCCTTCGTGTAATCGCCGTGATAATAATCGAGCAGGAACTTCAGATATTTCACGCCGCCCTGAATATTCTCTTCCGCGTTGAACGTATTGCCCACGCCGAAACGGCGCGCCGTGGAAGGAATCAGCTGCATGATGCCCTGTGCGCCTTTGGCGGAGACAGCTGACGTGTCGTAATTGCTTTCCGCCTGAATCACGGAGTGAACGAGCGGCGCTTCTACGCCTTCCTCACTCGCAATACGGTCCACCATGGCATTGATGACAGCCGGAGCCACGCGCGGCGCGGGAGGCGCCACTACAGCGCGTTCCAGCCGCCCGGTTTTCGCGTTCGCGCGCACTACGCTCTTGACGGGCGGTGCGGGGGAAAGCGCGGGCTCAGCAAACACTGGCATGGCCAGTATCAGTATAAAACAGAAACGCATCGATACGTTCGCAAATTTGCCGAAAAGGCCGAACTTCGATGGTAACATTCTGGGTAAGTTGGGCCAGCCAAAATCAGACCGCGCCGCCTGGATTTTGGTGGGCGGCCGCAGCAGCCGGATGGGCGTGGATAAAGCCCACGCGCTCTCCGCTGGACGTGCGCTCGCGCTGCGAGTCGCCGATCGAGCCGCGTCCGTTTGTAACTCAATTTCCGTCGTTGGCGATCCCGCGCTGTACTCCGATCTCGGGCTCCCGGTGATCGCGGATACGCGTCCCGGTTCCGGCCCCCTGGCCGCGATCGAAGCGGCTCTCGCCGCTACATTCGCGGACGCGAATCTCATCCTTGCCTGCGACATGCCCGCGCTTGCCCCCAACGTCCTCGAAGAGCTTTTCGAAGTCGGCGGCGATATCGCAATCCCCCGGCACGAAACCGGCGAAATCGAACCGCTCTGCGCCGTATACCGCCGCGGCGCGCTCCCCGCGGTCCGCGAGGCTCTGGATTCCGGAATCAGAGGCGTCACCGAAGCTCTCCGCCGTTTCGCGCAGCCGGGTAACAGGGTGAGCCCCGAGGTACGATACGTGCGAGTGGCCGATCCGGCCGCATTTGCCAACCTGAACACACCGGAAGACTGGCGCAGATACCACCATGGCTGAAGAGTTTCCCCACTACATCGAGTTCCGGCATGTTTATAAGACGTTCGATAAGCCCGTTTTAGTCGATTCCTGTTTTCACGTCGATGTGGGCCAGACCGTCTGCATCATCGGCCGATCCGGCGTCGGAAAGTCCGTAACTCTCGGACATATCATGGGTTTCCTTCATCCGGATAAGGGCCGCGTCATCGTCGCGCATGAGGACGTTACGGACTACAGCGAAGCCGAAATGAACCGGATTCGCCGCAAGGTGACGATGGTTTTTCAGTCCGGAGCCCTTTTCGATTCCCTCACAGTCGCCGAGAATATCCTCTTCTCGCTCGAACAGCGCGAGGATTACGACGACAAAAACAAAGAGGCGGTCGTTGACGGTCTCCTGAAAATGGTGGATATCGCCGACGCCCGCGATGCCTATCCCAGCGATCTTTCCACCGGCTACCGCCGCGCCGTCGCCATCGCCCGCGCTCTCGCCGCGCAGCCGCAATGCGTACTTTACGATGAGCCCACAACGATGGTCGACCCCATCATGAGCGACCAGCTTACCGTTCTGATGCTGCGCCTCAAGAAGCAGCTCAATCTGACCAGCATTGTGGTCACGCACGATCTTGACCTGCTGCACCGCGTTGCCGATCGGGTGGTGTTTCTAAGCAAGGGTCGCGTCGCGTTTTTCGGCCCGCCCAAAGAGCTCTACAACTCGGAGGACCCGGACATCCACGAATTCCTGGAGCTCGATAAAGTCATTCGCGGCAAGCTTTCGAAAGACAGCCCCTTCCGCACCGGCCTGGGGGTAGCCGAAGTCTAGATGGCCTCGAATTCCGTAGGTAATGTCGGCAAGTACATGGGCCTC
>DASYCD010000045.1:0-21080 GCA_036500405.1 Bryobacteraceae bacterium
CCGCGCCCGCCATCATCAGAAAATGACGCCGCGGCGAACCCGGGTGATCGAACGCGCCGGCGCCGATCCGGACCGGAACGGCATCGAGCAACTGTGCAGCTGCGAGATCCGGGCGATTGGCGAGGCCAATCTCGTTTGCCAGCACGTTTGCCGTTCCGGCTGGCAGCGCGCCGAAGACAATCTGCGAGCCGACTACGCCATTCAGAACTTCGTTGATGGTGCCGTCCCCTCCCGCCGCAAGCACGACATCAAAACCGCGTTCGATGGCGGTGCGCCCGAGCTCGCCCGCCATATTAGGACCGGTGGTCGGCATCAGCTCTACTTCGCGTCCTGCGCGGCGGAGGGCTTCGACGGCAGCGTCGAGGCGCGTCCGCTTCGGGCCCATGAGTCCGCCCGCATAGGGATTGAAGACGATAGCTATACGCTGTAGTGAGTGGGCGATAACGGCAAGACCAGTTGAACCCACGATTATAGCGATATGTCCATTCGAGAACGCGCGGAAAAGCTGCGGGAAACGATCCGTCACCACGAACATCTTTATTACGTCCTGGATGCGCCGGAGCTCAGCGACGCTGAATACGATGCGCTGATGCGCGAATTGCAGGATCTGGAAAAGGCGCATCCGGAACTGGTGACGCCCGATTCGCCGACGGTGCGGGTAGGCGGGAAGCCGCGCGAAGGTTTCCAGAAGGTCGCGCACAGCTCACCAATGCTGAGTCTTGATAATGCGCTTACGCCGGAGGAGCTGAAGGCGTTCGATGCGCGGGTTCGCGATCTGCTGGGCGGAGCGGAATATCGCTATGTGGCGGAGCTCAAGATGGACGGACTTTCCATGGCGGCGCGCTATCGGGACGGACAGTTCGAGCAGGCGATTACGCGCGGCGATGGCTCTGTGGGTGAGGATGTAACGGAAAACGCTCGGACCATCCGGTCGCTGCCGCTGCGCATCAAGCGAAAGCCCGCGTTCGAAGCGCGCGGCGAGGTAGTGTTCAATCGCAAGTCGTTCGAGAAGCTGAACGCGGAACGGGAAAAAGATGGGCTGGCGCGTTTTGCGAATCCGAGGAATGCGGCGGCGGGATCGCTGCGTGTACTGGAGCCGGGGATCACGGCGTCGCGCCGTCTGGATTTTTACGCTTACTTCGCATTCGATGGGAATGGGCAGTTTTTCTTCGATAGCCACTGGGAGTCGCTCGACTGGCTGCACGATCACGGATTCAAGGTCAATCCCAAGCGGAAGCTTTGTAAGGACATTGATGAGGTGCAGGCTTTCTGCAACCAGTGGGAGGCCGAGCGCGAGAATTTGCCGTACGAAATCGACGGCGTGGTGGTGAAGGTGGATAGTCTGGCGCAGCAGCGGCAGCTCGGCTTCACCGCGAAGGCGCCGCGCTGGGCGATTGCGTTCAAATATGCGGCGCAGCAGAAGGAGACGCAGGTTGTCGATATCGGGGTGCAGGTGGGGCGCACGGGGGCGTTGACGCCGGTCGCGTTTCTGGCGCCGGTGGCCGTGGGTGGAGTGACCGTCTCGCGGGCTACGCTGCACAACGAGGACGAAATCGCGCGGCTGGGAGTGCAGATTGGCGATACGGTCCTGATCGAGCGCAGTGGCGACGTGATTCCGAAAGTGGTGCGGGTGACAGAGAAGGGCAAGGACCGGAAGCCGTTTCAGATGCCGTCGAAATGTCCGGTGTGCGGCGGGCATATCGTTCGGGAAGAAGGCGAAGCGGCGAGCCGATGCATTAACGCGAATTGTCCAGCGCGGCTGAAGGAATCGATCGGGCATTTCGCGTCGCGCGGCGTGTTGAATATCGATGGACTCGGCGATGTGCTGATCGAACAACTGGTAGATAAGGGGCTGATTAAAAGTGTCGCGGACCTTTATCAACTGACTGAGGAGCAACTCGCGGAGCTGGACCGGATGGGGAAGAAGTCGGCAGCGAACGTGATCCGCAATATCGAAAGATCGAAGACGCTGCCGATGCCGCGAGTGCTGGGCGCGCTGGGGATTCGGTTTGTCGGGGAGCGTACGGCGGAATTGCTGGCGGATCACTTCGGCGATCTGGATAAGATTGCGTCGGCTTCTGTGGAGGAACTGCAGGCGGCCGAAGAGGTTGGTCCGAAAGTGGCGGAGGCTATTCGGGAGTTCTTCGAAGAACGCCGCAACTGCGAGCTTGTAGACAAGCTGCGCACGGCGGGGCTGCAGTTCAAGCACGCGGTGAAGAAGCGGGCGGGCGGTCCGCTGACGGGAATGACGTTCGTGATCACCGGCACGCTGCCCGAGATGAGCCGCGAAGAAGCGAAAGCGAAGATCGAGGCCGCGGGCGGCAAAGTGGCGGCCGCGGTCAGCAAAAAGACGAATTTTCTGCTGGCCGGCGAGGATGCCGGGTCCAAACTGAAAAAGGCGCAGGAACTCGGCGTCGAAATCATCGACGAAAAGCAGCTGTTGAGCAAACTGGAGACGGAATGAAGCGTATCGGTATCGTATTCGTGATGGCAGCCGGACTGATGCACGCGCAGACCTGGGATTCACTGGTCGATCACTTCTTCGATGATGCGGTGTTCCCATTCAATCCCACAACGGCTGTATCGGAAGGCTTTCACGCATACGATGCGCAGCTCGAGGACTTTTCGAAGGCCGCGATGCAGAAGCAGGTGGCGGCGCTTCTGAAGTATCGGGGGCAGTTCAGCGCGTTCCCGACGGCGCATCTCAGCGCGGATCAGCAGGCGGACCGCGATCTGGTGCTGAGCAACATCGCATCGACGCTGCTGGAACTCGAGACGATCCGGATGTGGGAGAAAAATCCGGATGACTACGCTTCGACAGCGAGTAATGCGGCATTCACGATCATGAGCCGCTCGTTCGCGCCCGAAGATGCGCGGCTGCGCTCGCTCGTTGCGCGCGAGAAGCTGATGCCGAAACTCTTCGTCGAAGGCCGGGCGAACCTGAAGAATCCGCCGAAGATTTATACCGAAGTAGCGATTGAACAGGTTCCGGGAATCATCAGCTTTTTCGAGAGCGACGTCCCTGAGGCGTTCAAAGATGTGAAGGATGCGGCGCTCCAGAAAGATTTCAAGCAGACCAATGCGAACGTGATCAAAGAGCTGAATGCCTGGCTAGCGTGGCTGAAATCGGATTTGCTGCCGCGCTCGAAAGGCGATTACGCGCTGGGTGCGGAGAACTATCGCAAGAAACTGCTGTATGACGAAATGGTCGATATTCCGCTCGATCGGCTGCTCGAAATCGCTTATGCCGATCTGCATAAGAATCAGCAGGCGTTTCGCGACACGGCGAAAAAAATCGATCCGAAGAAAACGCCGGAGCAGATTCTGGAGCTCGCCGAGAAAGACCACCCGACGGCTGCCGGGCTCTTGCCGGCTTTCCGGAATACGCTGGCGGGGCTGCGGGCGTTTATCGAGCAGCACAAGCTGGTAACAATTCCTTCCCGCGTGATGCCGATCGTGGAAGAGACGCCGCCCTTCGCGCGAGCGTTGACGTCGGCTTCCATGGACACACCGGGGCCATACGAGAAAGTCGCGAAGGAAGCGTTCTTCAACGTGACGATACCGGAGAAGACCTGGACGGCGGCGCAGGCGGAAGACTGGCTACGCTCATTCAATCGGGGAACCATTGCGAGCACGGCGATCCATGAGGTGTTCCCCGGTCACTACCTGCAGTTCCTGTGGATGCCCTCGGCGCCATCGAAAATCCGTAAGCTGATCGGCGCGAATACGAATGTGGAGGGCTGGGCGCATTACTGCGAGCAGATGATGATTGACGAAGGCTACGGGAATGGCGATCCGAAGCTGCGGCTTGGGCAGCTACAGGATGCTTTGCTGCGTGATGCGCGATTTGTAGTCGGGATTGGAATCCACACGGGGAAGATGACGTTCGATCAGGGCGTCGATTTCTTCGTGAAGGAAGGCTACCAGACGCACATCACGGGCGAGCGCGAGACGAAAAGGGGCACTTCGGACCCGACGTATCTGTACTACACGCTGGGCAAGCTGGAGATTCTGAAGCTGCGCGAAGACTATCGGAAGATGAAAGGCAACGCCTTCACCCTCCAGGAGTTTCACGATACGTTCCTGAAACAGGGCATGCCGCCAATCCAGATCGTGCGGCGGAAAATGCTCGGGAACGATTCGCCGGTTCTCTAAACCGCCCTACTTGACCGGCTTGTTCAACGCGAACGAATACAGACTGTCGCCCGCGCCCACCAGCAGGTGCTGGCGGCCATCGAGCATGTAGGTCGTCATGCCGTTGCTGGGCGAGCCCATCAGACCCGAGTGCCACAGGATCTTTCCGTTCGCCGGATCAAAGGCGATGATGTTGTTGGCGTTGCCCGTGAAGAGCAGGTGGCCGGCCGTAGTTAGCATGTGGCTGGCTCCGCCACCGCCTGGCCAGTCGTGCTTCCACGCGGTCTTGCCAGTGCGATAGTCGATCGCGAGGAGCGATCCGCCTTCCGTGCCGGATGAGCTGTCGAGACCGCCGTATCCTTCCGGATGATCGTCGGTGTCGGTCTGGTAATACATCGACCAGGTGCGGCTCACGCCCACATAAAAGAGATTCGTTTCGGGAGAGAAGCTGGCGGAAACCCAGCTTGTCGCGCCGCCTGAGGCCGGGAGCACCAGCGCGCCGTCCGGTTTCGGATACTTCGCGGGATCGGGAATCGGCTGGCCCTTCGCGTTGAGGCCGAGGTTCCAGTTCATGCCCTCGATCATCGGCGCCGTCAGAATGTGCTCGCCATTGGTCCGGTCCAGAACATAGAAATAGCCGTTACGGTTGCCCTGCGCCACCAGCTTGCGCGGCTTGCCGTTGATGACGCCATCGATCATGATGACCGACTCCGTGGAATCCCAGTCGTGCGTATCGTGCGGGGTCGCCTGGTAATACCAGACGATCTTGCCGGTATCCGGATTGATAGCAAGGATGCTGCAGGTGAAAAGATTGTCGCCCTTGCGGCTCTGCTCCGCCATCACGGGATTCGGATTGCCGGTACCCAAATAGTAGAGGTTGAGTTCGGGATCATAGCTGCCGGGAATCCAGGTTTGACCGGTGGCGTGCGCGGCAGCGTATTCATCGGGCCAGGTTTCAATGCCGGGCTCGCCCTTGCGCGGAGTCGTGTTGGTCTTCCACTGCGTCGCGCCCGTTTCGGGATCCACCGATTCGATGAAACCGGGGTTATCCAGGTGATCGCCACCCACGCCAACAAGGATGTGGTTGCCGACCACGATGGGCGCGGCAGTCGTGGTGTAATCCAGCTTCGCATCCGTGATGCGGACCTTCCAGCGCTCTTTGCCGTCCGCCGCATTCAGGCACACCAGATTGCCATCCGGCGTTTCCATATAGAGCCAGTTCCCGTAGTAACCGAAACCGCGGTTGCCGTTGGTATTGCCGGTGTTCGGCGGGTACCCGTAGTGCCAGAGTTCGCGGCCCGTGCGCGCATCGGCTGCCCAGCCGTTATTCGGCGAAGTGAAGTAGAGAATGCCGTTCACCAGCAACGCAGGCGACTTGATGCTGACCGCTGTTCCGGCTGGGCCAGGCGTGAAGCGTGTGGCCCATTCGAGCGACAGATTCTGCACGTTCGTCGAGTTGATTTCCTTCAACTGGCTGAACCGGCGGCCTGAATAATCGCCGAAAAACGTCGGCCAGGAATCTGCCGGAGGATGCAGCAGCATCTCCTTCGTGACCTGCGCTCGCGCGGGCTGCGGCGCCAGGCTGACGAACAACGCCGCCGCCGCGATGGAAGTGGAAAGTTTCGTCATGTTTTTCATTTCAGGGTCACCAGATAGGCAGTCACGTTGTGGATGTCAGCGTCCGTAAACGTCTTCAGCATGTCCACATGGACTTTCATTGGATCGTTGACAACGACCTTCGGGACATCGCCATTGCGCGTAAAGGAGTGATACGCGCCTGCCGAATCGTGCAGAGCGACGTTGAAGTCGTCGATGCGGTCGAGCGGCCCGGAAACAGTCTGGCCGTTGGGCAGTGTGACGGTCACAGTGCGTGTCGCGCGGCCAACCGTGGCCGGCGCGGCGGCTGCGCCTCGTCCACGTCCGGCGCGCCCGCCGCCCGGAGCGAGCCAGTGTCCCTGAAGCTGCTGCGGGGAGTAGCGGCTACCAATTCCCTTGAGATCGCCGGTGGCCGAATGGCACGTACCGCACTTGCCCGGTCCATTGAAGTACTCTTCGCCCTTTTTCGCATCGCCGGTCAGAACATCCAGAAAGGTATAGGTGACGCGATGGCCTGCGCCGTAAGACTGAACGCGCAGCCAGGCGGCAACGTCTTTCACTTCCGCGTCGCTCAGATTCGAAGCTGGCATGCCTTTATCCGGGAAGCCCTTCTTGATCGGCGGTTCGAGCAGAATGCCCTTCTCATCCTCGAGCACGTAGAGCGACCGGACAAGATCGGTGTTGTCCTTGCCGGTCATGCCTTTGGCCGTCGCGCCGTGGCACTTCGCGCAATTATCCGCGAAAAGCTTTGCTCCGCGCGCGACCTGCGCGGCGTCTTCCTTCGAACCTGTGATCGCCGCCTGAGTCGCCGAGATGGTTGCTTTTTCGCCGCTGCCGGTCTGAGCCATGACGGCGCCGGTGAAAAGCAAGGCCATCAGAGGGACTCCAGGCAGGGCTGTACTGAGATAACGCATAAGACTCTCCGGGATAGGATCCGCTGAAATGTTTTGACCAGTATATATCGCTGAACGCAGAAAGACCGGATGCGCCCGTGGCAGACGGGGCGGCATCCGGTCCTGTGAATCTGCGTTTATGTGAGGGCTTTACGGCAGTACTCTACGCACTTACCGATTTCGGTCAGAACGGTCGAGCCTTCCGGCGTACGGTATTCGTATTCGATGGTGGCCTGAATGGGCCATTTTTCCTTCTTGAGCAACTGGAGAACTTCGACGATCGGGGTATCGCCCTGGCCGAACGGGACATTCGTATCGTCATACTTCTTGTCCTTGATGTGGATGTGGGTGATGTGATCGTGATGCTTTTCGATAAACGGAATGGGCGAGACCTTGTTGCCCGCCACGAAGTGGCCGATATCGAGGTTGATGCCATTCCACGTGTTGACCGCGATGGCTTTCTCCCAGCTTTGCGGACTGCCGAACGCCTCCGGGCTGGTGACGTTCGTGTGGCCGTGATAGCCGATCCGCATCTTGTGCTTTTCGGCGAATTTACCCAGACGCTCGACCTGGCTCTGTTCGCCTTCCGTGGAGATGGCGTGGGCGCCGAGGTTTTTGGCGGTGACGAAGAAGTAATCGAGGACGTCGTCCTCGAACGAGTCGATGTTATCGACTTTGACGATCTGGATCAGAATGCCGGCGTCTTCATACTTTTTGCGGAAGCCTTTGATCTTATCCTGCGAGAGCCCGAGCCGCCATTTGGTCAGCTCTGCCGCCGCTTTATCCTGAGCAGCTTTCTGCTCGGGAGTGAGGGGCGCGCGGCCACGGCCGCCGCCGCGTCCACTGCCGCCACGAGCGGCGCCGGCCGGCCCCGCCCCGCGAGCCGGGGGAGGACCGCCAGGGCCATCGTTCGGCGAAGCGAGCACGCCCGGCGCATTCAGGAATGCTTCCACGGGCTGCAGCCGGAGTTCGCAGGCGCTCAGATCGAGCTGCGTCATGTATTCAATGATCTTGTCCGCAGTGCCGGACATGCGGGTGAAGCTGTAGGGGGCATTGATGCCCACCTGCACGCCGCCCCATTTGGAGTTCGGTTTGGCTGCGAGGAGTTGGGCCGCTGGAACTGCGGCGAGTGCGAGTTTACTGAAATCGCGTCTGGTGAAATTCATGCGTCGACCCTTTTCGTTTAGCGGGCGTTGAAATATCAGGGGAAATCGCCTCGCTAATCCGAACAGTATATACCTTCGCGACCCCCGGGAACAGCAAAAAATGATCGGTCTGATACATCGGAAAAAGTTCGAGAGTCGTACATTTTCAGTTATTTACGGGCGGACTACTTGCGGGTGTAAACGGTCTTGAACTCGCCCTTGTTGCCGCCGAAGCTGACGCTCGATGACGATGATGTGGTCGGCAGAGCAGTGTGGCCGGGGCCGGGTTGCGGGGTGTAATCGGGCTCGCCCTGCTTCTCGGTTGTGGTTGTTTGAGGTTTGGATGGCTTCACCGGCGGCCGGGCGTCCAGGCGGTCGATTTCATCCTTGTGCACGGTGAGTTGCTTGTCTTTGGCGACGACGACGATCGCGTCGTCCGAGGTGTCGGCCAGGATCGCGGTCAGGGGAGATTTGTCGCCCTTGCGATAGATCCGAAGCTCGGAACGATTAGGCAACTGCTGCACCTTCAGCCATGGGCTATCTGCCCCGAATAAGGTGAGCGCGGCGAGCAGGAGCAGGACGATCCGGGTCATGGTGGAAACCTCCGGCGTCCAGTCTATCTCAGACGCGTGAATTTCCTCTACAGTAATTCTCATGCGCTATTGGCTTTCCCGGAACTCCGCCGCGACACTTCGCGAGCAGTTGGGAACGCAACTGCAACTTGGTATTCTGAGCGGCCAATTCAAACCGGGCGCCCGGTTGCCGAGCGTGCGCGAACTGGCGCGGCAATTATCGATTCATTCCAATACGGTGAGTGCGGCTTATCGCGATCTTCACGCCAGAGGATCGGTCGAACTTCGAAAAGGTAGCGGTATTTATGTGCAGCGACTCCCTGCCGCGCCTGCTGGGGATGCCCTCGACCCTCTGATCGAACAGTTGTTTTCTCAAGCGAAGAAGCGCGGGTTTGCGGCGCAGGATGTACGAGCGCGGCTTTCCCTGCGGGCCGCCAGAGCTATCCGGCGTCTGATCGTAGCGGAGCCGGAACCGGAACTCCGCGAGATTTTGGTGGCCGAACTGCGCGCGCAAACGGTTTTGCCGGTCACCGGCTCGCCTCTTGATCGCTCTCTGATCGCCATCCAGCCCGGCGATGCCGCGATTGCCGCCATCGCCAGCCGTGTTCCTGCGCTGCGGGCGGTGTTGCCTCCGGGCATGCCGCTTCATCTGCTGCGACCGCGGCCGGTCGCCGAGTATTTGGAGGGGCATCCACGTCCGCCGGCGGCAGCGCTGATCGGTGTCGCGTCCGCATCGCCGGAAATACTTCGTCTCAGCCGCACTGTGCTCGCGGCCGCAGGCCTCGATCCCGACGCTCTCGAATTCCGCGACGCACGCGAAAAGGGCTGGAGGCGTGGACTCTCGCTGTTCTCCTTCGTCATTGCCGACGTTTTGACAGCGGCCCGTCTGCGCGGCGAATGCGCAACTCTGGTGATTCCTGTGATTTCGGAGAGTTCCCTCCAGGAACTTCGCAGCTTTCTCGCCTGACGTCTTGTGACAGCCGCGAAAGTGTCACACGCGTTCGCCAGGGGCAGGCCGATTTTCCCTATTCTGTCGCCATGGAGGCGATGGAATGAAATACATAAGTGCTTTTACGCTGTGTCTCGCGGCGCTCGGGTGGAATGCCGCAGCGCAGGCCCCAGCGGGCTCGCGAGTCCTGCTTCGGGTGCAAAACGCGGTCAGCAGTCGCACCGCGAAACCCGGCGATTCAATTTATCTCGTAACCGTGACGCCATTGGCCGCGGAGGGAAAAATTGTGATTCCCCCAGGGAGTCAGGTAAGGGCTGAAGTCACAGATGTCCGGAAGAGCGCATCGTTCCACAGGCGCGCGGAACTGGCGATTGAACTCCGTACAGTGACGCTGATGAGCGGAACGTCGGGGCCGGTGACCGGAAAGATTATTGCGATGGACGCTGAACCTGGCGAACCTCGTACAGGTACGGCTCGACTGGACCGCACCGTCCTGGGCTCCGGAGCATCGGCGTTGGCAATCGGAGGTATCGTCGGTATCCTAAGCCAGTCCGCGAACGGTTTTCGAATCGGGACCGCCGTCGGACTTGGCGCCAGGCTCTTGCTGGTGGCTATCGGGCCGGGTCGCGAAGTCGTGATACGGCCAGGAAGTCAAATGGAGGCAGTTCTGGAGACGCCGCTCGACCTTCAACGCCCGTGAGTCATCAGTCAATCGGAAGGCACTGGAGGTGCCCTATATCACTGAATCAAAAGGTCAATCTGGCGCCTATGCAAGCCTCTATACCCAAGCTGAGGAACTATGCTATCCTCAATCAGGACAAATTTAGTCCGAATTCATGTTGAAGCTGACCAAGAAAGCGGATTACGGGTTGATTGCCCTTCGGCATCTGGCCTCCGCGCCCGGAGCAACGGCTTCCACCAAGGACGTGGCTGAGATCTATCATCTCCCCGTTACACTGCTGGCCAAGGTTCTCCAGCAGTTGTCGAAAGCGGGCATTGTGAAGTCGGTAGCCGGCACGAACGGCGGCTATAAGCTGATGCGTCAGCCGAACGCGGTCTCCGCGCTCGAAGTCGTCCGCGCGATCGATGGCCCGGTGATTCTGACTCACTGCTTCACCGAACACGGCACGTGCGACCAATCGTCGAACTGTACCGTGCGCGAGCCGCTGCGGAAGGTACACGAAGCGATTCTCGATGTGCTCAACCGTTTCACAATCGACGATCTTGCCGAATCGCAGACCATCAAACTAACCCCGGCGCCGGTGCCCTTGAATCCGGTCCCGGTAAGCGTGCATCAGGAAATCTGAACGGAATATGAAGCTGCCTATTTATCTCGACAATCACGCCACCACTCGCGTTGACCCGCGTGTTGTGGACGCCATGCTGCCGTATTTCACCGAGCACTTCGGCAATGCGGCCAGCCGCAATCACGAGTTCGGCTGGGAAGCCGAACAGGCGGTCGATAAAGCCCGCAAGCAGATCGCGGATCTGATCGGCGCCACGTCCAAAGAAATCATCTTCACGAGCGGTGCGACCGAATCGGACAACCTGGCAATCAAGGGTGTTGCCGAGATGTATGCCGAAAAAGGCAATCACATCATCACGGTCGTAACCGAACACAAGGCAGTTCTCGATACCTGCAAGAAGCTCGAAAAGAACGGCGTTCGCGTGACGTATCTGCCGGTCATGGGCGATGGCCTGATTGACCTCGAGATGCTGAAGGAAGCGTTCACGGATAAAACCATCCTCGTCAGCATCATGTACGCGAATAACGAGCTGGGCGTGATCCAGCCGATTCGCGAAATCGGAAAACTGTGCCGCGAGCGGGGCATTCTGTTCCACACGGACGGCGTGCAGGCAATCGGCAAAACGCCGGTGAACGTGAATACGGACAACATCGACCTGATGTCGATCAGCGCCCATAAAATGTACGGGCCGAAGGGTGTGGGCGCGCTCTACGTGCGTCGCCGCAACCCCCGCGTGCAGATCACGGCGCAGATCGATGGCGGCGGTCACGAACGCGGCATGCGGTCAGGCACGCTGAACGTGCCGGGTATCGTGGGCCTCGGTGAAGCGTGCGAACTTTGCCGCAAGGAGATGGATGTCGAGATTCCGCGGCTGCAGGCTCTGCGCGACCGGTTGAAGGCACGGCTCGAAGCCGGGCTCGACGAACTTTACATCAACGGCTCCATGGAGCACCGTCTGCCGCACAGCCTGAACATGAGCTTCGCTTATGTGGAAGGCGAGTCGCTGCTGATGGGGATTAACGACATAGCGGTTTCGAGCGGCTCCGCCTGCACTTCGGCGACGCTCGAACCGAGCTACGTACTGAAGGCGCTGGGCGTGGGCGACGATGTGGCGCACTCCTCCATCCGCTTCGGCATCGGGCGGTTTAACACGCAGGAAGAGATCGATTACGTGTCCGACAAGCTGATCGATGTGGTGAAGAAACTGCGGGAACTTTCTCCGTTATATGAGATGGCGAAGGAAGGCATCGATCTCAGCACAGTGCAGTGGGCGCACGACTAAAGAGTTTTGTTAAGGAGAGAATCAGATGGCATATTCCGACAAGGTCCTTGACCACTACAACAATCCGCGCAACGTAGGCTCCCTCGATAAGAGCTCGGCCAGCGTGGGAACCGGCATGGTGGGCGCGCCGGAATGCGGCGACGTGATGAAGTTGCAGATCCGCGTGAATGACGAAAGCGGCATTATTGAAGAAGCGAAGTTCAAGACGTTTGGCTGCGGCAGCGCGATCGCGAGCTCTTCGCTCGCGACCGAATGGCTGAAGGGCAAGACGGTCGATCAGGCGCTCGAAATCAAGAACACGGATATCGTGAACGAGCTTTCGCTGCCGCCCGTGAAGATCCATTGCTCGGTGCTGGCGGAAGACGCGATCAAGGCGGCTATCAGCGACTATCGCACCAAGCAGGCGAAGCAGACCCCGGCCGCTCAGACGGTGGCGTAACAATGATTCAGATCGAACAGCAGCCCGGAGCCGCGGCTCCGCCGGCGCCAGTCGAAGCATCCGCTTCCGGGGTCACCGTGACCCCGAAGGCGCTCGCGAAAATTCGCTCCACGTTTGAAAAGATGGGGGCAAAGGGTGGGCTGCGTCTGGGCGTTCTTGGCGGCGGGTGCTCGGGACTGAGCTATCAGTTCAAGTTCGACGCGCAGCCGAGGCCGAAGGATAAGGTGTTCGATTTTGACGGCGTTCAGATCTTCATCGATCCGAAAAGTATCCTCTATCTCCACGGCCTTACACTCGATTACAAGGAAACGCTGATGCAGTCCGGGTTCGTTTTTGAGAACCCGAATGCGAAGAAGAGCTGCGGCTGCGGGACTTCTTTCACGGCATAAGGCTCGTGCCCGATTATTTTGAAGCCTTCGGGATGCCGCGGCAACTCGAAATCGACCCCAAAGACCTCGAAAAAAAGTTCTATGCGCTGAGCCGGAAACTTCATCCGGATCTTTTTGTGCGTAAAAGCCCGAAGGAACAAGCGGATGCTCTGGACGCCTCGGCTGTACTCAACGACGGTTACCGGGTGTTGCGAGACCCGATTGCCCGCGCGTTGTACGTCCTGAAACAGGAGGGGCTCGATATCGGGGAGCAGGGCTCGAAGGACGTTCCACCGGAGCTGCTGGAGGAAGTCTTCGAGCTGAATATGGCGCTCGAAGATGAGGACGCGAAAGATGAAGTGCTTGCCGCGCGCGGCAGGTTTGAAGGAATGCGGGATGAGATTGACGCCGCGATGCAGGGCCAGTTCGCGGAATGGGATCGCACCCACGAGCCCGGCGTGCTGGACGCAATTCGCGGGCAGCTGAATCGCCGCAAGTACATCACGAATCTGATTGCGAGAACGGACAAAGCCCATGTTTCAGATTGAATTCGACAATCAGGACACGGTCGTTGGGATCGACCTTGGCACCACGAACAGTCTGGTCGCGTGGATGAATCTGACGAAGCCCGAAATTATTCCGGGCGAGGACGGTAGCCGCATTGTGCCCAGCGTGGTTTCGCTGCGGCCGGATGGCGAAGTGATCGTGGGCAACGCGGCGCGCGCGGAACTGATCGATCATCCCGAGCGCAGCGTTTATTCGGTAAAGCGGCTGATGGGGCGCGGCGTTGCGGATATTCAGGATGAACTGAAGCTGTTCCCGTTTCAGATTGCGGAGGGCAGTGAGTCGGTCATCCGCCTTTCACTGGGCGAGAAGACTCTGACGCCGCCCGAAATTTCGGCGCTGATTCTGCGGCAGTTGAAAAAGAATGCGGAGGCAGCGCTTGGCACGCCGGTGACGCGCGCGGTGATCACCGTTCCCGCTTACTTCAATGACGCGCAAAGGCAAGCCACGCGCGACGCCGGGCGAATCGCGGGGCTCGAGGTCCTGCGTCTCGTGAATGAGCCCACCGCGGCGGCTTTAGCCTACGGGCTCGACAAGCGCAAAGAAGGCCTGATCGCCGTTTACGATCTGGGCGGCGGCACGTTCGATATCTCCATCCTCAGGCTGCATGAGGGCATCTTCGAAGTGCTCGCCACGAATGGCGACACCCATCTCGGCGGCGACGACATCGACAATCTTCTGCTTAAGATCGCGCTCGAAGATATCCAATCCGAGTGGAGCAGGGACGTCGCGCACAGCGGCTCCGCGGTACAGACGCTGCGCGCGGCCGTGATTCGCGCGAAAGAGGAACTGTCGTTTGCATCCACCGCGAAGATTGAATTCGCGTGGGAAGGGAAGACCTATCAGCGCGAAATCACGCGCGAACTTTTCGAAGGCCTGATTCGCGATATCGTCGACCGCACGCTGGGCCCTTGCCGCGATTGCCTGCGCGACGCGAACGTCCAGCCCGAAGACATCGATGAAGTGGTGATGGTCGGTGGCTCGACGCGCATTCCGCTGGTGCGGAGCGCGGTCGAAGTTTTGTTTCGCGCGCGTCCGCACACTGAACTGAATCCGGATGAAGTGGTGGCGCTGGGCGCGGCGGTGCAGGCCGGCATTCTGGCTGGCACGGTTGAAGACCAGTTACTGCTCGATGTAACGCCGCTCTCGCTGGGCATCGAGACTTATGGCGGTGTGGTTTCGAAGATCATTCATCGCAATTCCACGATTCCGGCGAGCGCCGGCGAAACGTTCACCACTGGAATCGATGGCCAGACCAACGTCCTGATCCACGTGGTGCAAGGCGAACGCGAACTGGCGAAAGACAACCGCAGTCTCGCGCGTTTCGATCTGAAAGGCATTGCGCCCATGCCCGCGGGTATGGCGCGCGTCGAAGTTCGTTTTCTCATCGACGCGAACGGCATCCTGAACGTGACCGCGCGCGATGCGCGAACCGGTCAGGAACAATCGGTCGACGTGAAACCGTCCTACGGACTGACAGACGAACAGGTAGAGGCAATGATCGAAGCCTCCATCGATCACGCGGAAGAAGATTTTGAAGCCGCACAGATGGCGGGCGCTCGCATCGACGCCGATACGATTCTCGCGGCAGTTGCGAAGGCTCAAAAGAGCGACGCCTGGGCCGATCTCAACACCGGCGAAAAAGCGGACATCATCGCTGCAATCGAAAATGTCCGTTCCGCTCGGGACGGTTCGAATCGCCAGGTTCTCCAGTCCGCCGTCGAGCACCTCAACGAAATCACCCGCGGGCTCGCCGAGCAGATGATGAATGCGGCAGTCAGCGGCGCCCTCAAGGGGGCGAAGATTTAGCCGGATTTACAAAAATCTGTCTCACGCACGCATTCGGCGCCGCATGAAACGGGCGCGACAGGATCACGGTTCGAGGCGCTCGGGGATAACCCGGCGCCAGCAGCGACAATCGATAGTCCCCCGCCTTCAATCCATCAAAAATAAAGCGTCCTTCCCCGTCTGACTGCGTGTAGCGCGTCGTCGCGCCATCATCCAGTTCAATGAGCCCGCCTGGCGACGGCGCCGACACCTGGTTCTCATACCGCGGCAGATTCTGGTCCGAAAAGCTCGTGCTGACGAAGCCTTCCAGACGAGTGGAAGCCGCGCCGCCATTCTTCATGAAATAGAGAAACGCCAGGTCGCCATTTTCTTCCGAGATCCGCCGCGTCCGCATACAGGCGCTGGTTTCAAGCTTCCCGGAATCCTCATCTTCGAGCGCATACACCACATACGTTTCGCCAACCTGAAAATCCACGCCGCAATCTCCGGAGGACGTCCAGATATCAAGCGTTTTGGGAGCCGCATCATCGTCGTCTTTCGGCGCCGCTTTCGCCGAAGTCGTGGTAGCCGGCGCGTCATCGTCATCCTGGAGCCGGTACAAAGTCTTCACGCTGAAATGCGCCACGCGGCCCTGAGCCTGCGCCTCTTCGAACGCTGTTTCCAGTTCGATCTGGTTACGCGCCTCGGCGATCAGTTGGCGCGGACGATCCGGTATCCCGGTCAGCGCATTCAGATAAATTTGCTTCAGCTTCGCCAGCGCTTCAGCCGACGAATCAGCCTGCAGGCGAATCACGTCCGGAGTGGCAAGAGTCGCGCCGATCTTTACGCGCGCATAGGGATCGAGTAGCGGCGGCGCGACCGACTCCACGGTTCCAATAAAAACTGCTTCCGACTGGCGGGCCTCGTCACAAACTCCGAATCGAATAATGCAGGGACACGCAGCCCTGATCAGCGGCGCGACCGCGAGCAGCAACAGCGGCAAAATCCTGGAGGCGCGCCACATGGCCTCATGCTAACAAGTTACGGAACACCCGGGGATATGATGGTGGACGTGTGGAGAACGTACGCACTCGCCGCCACGTCGATGGCGCTGTTGGTGGCGTGTGGTCAGAAAAAAATAGAAGAACAAGCAAAGCCGATCGGTACTCCGGTCAGCATCCAATCGCCCTTGGGGCTCCCCCCCGTACCCATTCCCGCGAACAATCCTCCGACTGCGGATACTATCGCACTCGGGCGGATGCTTTATTACGATGACCATCTCTCGGCGACCGACAAAATCGCCTGTGCGAACTGCCACAATCCCAATCTTTATTTCACTGACGGACGGCCGGTCTCCCAGGGCGTAACCGGCAAGATGGGTTCGCGCAACGCGCCCACGGTGCTGAACGCAGCGTTCAATCCCGTCCAGTTCTGGGACGGCCGCGCCACGAGCCTCGAAGATCAGGCCGGAGGACCAATTCAGAATCCGGTGGAGATGAATTTGCCTCACGATCAGATGGAGGCCAAGATCGGCAAAATCACGAACTATCAGGGCGAGTTCAATAAAGCGTTCGGCAAAGGCCCGATTACGATTCAGAAAGTCGAGATGGCGATCGCGAGCTTCGAACGTACTTTGCTGAGCGGCAATTCACCCTTCGATCGCTACCAATACGGAGGCGATAAAACCGCAATGTCGCCCTCCGCCATTCGCGGCCTGGCCATCTTCAAGGACAAAAACAAGGGCAACTGCGTGACCTGTCACACGATTGAAGAGAAGTCCGCGTTGTTTATGGATGGAAAATTCCACAACCTCGGTACCGGATTGGACGCCGAGGGGAATCTAAAAGATCAGGGGCGTTATAACGAGACGCAGCTCGATGCGGACCGTGGCGCGTTCCGCACGCCGACCCTGCGCAACGTCGCAAAGACCGCGCCCTACATGTTTGACGGCAGCCTGAAGACGCTGAAGGACGTGGTGGATTTCTACGTCGGCGGCGGTAGCTCGAATCCGCATCTCGATAAAGAAATTAAAGAACTGAAGCTCGACGGAACCGAGCGGGCGGACCTGGTGGCGTTTCTTGAATCGCTCACCGGTGACATGCCGCCGAACTCCGGTCCGCCAACGAAATAACACACAATGACTGATACTCTCCGGATCGTTTCATTTGGTTGTTTCCTCGGCATAGCGCTGTTCGCGGTGGGGTGCTCCAAATCATCGCCGCCCGCGGATAAGAGCAAAATGGAAGCCGCGCCGACGAAGCCGGTGGCGTACTTCCATGTCGATCCGGCTACGGCGGGTGAAGTGACCGGTAAGATCTCGTTCAGCGGGAAAGCGCCCGCGCGCAAGAAGATCGATATGGATGAAGACCCGCAATGCGCGAAGCAGCACAAAGGCGGCTACATCTGGGATGAGTCGGTGGAAGTCGGTCCGAAGCACGGGCTGGGTAACGTTTTCGTCTATATCAAGAAGGGGCTGGAAGGCAAAAAGTTTGAGACGCCATCGGGTCCCGTCGTGGTGGATCAGCACGGCTGCTGGTTCATTCCGCGCGTTATTGCGATGCAGGCCGGGCAGGAACTCGAGGTGACGAATTCCGATCCCGTAACGCACAACATTCATCCGCGTTCGAAGGTCAACCGCGAATGGAATCAGAATCAGCCCGCAGGCGCCCCGCCCATATTCCGCAAATTCTTCAACGATCCGGAAGTCATGATTCGGGTGAAGTGCAATATCCACGCGTGGATGAAATCGTGGATCGGTGTGGTGGATAACCCGTACTTCGCTGTGACAAAATCCGATGGAAATTTCGAGTTTAAGAACGTTCCGCCCGGAACTTACACATTGGAAGCCTGGCAGGAAGAATTAGGCACTCAGGAACAACAGGTGACGCTGGCCTCCTCGGGAAAAGCCACCACCGAGTTTGCGTTTAAGGGAGAGTGAAGTCGATGAAACCAGTGAAGAGTCTGTTGTTTCCGGCCTGTTGTGCGCTGCTGATCACGGGGTGCTCGCAGCCGCAGAAATCGGAAGAAAATGCCGCTGCGCCGGCAGCCCCGAAGGGAGAGTACCGCCTGTATGTTTCGAATGAAACTTCGGGTGACATGACGGTGATCGACTCTTCCAACTTCGAGGTGGTTGAGAACGTTCATCTCGGTAAGCGCCCTCGCGGTATTCATGCCAGCCCGGATGGAAAACTCATCTACGTTGCTCTCAGTGGATCGCCCATTGGCGGCCCGAATGTGGATGAGAGCAAACTGCCGCCGCCCGATAAGAGCGCGGATGGGATCGGCGTTTTCGATATCGCGCAGAACAAGCTGGTGAAGGTGATTCAGGGAGGATCCGACCCGGAGAATTTCGCCGTGAGCGCCGACGGTAAGTGGATCTATGTATCGAACGAAGATGACGACGGCGTCAGCTTCATCGATTTAACTCTCGGTAAGCTCGTGCCGCCGACCATCAAGACGGGCGAAGAGCCGGAAGGCGTTTCGCTCACGCCGGATGGAAAGCTGATCTATTCGACGGCTGAGGCCGATGGTACTGTTTCGGTGATTGATCCGGCGACAAAGAAGCTCGTGAAGACGTTCAAGGTTGGCCGGCGTCCGCGCAACGTGGTTTTCATGCCGGATGGCAAGCGCGCCTATGTGAACGCCGAAAATGACGGCACGATCGGCGTCATCGACACAACGAAGAACGCCCTGATTCATACAATTCCACTGGGTAAGCCGGGCGAAATCAAGCCGATGGGCGAAGTATTGTCTCCGGACGGTTCGAAGCTCTATGTGTCAACGGGTAAGGGAAAGAGCGTGTTTGTCATCGACACCGCCACCAACAAGGTTGAGACCTCCTTCGAGGTCGGGCAGCGTCCGTGGGGCATCGCGCTTTCGCCGGACGGCAAGACGCTTTTCACCGCCAACGGCCCGAGCCAGGATGTTTCCATCATCGACACTGCAACCAATACGGTCACGAAGAAAGTCAAATGTACCGGAGGCCCCTGGGGAATCCAGGTCTTGAAGAACTAAATGCTGAAACATCTTGCCTGCACATCTGGCGCTCTTCTGCTCCTCGTCCCAGGGCTGTTCGCTCAGGACAACAAATGGTCCATTTCGCCGTTTGACAGCTTCGCCAACTTTTCGGTGAAGCACCTGGTGATCAGCAAAGCCACCGGAAAGATCGGCGGCATGAAGGGAACGGTAGTCTACGACCCGAAGGACCCGTCGAAGGACTCGGTGGAGGCTACGCTCGATGTCAGGACGTTCAACAGCGGGGTCGATAAGCGGGACGAGCAGGTCAAGACCGACTACTTCGAGGTCTCCAAATACCCCACGATCACGTTCAAGTCAACGAAGGTGACAGCGGCGTCCGACGGCGGGCTATCGGTGACCGGCAATCTCACCATTAAGGGCACGACGAAGCAAGTGGTGCTGGATTGCGACCCGCCGTCTCCGCCCGTAAAGGACGCGCAGGGGCGCTCCAAGATCGGCATCACGGCGACGACGAAGATCAGCCGCAAGGACTTTGGTGTCGTCGGCGATGCGCTGGATGGAGCCGTGGAAGCCGGCGGAATCATCGTTTCCGATCAGGTTTCGATCGAGCTCGATATCGAAATCATGCCGCCCAGTCAGGCGAGCATTGTGGGTCCGGCGAAGCACTGATCAAAAAGAAACCGGGACCCGAAGGTCCCGGTCGCCATGTCGATCAGGTTTGAACCTGTAATTGAAATTTCCTGGTCCCCTTCGCATCGGGGTAATTTCAGTTTACCAGCCTCTCCGCAATCGACTTCCCCTGCAGGAACAGAAGCAAATAATCAGGCCCGCCTGCTTTCGAATCCGTGCCGGACATGTTGAATCCGCCGAACGGATGCGACCCCACCATCGCGCCCGTACACTTCCGGTTGATATACATGTTGCCGACGAAGAAC
Organism: Bryobacteraceae bacterium; assembly: GCA_036500405.1. Lineage (GTDB taxonomy): Bacteria > Acidobacteriota > Terriglobia > Bryobacterales > Bryobacteraceae > BOG-234. The sequence continues at coordinate 19,870 of DASYCD010000045.1, forward strand.
TCTTCGCGCGCGCGTTCCAGATGGGCGGAGTTGCGGGAGTAGATGGCGCCTGTCAACCCGTAGGGTGAATCGTTAGCCATGGCGAGCGCGTGATCGAAATCGCGGGCTTTAGCCACCGCGAGCACCGGTCCGAAAATCTCCTCCTGAAAAACGCGGGATTTGGAATCGACGTTGGCGATGATGGTCGGCGGGATGTAGTGGCCTTCCGCCGGAACATCGCCGCCGCCGACGAGGAGATCGCCTTCCGTCTTCCCCACCTCAATGTAGCCGAGGATCGATTTCTTCGCGCCTGCGCTGATCACCGGCCCCATGTAGTATTGCGGATCTTCCGGTGAGCCAGTCTTGATTTTTCCCGCGCGCACCTTCAGCTTTTCCATAAACGAATCATAGATGCGCTCATGTACGATCGCGCGCGAGCATGCTGAGCACTTTTGCCCCTGATATCCAAACGCGGAAACGGCGACGCCTTCCACGGCGGCGTCGAGATCGCAATCGTCATCGACGATAATGGCGTCCTTGCCGCCCATCTCGGCCACGATGCGTTTGATCCAGATTTGGCCTTTTTGCGGACGCGCCGCGAGTTCGTTAATGCGAAGTCCGACATCACGCGATCCGGTGAACGATACGAACCGCGTTTTCGGATGCTGCACCAGGACGTCGCCCACCGAGCTGCCACTTCCGGGCAGGAACGAAAACGACTCCGGCGGGAAGCCCGCTTCGAGCAGGGTTTCGGCAAAGATGGCGCCAATAGTCGGTGTCTCGCTCGAAGGTTTGATCACAACTGTGTTCCCGGTCACCAGCGCCGCAACTGACATGCCGCACAGAATCGCGAGCGAAAAATTCCACGGCGGGATGATCACGCCCGCACCCAGTGCGAGATAGCGGAGGTCATCGCGCTCGCCGGGCATCTGCACCATCTCCGGCGGCGCGCTCAGGCACAACATCTCGCGCGCATAGTATTCACAAAAATCGATAGCCTCCGCGGTTTCAGCTTCGGCCTCGATCCACGTTTTGCCTGCTTCGAAAGTCAGCCAGGCATTGAAATCGAATTTGCGCTCGCGAATCAACGCTGCGGTGCGGACCAGCATCCCAACGCGTTCTCCAACAGGTGTTCGGCTCCAGCGCGGAAAATTCGCATGCGCCGTTTCGACGGCGCGCGCCGCAAGTTCCGCGGTGGCTTTTGAATGCACGCCGACAATCTCCGCAGGCCG
>DASYCD010000046.1:0-4204 GCA_036500405.1 Bryobacteraceae bacterium
GACATCCACGAATTCCTGGAGCTCGATAAAGTCATTCGCGGCAAGCTTTCGAAAGACAGCCCCTTCCGCACCGGCCTGGGGGTAGCCGAAGTCTAGATGGCCTCGAATTCCGTAGGTAATGTCGGCAAGTACATGGGCCTCGCCCTCATGCTCCCCATCGCGACCGCGGTGGGCTACGCCCTCGGCTACGGCCTCGACAGCCTCTTCCACACCCACTGGATCCGCTGGCCCTTCCTCGGCTTCGGCTTCATCGCCGGCATTTTCGACCTCATCTATGAACTCGACAAAGACAAGTGAGCTCGATAAAGACAAGTCGTAGCGCCGCCCCACCATGACCCCCGCCGATTTCGACCGCGCCATCGGTCGTATTCCCTCCTGGATGGCCGTCATCACCCTGATCGCCGCCCCCATCGTCTTCCGGAAAGCCGGCGCAGGCGCCATGACCGGGTTTCTCCTCGGCGCGGCCGCCGCCTGGCTCAATCTGCGCCTCATCGAGCGCGCGGTCAACCGGATTGTCCGCCTCGCCGCTGCCCAGCCGGAGAAAGTTCGGGTCAAATCCGGCTTCCGTGTTTTCGCCGAATTTGCTGTTTTTGCCACACTTGCCTTTGTTATACTTAGGGTTACCGGTTTCAGTCTAAAGGCGGCCCTGCTTGGGTTCTTCGTGTGTCCAGCCGCCGCCATCGCTGAAATCATCTACGAATTATTCACCTATGACTCATGATGTTTGGCTGACGAAGCTCTTCAACACCTACCTTGCAGGCATCGGCAACGCGCTTCTGGGCCTGTTCGGACTCACGGCGGATAATGTCCGCGAGCCGTGGGCCGATCACGTCGTGATGGAAATCCTCGTCGCTGTTCTGCTGATTGGGTTGTTGTTCTTTCTGCGCGCACGCCTTTCCGTCGAGAAGCCAGGCATCACGCAGCACATCTTCGAAATTCTTCGTGATTTCGTTGTGGGCGAAGCGGACGATCAGGTTGGCCACGATGGCCATCATCACGTCACGCTTTTCATGGCGCTGTTCCTTTTCGTTCTGCTCGGCAATCTCATCGGCTTGATCCCGGGCTTCATCAGCCCCACGCAGGCGATTTGGGTGCCGGCAGGCTGCGCGATCGTTGCCTTCGTCTACTACAACATTGTGGGTCTGAAAAAGAACGGGCTCTGGAAATACACGAAGCACTTCTTCGGACCGATTCCCGTGATGGCGCCGCTGATGCTGCCGATCGAAATTATCAGCCATCTGGCGCGTCCGCTTTCGCTCACCATCCGTCTCTTCGCCAACATGTACGCCGGCGAAAAAGTCACGCTCACGTTTCTGGGCCTTACCTACCTGGTTGTGCCCTCCATTTTCATGGGGCTTCACGTATTTGTCGCGCTGCTGCAGGCCTACATCTTCATGCTGATGACGATGATCTACGTGGCCGGCGCGGTCGCTGAGGAGCACTAAGCTCCCGAGCCCCCGAACAGGATTCCGGCTTCACCGCCGGATGCCGTTTTCCGTGTGAGGCCTCCCGTCCCCCGGCGTGGAACGCAACCACCTCCGGTTAACGAGACTGAATTGAATAAGGAGCAGTACCCAAATGATTAAGAAACTCGCTTTTCTCGCGACCGCGATGATGCTCGCGTCGCTTCCCATGTTCGCCCAGACGCAGGGCGGCGCTGCCGCCACTGGCGGAACCAGTTGGATGGGCCCCTTTGCCGCTATCGGCATGGCCATCGCTTCCGGTCTTTGCGCCCTCGGTCAGGGTAAAGCCGTCGCGGGCGCCGCGGAAGGTCTGGCCCGGAACCCCGGCGCCACCGCCGCCATCCGTTTCGCCCTGATTCTCGGCCTCGTCCTGATCGAATCGCTCGCGCTCTACACCTTCGCGATTATCTTCGTATTCAAGGGCTAAATCACGGTTGTAGTTTTAAAAAGGAGCCGGTGGAACCCAAATTCCGCCGGCTTTTTTTCGTGTACAGGTACTCGGTTTTGACTACTAGAGTCCTTGTAGTACCAAACCTCGTTGCATTTAGATTGCATACGAGCGTAACCTAAAGTACAGAGGAACTTCGGTTGGAGCAGAGACGCGCACCGCGCTACAGGTTGCAGTTGCCGTTGCAGATCGTTCAGGTCGGCGCTGAGAAGATGAATCGCACAGAGCAGACGCGAGACATCAGCTCAGGCGGGGTCTGCTTTCTTTCGAGCCAGCAAGTTGAAATTGGCGGAAGAATCGAATACCTGATTACGCTATCCGGCAGTAATCCCCCGGTTCGTATCCGCTGCCTGGGCAAGGTCCTTCGCAGCCATCGTCTGGATGAAGTTTCCCCCTGGGAAGTGGCCGTCACCATGGAGCGCTATCAGTTCATGGGGCCGCTCGAAACCGCATCGTTCGCCCAGGCTTCTTAGTCCGCACACAGTTTCACCCCTGACGAATTGCATTCCGGCGCGTCCTGACCTTTAGACTGGTATCAGGATTCTCTTAATGCGCCTCATTCGATGCCTGGCTTTCTGCCTGCTCGCTTCGGCCTCTTTCCTCTCGGCTGCGGGCAAAATCTTCCCTTACCCTTACACGCAGGAAGACCTACCCAACGGCCTTCGCCTCATCACGATCCCGACCGACTACCCCAACATCGTGTCTCTCTACATCGTGGTCAGCGCCGGCTCGCGCGATGAAGTGGAGGCGGGGAAGACCGGCTTTGCGCACCTCTTCGAACACCTGATGTTTCGCGGTACCGCTGAATACCCGCCGGAGAAATACACCGCAACTCTGAAGACCGCAGGCGCCGCATCCAACGCCTACACCTCAGACGACCTCACCGCCTTTCACACCACGTTCTCGAAAGAAGACCTGCCCACCATTCTTTCCATGGAAGCCGATCGCTTCCAGCACCTCAATTATTCCGAAGCCGACTTCAAAACCGAGAGTCTGGCGGTGCTGGGCGAATACAACAAGAACAGCGCCTCGCCCGGCTATCAGCTCTACGAAACCCTCCACGGCACGGCGTTCAAAGTCCATCCCTACAGCCACACCACCATGGGCTTCCTGAAGGATGTGCAGAACATGCCGGAAGGCTATCAGTACAGCCGCGATTTCTTCGCGCATTTCTACCGGCCGGAATACGTCACCATCATCGTCGCGGGCGACATCGATTCGAAGAAGGTTCGCTCTCTGGTCGATGAGCGCTGGGGTCAGTGGAAGCGCGGCGCGTTTAAACCAACGATTCCCGCTGAACCTGCGCAGGACGGCCCCCGCACCGCGCACGTGGATTGGAAAACCGACACGATCCCTCAGATCGCCGTTGCCTGGCGCGGTCCGGCTTATTCGGACGACACCGTCGATACCGCGGCCCTCGACGCCATCGCGTCTCTCGGTTATGACCAGAATTCGCCGCTTTATCAAAAGCTGGTGGTGGAAGACCAGAAGGTGGAGTCAATGGGAGCCGGAGCGCCTTCCAATATCGATCCGGGTCTGTTTGAAGTGGACTTACACGTAAAGGACGCGAAGGATCTGGCATCAGTCGAGGCGCAGGTGAAAGCCGTCGCGCAATCGTTCATCGATAAGCCCGTGGATGCGAAAAAACTGGAAGTGCTGAAGCAGCACGTTCGCTATCAGTTCGCTCTCGGCTTGAACAACAGTGAGGCGATCGCCGACACCGCGGCCGCTTACGTGGCGCTGCGGCGCACCCCTGAAACCATCAATCGCTATTACGACATGTTTGCGAAACTCACTCCCGCCGATATCCAGCGCGTGGCGAAGAAGTACCTGATCGATAAAAATCTGGACGTCGTTACCCTCACGCATGACGGAGGCGCCAAATGATCCGTCCCATCATTGCCGGTCTTCTGTTTACGACCGCCCTCTGCGCGCAGCCGCGTGTGGTGGAATTGCCGGGCAAGAGTCCGCTTGTCACCATTCGCCTGGTCTTCACGACCGGCGCCGCCTCCGAACCGGCCGACAAAGCCGGCGAGGCCACCCTCACCGCCTCCATGCTGAGCGATGGCGGCACGAAGACGATGACGTACAAGCAGATCACCGAAGCCCTCTATCCAATGGCGGCGGGGATCCAATCGTACTCCGATAAGGAAATGACCACCTTCGTCGGCGAGACCCACATCGACAATCTCGAAAAATTCTACGCGCTGATGCGGGACGCGGTTCTGCATCCCGGCTGGCGCGCGGAAGATTTCACTCGCCTGCGCGATCAGCAACTCAACGCGCTCAAGGT
>DASYCD010000047.1:0-21133 GCA_036500405.1 Bryobacteraceae bacterium
CGGCGTGAAGCCCATCGAGGTATCGACGGAGCGGCCGCGGTCAACGGCACAGACCGAGCATCCATTGCCAAGATGGCAGACGACCAGCCGGAATTCTTCGGGCGGCTTGCCGTGCAATTTCGCGAAGCGCAGGGCGACGGAACGGTGCGAGATGCCGTGGAATCCGTAGCGGCGAAGTTTTTTCGAGTCGAGATAATCCTGCGGGGCCGCATAGGCATAGGCGTGGCGCGGCAGCGTTTGGTGAAATGCCGTATCGAAAACCGCGACGTGCACGGCATCCGGCAGATGTTGTTTCGCAGCACGATAGGCGGCGAGATTGTGTGGATTATGGAGTGGAGCGAGGCTACTCAGCTCGTCGATCTTTTTCTCGACGGCCTCATCGATCACGACCGAGTCAGGAATCGTGCCGCCGTGGACCACGCGATGTCCGACGCCGGCAACATCCCGGCTCCCCAGCGCGTCGAAGGCAGTGCGGATGGCGTCACCCATATTCGTGACGCGTTCGACTAATCCTTCGCCGAGAAGACGCTCGGAATCACCCGACATCTCATAGAGTGCGTATTTGAGTGATGAACTGCCTGCGTTGAGGACGAGGATCTTCATGCCGTGGAAGCGTTCTCCCACTTCCACTGCGCGACTTCGGGCATATCTTCTCCGTGTTCGCGAATGTAGTGGGCGTGATCCACGAGTTTATCGCGCAGCTGCTGAAGAAGATGACCGGAGACCGCTTCGAGACCTTCGACGCGGTGGATCACGTCCATCGCGAGATGAAAACGATCGATATCGTTGCGGACGCACATATCGAACGGCGTCGTCGTTGTGCCTTCTTCCTTGTAACCGCGAACGTGAAGGCGCTGATTCGTGCGGCGATACGCGAGGCGATGGATGAGCCAGGGATAGCCGTGATAGTTGAAGACGATAGGCCGGTTCGTCGTGAAGAGCGCGTCGTAATCGGGATCGGAGAGGCCATGGGGATGTTCGCTCTTCGGTTCGAGCGTCATCACATCGACCACATTCACGACGCGGATTTTCAGCGACGGGATGTTGCGGCGGAGCCAGTCGACTGCCGCCAGAGTTTCCATCGTTGGAACGTCGCCCGCGCAGGCCATGACGACATCGGGCTCAGCGCCTTTGTCATTGCTGGCGAATTCCCAGCGACCGAGTCCCGCGGCGCAGTGCCGGACGGCCTGCTCCATGGTCAGCCACTGGAGCGCGGGCTGCTTGCCTGCGACGATCACGTTCACATAGTCCCGGCTCCGCAGGCAATGGTCTGTCACGGAGAGCAGTGTGTTGGCATCGGGCGGGAAGTAAACGCGCACGATCTCAGCTTTCTTGTTGACAACGTGATCGATGAAGCCGGGGTCCTGATGGCTGAAGCCGTTGTGGTCCTGCCGCCAGACGTGCGAGGTGAGCAGGTAATTCAGCGACGAGATGGGCCGGCGCCATTCGATGTCGCGGCAGACCTTCAGCCACTTGGCGTGCTGATTGAACATGGAATCGATAATGTGGATGAAGGCTTCGTAGCAGGTGAAGAGGCCGTGACGGCCGGTGAGGAGATAGCCTTCGAGCCAGCCCTGGCAGAGATGCTCGCTGAGGACTTCCATGACGCGGCCGTCGTGGGCGAGGTGATCGTCCTGCGGTTCGATTTCGGCTTCCCATGCCCGGTTGGTGACGTCGAAAACGGCGTTCCATCGGTTGGATGTGGTTTCATCGGGCGCGAACAGGCGAAAGTTGGCGGCTTCGAGATTGAGCTTCATCACGTCGCGCAGGTAGGTTCCCTGGACGCGCGTCGCTTCGGCGGTTGTTGCGCCCGGAATGGGGACTTCGACGGCGTAATCGCGAAATTCGGGAAGCGAGAGGTCCTTGCGCAGCAGCCCGCCGTTGGCGTGCGGGTTGGCGCCCATACGGCGGTCGCCTTTCGGCGCGAGCGAGGCAAGTTCGGGACGCAGCGTTCCGCCTGCATCGAACAATTCTTCGACTTTGTAGCTGCGCATCCAGTCTTCGAGCATCTGCAACTCGTCGGGGCGTTTGCGCACGTCGGGCAGCGGCACCTGATGGGAGCGAAAAGTTCCCTCGATGGGTTTGCCGTCGAGTTCTTTGGGGCCAGTCCAGCCTTTGGGGGAACGAAGAATGATCAACGGCCACGCGGGCCGCGGCGCATCGGGATTGGCGCGTGCAGTGTTCTGGATGGCGCGGATCGTCTCGATGATTTCGTCCATGGCGGCGGCCATCTTCTGGTGCATGGCTTCCGGCTCGTGGCCTTCGACGAACCAGCACTTGTAGCCGTAGCCGGTGAAGAGATCTTCCAATTCTTCGTGCGGAATGCGCGCGAGGATGGTGGGGCCGGAGATTTTGGCTCCGTTCAGATGCAGGATCGGCAGCACTGCGCCATCGCGCGCGGGATTGAGGAATTTGTTGGAGTGCCAGCTTGCCGCGCAAGGGCCGGTCTCTGCTTCGCCATCGCCCACGACGCAGCAGGCGATGAGATCGGGATTATCGAACACAGCGCCGAACGCGTGGAGCAGGGAATAGCCGAGCTCGCCGCCTTCGTGAATGGAGCCCGGCGTTTCGGGCGCGTCATGGCTGGGGATTCCGCCGGGAAAGGAGAACTGTTTGAAGAGCCGCTTCATCCCCTCTTCGTTCTGCGTGATGTTGGGGTAGAACTCGGAGTAGCTTCCTTCGAGATATGTGCTGGCTACCATGCCGGGGCCGCCGTGTCCGGGACCACAGACGTAGATCGCATTCAGATCGTATTTGCGGATCACGCGATTCATGTGGGAATAGATGAAGTTGAGGCCGGGCGTGGTACCCCAGTGACCAAGCAGGCGCGGTTTGATGTGCTCCGGACGCAGTGGTTCGCGCAGCAGCGGGTTGTCCATCAGAAAAATCTGCCCGACCGAGAGATAGTTGGCCGCTCGCCACCAGCCGTGGATTCCTGTAAGTTCTTCTGAATCGAGAGGAGAGTTCGTCATGGTGGGAGCGGCTCCTGAGTGGGATTGCAGCCTGGCGGCCAATGTGATTTTAACGGAATAGGGAGGGCGACGGAGCCCTTGATGCACGGTCGGGGGGCGGGTTTGTTTCGATCAGATGTACGCGATGGCGTCGATTTCAATGAGTGAATTCGCCGAAATCCCGGCCACCGCGACGGTAGTGCGGGCGGGCGGATCTTCACCGAATTTTCCGGTGTAGACCTCGTTCATGGCGGCGAAGTCTTTGATGTCGGCCAGAAAGACGGTGCAACGGAGCACCTTTTGCATGGATGAGCCGGCGGCCTCAAGCTGTTTCTTCATCTCGCCGAGAGCGAACTCGGTGTGGGCCTTGATGTCGCCGGGTGTACGGCAGACGATCCCTGAAAGAAACAGCAGATTGCCGAGCGAGACGCCTGTAGAGTATGGGGGCGGCGTCGCCGGTTTCGGACCGGTACGGTAGACCTTCTTCTTCGAAGTTTCGGCAGACTTCGCCTGCCCGGCCAAGCCGGCCGCTCCAACTGCTGCCGCGACGCCCGTCAGGATAGCGCGCCGGTTTGTATTTCGTACAGTCATATTTCCTCCTTTCCCCCGCGAACGGGCAAACTTAATGGAACTGATTTCTATAATCGCCTGGATAGAAGTGTGCCCATGAAAAACAGTGTGACCTTCGGAATGATTCTGGCCGCTGGATTTGCTGGCGGGATGCTGACGAGGTTTGTCGCGCCCCCGCCGGTGCTGGCGCAGAATCTGATCGTCCCGACCGAACTGCGAGCCAGGAGCTTTGTTCTGACTACTCCGGAGGGTCATCCGGCGGCCACCTTCACTACCGAGCCGATGGGAGACTTCAACTACCGCGTTGTTCTGCAATCTCCGAAGGGGAATACGCTCTGGTCGGCGGGAGGGTCAATGCTGCGACCGTTGGCTGTGACAAAATGACAGGTTCGTGGAACCGGACAACGGACTGCGAAGCGTCGTTGAACGCTTTGTGGCCGCGGCGGCGCAGCCCGCTGTTCTCGATCCTGGTGAAGAGCCTCTACTGCTGACGGCGGAGAACTGGACGATCTCCGAATGGAATGGCCGTCTCACGCTGCAGGCGTGGGAAGTCCATCGGAACCTGGTGCGCCGGATCGTGGCAGTGAAAGATCAGCGGCGCGACCGGATCACCCTGACCACTGAACGCTTCCCAAAAACTCAGGGCGAGATGCAAATCGCCGATCTGGCGGCGCCGGAGGGCGTGGAGTGGCGGCGGAAATCGTCGCGCGTGGCGTTTCGCGATCGCTTCCGTCTGCTGCTGGCGCGAGAGTTTCCGGGATGGACGATTGAAGACGTCAGCAGCGATCCGAATCTGGAAGAGAGTTTATCGGCGTCGTGGTCGCGCGGGTATTTGCGGCGCGGATCCGCGGGCATCGCGGTGATAGCTGCGCCGCCGGATGCGGTTGATGTCGCGGGCATCGTTCCTGCCGGGCTGATCTGGCTGGATTATCTGCGAAGGCGCGAGAAGAAGATCACAATTGCGCGGTTGCTGTTGTATGCGCCGCTGGGGCTGGAGAAGGAGGCGGCGTTTCGCGCTGCACTGGTGAATCCGCTTGTGACCGGGTGCGAGCTATTTGCTTACGACGAGCGCGATACGGTGGGACCGATTGATTTTTCAGACGCCGGGAATCTGGACTCGACGTTGCCCCCTTGCCGCCGGCCTTCGCAGCCGAACCTGGAATTGCCTGCGTTACGGGATCTGCCCGCTGGGGTTGAGGCTGTGGAGCAGAGCGATGGGTCGGTCAGGCTGCGCGTGCACGGGCTGGAGTTTGGACGCGCGGGCAATGGGCGATTGTTGTGCGGCCTGAAGCGGAAGCGGCAATGTACTCCGGCCGCGCTTGCATCTCTCGCGGCGGAAGTGGTTCGGGTGCGTTGCGAGGATACCGGCGATCCGCAGCATCCGTTGTTTCTGCAAGCGCCGGAAGGGTGGCTGGAGTCGCAGGTGCGGGCGAATCCGCAGGCGATCGATCCATCACTGCGGCTTGCGCCGATTTATGGGCAGGTGCCGGTGTTCAGCGGGCCGGAGCGTGGAGTGATCGATCTGCTCGCGATCGACGATACCGGGCGGCTGGCGGTGATTGAGATCAAGGCCGCGGCGGGATGGCAGCTCCCGTTTCAGGCGCTCGATTACTGGCTGCGGGTGCGGAAGCATCTCGCGGGGGGCGATTTCGAACGGTTGGGGTATTTCCCGGGGATCCCGATTCGGCGGGATGCGCCTCGTGTGCTGCTGGTGGCTCCGGCGCTGGAGTTTCATTCGACGACGGAGACGGTGATTGGGTCGCTTTCGCCGGAAATTGAGTTCACGCGCGTGGGGCTCGCGGCGGATTGGCGCCGCGAGCTTCGCGTGATGTTTCGGCTGATAGGAGCCGAGCGGCCATAGTCGCTACTGGAAGAGCTGGGGCGCAAACTCCGTGAGGTAGTTGCGCCAATTGATCCAGGTGTGAGCTCCCGTGCTTTCGTGGAAGCTTGCGTTGTAGCCGTACTTGTTCAGCAGGTCTACGGTGGCTCGGCTGGTGGTGATCAGGGAATCGTCTTTGCCGGTGCTGAACCAGACGAGCTTGAGCCCCTTCTTCCAGGCGGCGTTGGTCAGTTCCGCCTTATGCTCCGTTTCCCAGGCCTCCGAGGTACCTCCGCCGAGGAGAACGCCCAGCAATCCGGAACTGAAGACGCCGATGTAAGAAAACTTGTCCAGATGCGGGAGCGCGATGTTGAGGGTTTGGCTGCCGCCCATCGACAGACCGGCGATGGCGCGATGCGCGCGGTCGGTCAGGACGCGGTAGTGGCTTTCGGCGTAGGGCATCAGGTCGGTCTCGAAATCCTGCGTGAATTCATCAGGCCCGGGGCCAGTGGCGCGTCCGCCGCCGGTGGTGTCCTGTGTGTGGCCGGCGGGCATGAAGACCACCATCGGTTTTGCCTTTTTTTCGGCGATCAGGTTATCCAGAATGAAGCCGGCGCGGCCCACGGACGTCCACGCATCGTCGTTATCGCCTGCTCCGTGGAGCAGATAGAACACCGGATACTTCTCTTTGCCATTTTCGTAGCCGGGCGGCGTGTAGACGTGCATTCGGCGGAATTTCTTCAGCGCGCTCGACCAGTACGTGACCGAAGCGACTGCGCCGTGCGGCACTTCCTTCGTATCGAAGAGGTCCGAGCCTGGGACGACAACCAGACTCCAGACGTTGGAGAGCGACTCGCTGATGGCGGCGTTGCGCGGATCGACGACGGTGATGCCATCGACGCTGTAGTTATACCGGTACGCGCCGGGATCGAGCGGGATAGTGACGGACCAGATGCCCTGAGGGTCTTTTGTCATCACACCGCGCGTGCTGCTGTTCGGAATATCACCGCCGGCGATGTGCACGTTTTGCGCATTCGGGGCGCGGAGCCGGAAGGTGACCTGGCCTTGCGCGACTTCGGGAGACATGACCGGCGGCAACTGCGGACCGCGTCCACCACGCCCTCCGGAAGCGCCTGGAGCCTGAGCGAAGGCCATAGCCGACGCGATGGCGAGACAGGGAAGAACTCGTTTGAACATAGCGGCGAACTCCTTGTAATAGAAACGCCATCAGTATATGCCTCTGTGGTACCTAAGTTGCAAATTCCCCTTTGAGGTCCGGTTATTGACTATGAACGGAATGACCCAGAAAATCGTGGAAATGCATAGAATCGCAGCGTACGCTCATCTGGCAGCGGCGGAAAAACATGGCAGAGGAGACCATCTAAGTGGACACGAGGCGGCGCGGATCGCGATGGAGCATTCCAGTCAGGCGTTTGAAATCGCACTCAACGCGCGCCGGGTTTCGGAAAAGCGCAAGCGGCGGTCCTCGCGTCCCGGTCCGCCTGCGTGGCCATCCCTGAAGTCAGCAACCGCTAGTGCTGGCGGGACACAAAGCTAAGAATTTCGTCGGCAAGGGCGGGGACAGTGATCACGAAGTTCCCGCCGTAGATGGTGTCTTTGCCGGTGAAGTCGAAGGTAACGCAGCCGGCTTCTTCCGCAATGATCTTGAGAGGCGCGACGTCCCATGGCGCGCACTGGGCTTCAATCCAGACATCGGCTCGGCCGCTGGCGACCAGCATGGCGTCCAGACAGCCGCCTGTGCTGCGGACGGTCCAGAATTCCGAAGCCCAATCCAGAAAATCCTTCTTGAAGGGATAGCGGTGCATGAAGCCGATGCCGTTGCAGCAGAGCAGCGCTTTGCTCTTCGTGGCGACGCCGGACATCTTCATGCGCTTGCCATCCCACCAGGCGCCTTCGCCTTTCGCAGCGGAGAACATCTCGTCGGTGGCGGGGAAGTATTCGTGGCCGGCGACGATTTTGCCATCGTGCTCGAGGCCGATGAGCATGGTCCAGGCGCGAGTGCCGCGGATGAAGTCGCGAGTGCCGTCGATGGGATCGATGATCCAGCGCCGGCCGCTTTTCGATTCACGCTTGGCGCCTTCTTCGCCGATCAGGCCGTCATCGGGGAAAGCGGCGGAGAGGCCTTCGACAATCAGTTTCTCGCAGGCTTTGTCGGCGACAGTGACGGGCGATTCGTCCGCCTTGATTTCGATTCCGAGAGTGCCCTCGCGGATCTGGAGAGCCAGTTTGCCGGCTTCACGCGCGATCTTCGCGCCGACTTCCAGTTCTTTCTCGTATGCCATCGTCTTTTACCAGACTACACAAGGGCCCGCGCCGGGACCCCCACAGGCTAAAATGGTCCCGATGGAAAACTTTCGCGATTTCCAGGTCGGGCCCGACCCGTTTGGCCGTACCTGGCGTGCGCTCTTCAAGTATCTGCAGACAGGGATTTCGATCCGGCACGCCGACACTGTGGATGTGTGTTTCGTGCTGGACAGCCCGGAGAGCGGCGAGCCCGAGCAGCAGAAGATCGTGGAGATTTCGCATCCTGAACTGCGCGCGTTTTCCAAACGCACGGGACGCGAGATCAGCGATACGTGGTGCTCTCGCGTGGCTTGTTGCAAGCTTCGGCAGGTGATTGAGAACGGCGAGGACATGGACAAAAATTATCTAACCGTGTCGCCGCAGGAACTCGAAGAGTACGACGCCGCCATCCGCCGCTGGGAAGCGGATTGGGTGCGGGACCACGCCGCGTAGGCAGGACGCCCCCGAAGTAGAAAGGCGGGCAGGAAGTTCCTGTGGGTTCAGGAAATTCTTACCGTCCGCTCCTCTTTACGTTTTCGTAATTGTATGAGCCGAAAGTACTGGCGTACTGCGTGCTCATCTGGGCCCCGTGCGCGGATGCCTGATATTCCGCGTCAACCAGATAAGGACAACCAAATGAAAATTACATTATCCGCGATTGCTCTCATGGCGGCGTTGTCTATGGCATCGTACGCTGCTGATTTTACCGGTCAATTGATGGACGCGACGTGCGCTGAACAGGGTCATTCGGGCACACCTGGCGCGGCGCCGGCGGCGACTCCGGCTTCCCCCTCCACAAGTTCGAGCACCACTTCAAGCACAAAATCTTCGTGCAACGCGACGACAGCCACCACGGCGTTCGCGATCGAAGCAAATGGAAAGATGTATAAGCTCGATTCGGCGGGCAATACAAAGGCTGCCGCCGCAATTAAGGGCCGGGCGGACCGCTCCGCCGACCCCACCAAGGCCATGTCTGCTACCTATACGGCTAAGGTGACTGGGACGGACAATAGCGGGACAATTTCCGTGGAAAGTATCGATATACAGTAGAGCGGCCTCGGATTTTTCCGTGATAGCCTCAGGAGGTGACGTTTCCGCACCTCCCGAGGCTTTCTCTGCTCTTTTCCACCCTTTTGCTGGTCACGATGGCTTGTGGCGCACAGGCGCAGGAAACCACGGAAGATCATCAGTCACTGGCGAATCAGTACGTGCATGAGATTCTGCCCTATTGGCAGCACCGGCTGGCGCTGGACGATTGGGACGTCCATGTTCTTCTCTCGCGGCCCGAGGATTTGCGGCCGGGGACTCTCGGAAATATCCACTGGGATCGTGATAAAAAGGCCGCAACGATTCGCGTGATGGATTCCACCGGGTATCACACCGATCTGGCGGCGATGCTGAAGGATATGCAGGTTACGGTGGTGCACGAGCTGGTGCACCTGGAGTTGGCGTCTCTGCCCGTTGCCGAGGCTGACCGCAGCAATCAGGAATTCGCCATCGATCACCTGACGGATGCGCTGCTGGCTAGCGGATCCCCGTCGGTTGTAAATCCACCTGCACTGAGCCGCTAGCCGGCAGGTCGACTTCCTTGAAGCGATTGTGCGATTGCCAGAGTTTACCGATGCTCTCCGGCGTCATGTCGTATGAATCTTCCGTTGCCACCACATAATATTTCCCGGGAGCCAGGAAGCCGGATTTGTATTGCCCTGCCTGATCGGTCTGACCGGAAGTGATAAGGGCCGCGAGATCGGCTTCCGATTGCGCTCCCTCGGGCATCACGATGACGGTGGTCCCGCTGACGGGATGGTCGTCTTTGTTCACCACCCGGGTAGTGATTCTGCCGCCGTCCTGCGCCAGGATCACATGGAGGGGAACGCTGCCGCCCTCGCTTCCCACTCGCACGGGCTGGTGAAAAACGCTGCGGGCGCCGTAGGTGATGTCTTTGATATACAGACCCTGGGTGTTCACGGTCGCATAGATGGAGTAGTCGTCCCAGGTGAGTCCGGTGAGCTGCAGCGTACCCGGAACATCGGCTCTCCCTCCAGCCTTTTCTCCTGGTTGCTGTGTGCGAAACATCGGCATCAGGTTGAAGCGGAGCGCCATGGGGAATGGATCTTTATGCGCCTCGCCTTCGAGCACGATTTCAGCGTCCATTGAAACCCGGGGTGAGGTGGGAATGCGGAGATCCGTCACGTCGCGATCCGAGATGTTGACGATGGTGGTCGCGAAGGTGGATTCCGGCGCGCGGGCTGTTTCACTCACTGAGACGCGGTAACTGCCGGGCGCGAAATCGCAAAGGCGGAATTCGCCATTGGAGCCCGTTGTGGCGCCTGGAGTCGGGCCGAAAGAGCCGCCGCTGCTCGATGTGCCGTTGGAGGGCGAGAGCAGTTCCACATCGAGATTCAGCGCGGCGGGGCCATTCGGGGTCATGGCGACGCCGGAGAGGCAATAAGAGGGCGATTTTTTTACTTCGATGTTGACGCCTTCACGCGACTCACTGTCGCGAAGGAGAAGAGGCGCGGCGCCGTCTTTGTCGGGCGATGACGGGTACCACGTACGCATGACGGTTCGGCGCCGCATCGCCGGATTCAGGGGTGTTTCGGCGTGGGCTCCCTCGTGACGCCGCCAGGGTTGCGCGATCAGGTAATACGTGTGACCCGATTTCACATTGGCGAGCGTGTACTCGCCCAAATCGTTGGTGAGCGCGCCGCCGCCGTGGTAGTAGCCGATCGATCCGAGATAGTACTCCTTCGAGACGAGAGTGACCATCATGTTGGGGACGCCGTCGCCGTTTTCGTCGATGACTTTGCCGGAGATTGTGGCCGGGACAATCGCGTTGAAGTCGATGCCGTCGACATCCTGGCCTGCGAGGACAACCGTGCGGTTGCTGGTCGCACCGAAGAAGCCTTCCGGGCCCTGCATGGCGATTCGGTATTGGGCGGGAGGAAGATCGCTGAGCCGGTAGTGCCCCTGCTCATCGGTCTTCGCGACCACTTGTTTCGTGGTGGCCGTCATCGTGATGGAGTTGCCGGACCAGGTGGCGTTGACGTAGGTGGAAATCGTGTAGTCCTTAAGCGGGGCGCCTGTGTTTTTGTTGCGGACGACACCGCTGATGGAGGCGTTGGTGACGGCGGGGGGCGGGTCTGCCGGTTGCTGCTGCGCCCAGGTCATGGGCAGCGCGGTGACTGCCAGGAAGATTGCGAATTTTGTCATTGCTCACCTCCCGGCGCGGCCGGTCTTGCGAGATCGACTGCGGTGGGGGCTCCGCCGCGCACCTCGATCTCTTTCATGTCAGAAACGTTCTTCAGCCAGCGGCTGCGGGCGCCTTCGGCGGCGAGACCGGCCGCGATGCGGTAATGGCCTGGGCGGAGAGCTGGAAAAGCGAAGTGGCCCTGGGCGTCTGGATACGCCAGGTGGGAATTGTTTTCCGGTGAAGCGCTGGAATCAAGAAGCACGATGGCGTATGCAGCGGTGGGTTCAGCGCCTTTCTGGAGAGTCCCTTCGATGGAGCCGGCGGCTGCCACTTCGACTGCGACAGGCTGCGAAACTTCGCCGCTGAGATCCGCTACGAGATCGCCGGTTTGATAGCAGCCGGCGCCGAGGTCATTCGCGACGATGCGAATTTTACCGGGTGGCAGATTCGCGATTGTTGCCTCCTTCGTGGCGCTGACCGTAGCGCTGGACAGGAGAAGCAGACCCCACGGTTCCGCGGTGCTGACGGTGACTCGAGCGCTCCGCGGGCAGGCGGCCGGGAAGTCTTTGCCGCCCTGCGCGCGGAGGACGAGGGACAGCGATTTGGCCGGGGTGAGCGGCACGGCGAGGTTCGCGATGTCGGAGCCGCCGACCTGTACGCGGACTCTGCCGAACAATGCGGAGACCTTGTCGTTGAGGATAGATTCGAATTGGTTGTAGCCGCTCTCGGGCCCTGCCGCGAGGAGGTCGTACGCGCCAGGTGGGATGTTGTCGAAATGGAATGCCCCGTTGTCATCGGTGAGGGCGATGGAGACCGGCAGGATGGGTTGGTCCGGCAGCGTCAGCGCGAGTGAAAACTTATTATCTTTTGGCGCGGGGGATGCGATTGATCCGCTGATGCTGTGGGCCTGGCTGGGGGTGATCAGGAAATTGAGATTGTTGTAGACTTCGCCGCCCGCCACGGTGAAGATGCGCGGGTTCGCGTTGTCGGGATAGAGCTTCATGCCCGAGCCTTCCGGGATTCCGTAATACCAGAGGGCGAGTTCGTAGCCGCCGGGAGGGAGGTCAAAGAAGCGGAAGTGGCCTTTCGCATCGACGGTGGCGTCTTTGATGGAGTGGAACTCGTCGCTGCCGGGCTGTTGCGCGAGGACGGTGAGGCGCGTGGCCCCGATGGTCTGGCCGTAGGGGGCGCGGACGATTCCTTCGACGGGTTCGCCCTGCGGGTTGGTGACGTGGCCGTCGAGCACGGCGTAATGCATCATGCGGACTCGCAGGGCGGGGGCTGGCAGCCGGATTGGAAATGAGGTGGTGAGGTGGTTTGGCTTCAGGACGTCGATGGTGTATTCACCGGAGGGAAGTCCTGAGGCGGCGAAGTGTCCGGTTTTGTCTGTGTCGAGATCGGCGATGAGCTCGCGGGCGCCGGTTTTGTGGACTTTCACTTCGGCGGCGGGGATTGGTTCGCTCGAGGCGTCTTCGAGTACTGTGCCGGAGAAGTCCTGGGCGGAGAGAGCGGAGAGGGGGATGAGCAACGCGAGAAGGGGCCAGGGCGTGCGGATCATTTCATTATTCTACTTAAAATTTAGTAGGGTGGGAGAGGGAAGTTGGACCGTGAATCCGCCTCTACGATCAACCGCTACCGACCCGGCCGATTCACAATCGGCGGCAGATTAAACAATCTGCCCCGCTGGCTCGCTCTGGGTGGAGGGCCGGTTCGAATATTGTCCGCCCGTGCCCCACACTGATGCAACGCGAGGGCCTGGGGGCGCGTCGAGGAAAGAGCGGGAAATTGCTCCGGAGGCCCCGGATTCCGCTATGTTACCCTTTTCCTATTAACCGTTTATAGAGGAGTTTCACTCGTATGTTTCGCATTCCGGCGTTCCGTCCGGCCATGTTTTGCCTTGCGCTCGGGGTTTTTGCTTCGATCGCTTCCGCTCAGGTGAAAATCGGCGTCATCAATGTGCAGAAGGCGCTGTCCGACACGGACGAACTGAAAAAGTCATCGGCCGAGCTCCAGAAGAAGTATCAGCCGCGCCAGGATGAGATGGCTAACATCCAGAAGCAGCTGGAGGACATCGACACCCAGCTCAACAGCGGCAAGCTGAATCAGCAGGCGGCGGCGGAACTTCAGTCCAAGGGCACCCGTCTGCAGCGTGATCAGCAGCGTCTGCAGGAAGACATGCAGGCCGATGGCGATAAGGACCGACAGGACATTCTGGCGAAGATGTCGCAAAAGATGCAGGACGTCATCACCAAGCTGGCCGAGTCGAAGGGGCTCGACCTGATTGTGGAGGCGTCACAGACGCTTTACAACAAACCGGCGCTCGATCTCACCGCTGACGCCACTACCGCATACAATCAGGCAAACCCGGCAAAGTAGACTATAAGTTCATGGCGGGTTATCTGGATCAATACGGCGCTGGCGAAGAGCGGCGTAACCGGATCATCATCCGCTCGATTGTCGCCGTAGTGGTTCTGGCCGTTGTGGCGGGGCTGGGATGGTATCTGCTTCTGAACCATCGGCAGGAGAGCGCGGTCAAGGATTTCCTCGCTGCGGTGAAGCGCGGCGACACGCAGGGCGCCTACCGAATCTGGGGCTGCACTTCCTCGCGACCCTGTCCGGATTACACATACGATAAGTTTTTGAAAGATTGGGGTCCGGGGCCGGAAGGTCCGGACCCCAACGTTTTGGCGTTGACCGACAGCGAGGCCTGCAACAGCTCGGTGATGCTGACGGTCCGAGTCAACTCCAAACGCACGGATCAGTTGTGGATGGACCGCACGAGCGACATGATCAGCTTCGCCCCCATATCCATCTGTCCGCATCAGATTCCCTATGAGATCATGGCCCACCGGACGTTGGGCAAACTGAGAAAGTTATTTTTTTAGGAACGGAAAAACGTAAACTTCATGAGTACCACCACAACCCCCACTGCTGCCGGTCTTGAAGGCGTTGTCGCCGGCGAATCCGAGATTTGTTATATCGATGGCTATGCCGGCGTCCTGAGTTACCGTGGGTACAACATCCACACCCTGGCGACTGAAGCCACCTTCGAGGAAACGATCTGGCTTTTGTGGAAGGGCAGCCTTCCGAAGAAGGCGGAACTGGACAGCCTCAAGGCGGAGCTGTTCTCGAATTATGGACTGCCGGCCCAGGTGGTCGATTTCCTGAAGGCGAATCTGAAGAGCGCGCCGATGGATGTGCTGCGGACCGCGGTGTCCATGCTGAGTCTGGACAATCCGGCCGAAGCGAAGGACATGTCGCCCGAAGCCAATCAGCGCAAGGCCGGGAAGCTCATGGCGCAGACATCGATGATCGTCTCCGGGTTCGGACGGCTGCGGACGGGACAGCCGCTTGTTGCGCCGGACAAGGGCCTGAGCTTCGCCGGGAACTTCCTCTATTGCCTGACGGGCAAGAAGCCGGACAGCGTGATGGAGCATGTGTTCGATGTGGCGCTGATTCTGCACGCCGATCATGAGCTGAACGCGTCCACGTTTGCGGCGCGCGTGACGGCCGCGACGCTTTCCGACATTTATTCGTGCGCGACTTCGGGCATTGGCGCTCTGAAGGGACCGCTGCATGGCGGCGCGAACGAAGAAGTGATCAAGATGCTGCTCGAAGTCGGCACGGCGGATAAGGCGATTGAACGCGTGGGCGAAATGCTCGCGAAGAAAGTGAAGATTCCGGGTTTCGGGCATCGCGTGTACCGCACGGAAGATCCGCGCGCGACGCACCTGCGCAAGATGTCGGAGAGCCTGGGCAAGAGCACGGGGCATGAGGATCTGTATCTGATGTCGAGCCGTGTGGAAGAGATGGTGAAGGGCGAGAAGAAGCTGAATCCGAATGTGGATTTCTATTCGGCTTCGACCTATTATTCGCTCGGGATTCCGGCGGATCTGTTTACGCCGGTGTTTGCGGTGAGCCGCATGTCCGGCTGGACGGCGCATGTGCTCGAGCAGTATCACAACAACCGGCTGATTCGCCCGCGCGCCGAGTATAAGGGCAATCCGGACGGGATGCAGTGGGTTGCGCTGGACAAG
Source organism: Bryobacteraceae bacterium (assembly GCA_036500405.1). GTDB lineage: Bacteria > Acidobacteriota > Terriglobia > Bryobacterales > Bryobacteraceae > BOG-234. Next base: position 14,875 of record DASYCD010000047.1, read on the forward strand.
CGCTAACACTCTGTTATGGACGAGCGCGCGTACTATCAGGAATCGCGAACGACGAAGCCGATCATGCTGAATTGTCCAGCATGCCGGACGCAGGATACGTACGATCTCACCTGGGTGGTCCAGAAGAAAAAGGACCGCCTTCCGGGTGGGGCGGATGAGCGGGACCGCGCGAAATTCGCGAAAGCGCAGAGCTATATGGTGCTGGTGGATACTCACGCGGCGTGCAAGAATCTTCGGTGCCGGAAGCGGTTTGAGATTTCCGGCGTGAAGACGATGGCGTTTCTTTGAGGCTGCGGCGCTAAGCGATCCAGCGGATCACACCCGGCAGCTGCGGGGTCAGTTGAATTGCGACCCTCGGCAAAATCATGGCGACGGGCGCGAGGAGCCAGGGCTTTCGAGACCGCGCTGCGACGGACGCGAGGCATAGTAACAGCGGCGTATAAACGCGGCCAAAATCTTAGACGTTTTGCCAGTGATCGGTTCGCTGAAAAACCATGCCTGCTAATGCGAACAGCAAGGCGGCGATGAGCGGCGGATCGGAAGGTCCGCGAAGAGACCGATAGAGCACTAAGCCGAACGTTAGAAGAATGCCGGTCAGGGCGAGGTAATCGGCCACGTGAACTGCGCCAACAAAGGGCGTTCCTGGGGGGGTACTGCCAGGGATTTGCCAATACCCGCAGAATGGCTGAGAGCGGAATCAGAGCGACGCCGTAAGGCTTACTCGTGGCTCGAGCGTGGACGTAGCCATACCAGGCAAGCGCGGGTAAGGCGCTCAGCAGGAAAATGCCGGCGGGACTCGCATCCATCTACTTTACGCCGCGGGGGTGGTGATCGGGATTTCATCGTGATAGCATACGAGCTATGATCGTACGTTGGGTGGGGTTGTTGCTGCTGGCTGTTGGGTTGGTGACGGCGCAGTCGTTTGAGAACCCGGTCATCCGGCTCAGTTCGGCGAGCGGTACTCCTGTCATGACTGGCGGTGCGATCCGCGGCGGCCGGTACGAACTTCGTCACGCAACGCTTCTCGATCTGATTGGCATTGCGTGGAGGGTTCCGGGGGAGCGTGTTATCGGCGGTCCGGACTGGCTGGAGAAGGAGCGCTTCGATATTGCGGCGCAGACTCCGGCAGGCGCGGATGCTTCGAAGATCCCGCCGATGTTGCAGGCGCTTCTGCAGGACCGCTTTGGTCTGAAAGTCCGCGAGGACACCAAGCCTGTCGGGTTGCTCGCGCTGACTGTCGTCAAGCGCAATCGCCTGAAGTCCGCCGATGGTTCTGTTCCTGATGGCTGCCGCCAAAAGCAGGTGAGCGCGGTCGTCAATGGCTCGGTGCAGAAGGCGATTGTGACCTGCGGTCACGTGACGATGCCGGAATTTGCGGCGAACATTCGGTCGATTGGTGGAAGTTACGTCGCTCACGAGGTGGTGGACCGGACAGGGATCGAGGGCACGTGGGATTTGACGATCAGCTGGACGGCGCAGCAACTGCTCGGCATCGCGGGGCCGGATGGCGTGACGTTTTCCGAAGCGCTCTCGAAGCAACTCGGTCTGGAGATTCGGGAGCAGAAGATCGAGATGCCGGTGATTGTTGTGGAGAACGCGCAGATGCCGGCTGGCGTGACGCGAGACGGCGCTGACCAGCCGATGAAATTCGAAGTTGTCGACATTAAGCCGAGCGAGCCGGACGCGCACGAACGGACTTCCTTTCTTCCTGGCGGGCGCATCGATTTTCGCGCGGTTACGCTGAAGGCTCTCATCGGGCTGGCGTGGAATATCCAGAGCGACGATCCCATTAGTGGTCTGACGGACGATGCCGGCGCGCAGCGGTACAGCATCGTCGCGACGGCGCCCGCGGCTACGCAGAAGGCTGCCGGCGCGGACGGCCCGCCGATGGATATCGATGCGCTCAGGGCGATGGTGCGCGCGATGCTGGCGGATCGCTTCCACCTGGCTGCTCATTACGAAGAGCAGCGCGCGTCGGTGTATGTGCTGAGCGCGGGCAGACCGAAGCTGGCGAAGGCGGATCCGGATAATCGCAGTGGCTGCGCGCATTCGCTCGGAGATGCGGGGAGCGGTTCGGCGCGTGTCTCTACGTTTTCGTATACCTGCAGGAACACGACGATGGCGCAGTTGACTAAAGCTCTTCAGACGGCGTCGATGGCGGATCTTGCGCATCCGGTCATCAATGAGACTGGCCTTGACGGGGCGTGGGATTTTACGCTCACGTGGACGCCGCGGGTGCTGGCTCCGGCGGGGGCTTCGCCGGATCCGGTTGCGGGCGTGCCTTTGGAGCAGGCGCTTGACAAGCAATTGGGGTTGAAACTGGAGTTAGAGAAGCGGCCGATTCAGGTGCTGGTGATCGATCATATTGATGCGAAGCCATCGGGCAATTGAATTGTTCGTGATTGTAACGAGGACATGAGCATGGATCGAATATCGGGCGCGGTCCGATGGTTTCTTTGCGCGGCAGCGATTCTGCATGTGCGGGCGCAGACAGCCGTTCCCGAGAGCCCGCCTGTGATTCGGGCGGAGACGCGCGTCGTGCAGGTTGAGGTTATCGCGACGGATTCGCATGGGAAGCCGATTTCCGGGCTGACGAAAGGCGACTTCTCGATTCGAGACAACGGCAAGCCGCGCGCGATCGATATCTTCAGCGTGGACTCTGGCGCCGATTCGGTCAGTGCGTCGCCGCGACCGAAGCTTTCGGATGGGGTGTTCACGAATCGAGGACAGGCGCCGCCGCAGGATCCGCGCGCGCCAACCGTGATTCTGCTGGATGCTTCGAAAGGCGCGAATCTTCCGTTTCAGTGGGCTCGCCAGGCAGTGATGGGCGTTCTGAATAAGCTGCCATCAGACGAAAGCGTTGCGGTCTATGTTGTCGCAGATAAGCAGGGACTGGTTCTTCTGCAGGATTATACGACCGATCATGCGATGATCCTGCGGCGAATGAAGGGCTATTCCGCTCCCCCGCCACCGCCACAGCCGGCGCGAAATACGCGTCCTCTCACACCGGAAGAGGTGCGATATATTGCGTTGTCCGACTCAGAGAACATTCGTCTGTCGCTGCAGGGGCTGGCCGATCATCTCGCACTGGGACCCGGCCGAAAGAATATTTTCCTTCTGACGCAAGGGTTTTCACCGGACCTGATGAGGGATTCCGGAAAATTCGCGTGGGACAAGACCTTTGTGGCGTTGAATGAAGCCAACGTGGCGGTGAATACGGTCGATCCGAGAGGGGTTCATCCTGACACGCAGGGGATTTTCGCACAGGAACAGATTGCGGAGGCAACGGGCGGCCGCGCTTACTTCGGCAGGAATGACGCGGATGAAATGCTGGCGGAAGGTATCGCGGCGTCGCACGTGGAATACATACTGGGGTTCTATCTTCCGGAGAGCGATCAGGATGGCAAATTCCACTCGGTGCAGATTTCGACTTCGCGGCCTGGGTTACAACTCTCCTGGCGGAAAGGCTATTACGCGGGTGAGGCCGAACTGCCGCCCTCGGAATTTGAGAAATCCGGGAAAGGGGATCTGGAGGCCGCGCTGCTGAACCGGGTGGCGGCGAGGGGTGTCGGAATTACGGCGCGCATTCGGACCACGTGGAGTTTGCCGCGGGGCAAACTCGATATTGCGTTGAATCTCGATCTCGCGACCTTGACGCTGAAGCCGGGGAAATCGGGGGAGAGTGGAGAAGTGGAGGAATTGTTCGTTCAAATGAACGAAAGCGGCGACACGCTCGCTCGCGTTTCGGACAGGAAGAATTTCGATATTGCAGCGAAAGAACAGGCGCGGGTATTGCCGGAAGGAGCATCGTGGTCTGTATCTATGCCGCTGATGCCGGCGGCAGCGCGGGTCGCGATTGTGGTGCGCGATTCCGCCAGCGGACGGGTAGGATCGTTGACGATTCCACTGAAATAAATAAGTACGTATTAAAATTTTGTTATAATACGTATATGGCAAAGTTGACGTTGAGTGTTGACGACGCTGTTATTGTTCGGGCCAAGCGTTATGCGGAGCGGCGCAATGTGTCTGTGTCCCGGCTGGTGGAAGATTATCTCGCCGCGGTCACGGAGCCTGCTTCCGGTCGCGCGAAGACTCCTGTACTGAACGCGATCCGTGGCATTCTCAAATCGGGAGATCGTGAGGAGTACCGGCGTCATCTCGTGAAGAAGTATTTGTGACCGTACTTCTGGACACCAACGTCATTCTGGATGTGTTGTTGGATCGAAAACCCCACGCGGCAGCCAGCGGCGCACTTTTGGCGCGCATCGAATCCGGGGAGGCTCGGGGATTGCTGGCCGCGCATGCTGTGACGACAATTCATTACTTGTTGCGGCAACGTCTCAAGGAGCCTCAGGCTAAAAGGACAGTCGGGTCGCTGCTTTCCGTCTTCGGAATAGCTCAGGTGGATGAAAAGGTCCTCGCCGATGCTCTGTTGTCAGACTCTGGTGACTACGAAGACGCCGTAGCTGCCGCCGCTGCATTTCACGCCGGGTGCGATTTTGTGGTGACGCGCGATCCGCGGGGCTTTCGTGGATCGAAGATCAAGGTCATTGCGCCTGAGGCTGCCAATGCGTTGATGGCGCGAATTCAGGACTGACCTATGTCAATGGATAGAGGCGGATGTTGCGGTAGTAGACTTCGGCGCCTTCTGACTGGAAGATGATTTTCCCTCTTGTTACGGCGGTTTGTGTCGCCTCATTCACGAGCTTGCCGTTGAGGTAGTAGGTCACGTGGTCGTTCTGGACGACGAGTTCCACCTGATTCCATTCGCCGTGGGGTTTTTCGGGGTCGCCGTTGGGGTCGCGAAAGCCGGTTACGTCTTTCCACTCGCCTTTGCCGATGCGGTTTACTCCTACATACTGACCGGGGCGGCCGGTGATGTGCTTGCCTTCGCGTGAAGTGAGCGCGAAACCGTTGCAGAGATAGATGTCGCCTGTGGCGCCTTCCTGGATCTGGAACTCGGCGGAACTGGGCCAGATGGTGAGTGGTCCAGTGACGTCGTAGAGAATACCTGCGTCGCGAGCTTTGCCGTCACGCGGCGTGTGAGTCGCTTCTCCCCATTTGAATTCGGCGGAGAGGTAGTAGTTTTCGTAATCTTCTTTTGTTATGAGGAAGCCGTATTCTTCTCCCGAGACATGAATCGCTCCGTTTTCGATGGAGAAGAGATAGCCTCGGTCGTTGTTCAGGCCTCTTGATGGCGAGAAGGTGTCGAAGTGACTGAAATCGGTTCCGTCGAAGAGCACGATTGCCGGGCCGTGTGCGGGGATGGCGGCGCCCAGCGCCAGCGCGGCGGCTATGGCGGCGACGGCGAGAAATTTCATATCCGTATCATCCCAGATAGCGGGAATAGACGCTGCGGGCGACGCCGGGGTCGGTGGTGCCTTTGATGATGGCGCGGCCGTCGGGGAAGATCGTGACTTCGTGCTCGCCATCGTGGAAGCGCAGGGCGAATTCGTTGGCGCGTACCTGACCGAGACCGGCAAGACGGGCAGCCAGTTCGGTCAGGTCGAATGGGCGCTGGCGTTCGTGAATCTGGACCGCGTTTCGTCCGCAGAGGCTGACGGGGGCGCGGCGGCGGTTATCCAGATAGATGAATTCGCGCTTGCCGCACGCCGGGCATTCGGGATCGCGGGGCGGCATCGAAATTTCACGCAGCGGGCCTGTCCACAGATCGGCGGTGAAGATTTTTCTTCGCACGTTCTCCGTCCGTCCGGCGAGGATTTTGATGGCTTCCATTGCCTGGATTGAACCAATCAGGCTCGTCACGGGGCCGAGCACACCGGCGGTTTCGCAGGTCGGCTGCACGCCTTTCGGGGGCTCCGGGTAGACACAGCGGAAGCAGGCCGAATCGCCGGGTAAGACCGGCATCGCGATTCCATAGGCTGACACCGCCGCGCCGTAGATCCACGGAATGCCGTCGCGAACCGCGAAATCGTTGATCAGCATGCGGGTTTCGAAGTTGTCGGTGGCGTCGAGGATTACGTCGGCGCCGCCCAGAAGCTCTTCTACGTTGGTGGAATTGAGATCACTGACGTGAGCCTCGATTGTGATCTGTGAATTTGCTTCCATCAAGTGGTGGCGCGCGGCTTCCGCCTTGGGGAGTTCCGCTTCGGCGTCGGCCTCGGTGTAGAGGACCTGGCGCTGCAGATTGCTGAGCTCGATGTAATCGCGGTCAATCAGCCGCAGCGCGCCGACGCCGGCGCGGGCGAGCAGAGAGGCCTGCACGGTGCCGAGGGCGCCGCACCCTGCGATGACGGCC
>DASYCD010000048.1:0-5993 GCA_036500405.1 Bryobacteraceae bacterium
CTGTTGCCTGTCGAATACTTCCATGTCGTGTTCACCGTTCCGGACCAACTGGCCCGCATCGCCTTCTATAACAAAGAAGCGGTCTACGGCATTCTGTTCCGCACAGCGGCGGAAACGCTCTCCACAATCGCCCGCGACCGGCAACATCTGGGCGCCGAAATCGGTTTCTTCGGCGTCCTGCATACCTGGGGGCAGAATCTGCTGCATCATCCTCACGTGCACTTCGTCGTGCCGGGCGGGGGACTCAGCCCGGACCGGAAGTGGATCCGCTGCCGCCCTGGGTTCTTTCTGCCCGTGCGGGTACTCTCGCGCTTGTTCCGCCGCCTGTTTCTCAAAGCTCTCGGTGAGGCTTTCGAGCGGAACCAGCTTCAGTTTTTCGGAGCTCTCGAATCGCTCGGCAAGCCGGATGCTTTCAACGAGTATCTGAAGCCGCTCCAAAAGGCCGAATGGGTGGTCTACGCCAAACCGCCTTTCGGAGGGCCGCGGCACGTGTTGGAATACCTGGGCCGCTACACGCATCGCGTAGCGATCTCGAATCACCGCATCCGCAACGTGTCGAATGGTCAGGTGAGCTTTCAGTGGAAGGATTATCGGGCCGGTAACAAGCAGAAGCAACGGGTGATGACGCTTGAGGCGCACGAGTTCATTCGCCGCTTTCTGCTCCACGCGCTGCCGGCGGGCTTTCAGCGTATTCGTTACTTCGGGCTGCTGGCCAACCGCTTCCGCAAAGAGAAGCTCGCACTATGCCTCTATCTGCTGAACGGCCCGATGTCTGAACTACTGCCCGGGGCGGCGCAGCTGGAAATCGCCTCCTTCCATCGCTGCCCGCAATGCCGGACCGGGGTGTTGATCCGTATTCGGGCGTTGCCTGCGTACCGCTGGCCCGAACGTCCGCCGGACTCGTCATGATCGTGCGCTCTATTCCGGCTCCTGGTCATGCCTATCGTCATGCCGATGCCGGAGTGTGCCCGGGCACAGGAAGATACGGGAAAACGGGTCTCACGCGACGCGAACCCCCCTCCGCGTGAGCCCGGCAGACCGCGATCGCCTCCATGCCAGACGCCGGATATTCCTGCTCCTGCCGCAACCGGGGAACCCCAGCGGCGTTCAAACCCCATAACCGGCCGCTGTCCGGCGCTTTAGTTCACTCAACGGTCTCATCATTTTGCGGCGCTCCGCATCCGCCGCTACCCGGCATTTCGTCGCCGCAAATCTGATGAGACCTTTTTCAATCACGACTATTTGAATCAATAAATTCAATGACTTGACCTCTGGACCCTATAGCACATCATGCATAATATCGCCATGCAGAATCGTCTATGCCCCCAACGCCTCCCACGAACGGAGTTCCCCAGCCGAAAAACTATGGAAAGCAGCAACGAAGCCAGGATCTCACACAAAACAAACGATCTCCACCAAGAAACGAACCCGAAAAAAGCCCGAACGAACCGGCAACGAACCCACAACGAACCGGCAACGAACCGCTTTTTCCACCAAACCCAAGGTGCTCTTGCAAACAAGTAAGCACTTACTTACAATGAGAGGAAAGAATGACAGCAACAAACACACGCATGGCTGCCACGGACCGCCGGGCTCAGCTCATCGACGTCGCGATAGACCTCTTCTCTAAGAAGGGTTTCGGCGGCACCACCACCCGCGAAATCGCCGCCGCCGCTGGGGTGACCGAAGCCATCATCTTCCGCCACTTCGCCACCAAGGAGGACCTTTATAAAGCCATCCTCGACACCAAGTGCGGAACGGCCGAAGGCGAAGCCTGGTTTTCCGAACTCCGGCAGGCCATCGATCGTAACGATGATGAAAGCGTCTTTCGCACACTGCTGACGGCCATCATCGAATTCAAGCGCAAAGACCCACGCTTCGAGCGCCTCATGCTCCACGCCGTGCTCGAAGGCAATGAGCTCGCCACGATGCACCACAAGCAATTCGCGGTGCCGATCGGCGCGCAACTGATCGAATACGTCGAGCGCAGGCAGCAGGCGGGCGCAATCCGCGGCGTCGATCCGAAGGCCGTCGTCTTCGCGGTCGCCGGTATCGCTCAGTTTTACGCGAACCAGAAGTATCTGCACCAGACCGGCGAAATCCCGCTGTCGGACGAAGCCGTGATCGAAGCGTTTCTCAGCATCCTTATGAAAGGTCTCCGTTAGATGAAATCCGCAATCCTTTGTTTGTCGTGTTTGCCGCTCGGGCTGCTCATGGGCGCGTGCGGTTCGGATAAAGCAGCCGAGGTGAAGACTGCGCCGCCCGCGCCCATCGCGGTGACCACGGCGACGGTCGCCGAGCGCGAAGTGCCGGCCGATTTCCAGGAGACCGGAACGTTCATCGCGGAGGAAACCTCGCAGATTGCGCCGGTCGCCGCGGGCCGCGTGATCGCAACCCCAGTCGACGTCGGCGCGCGCGTCCGCAAGGGCGACGTGATTTGCGAACTCGATCCGCGCGACGCCCAGCTTCGGCTCGATCAGACGAAAGCTCAGCTCGCCGAAGCGACGGCGAACGTGCGGCAGATGCAGTCGCGGATTGGATTGTCATCGTCCATCTCTGCGTTCAATGCCGATAAAGTTCCGGAAGTCGCGGCGGCCCATGCCAACTACGAATCGGCGCAGGCAAATGCGAAACTGGCGGCGGCCGACGCCCAGCGCTACGTGAATCTCGCGGCGACGGGCGATGTTTCCGCCAGCGCGGTGCAGAAGGCCCGAACTCAGCAGGAGACAGCGGAAGCGCAGGTCAACGCGGCGCGCCAGCAGTATGAAGCCGCGGCGAATGCGGCCCGGCAGAGCTCGGCGGCGGTCTCCACGTCGGAAGCGTCGCTCGACGCCGTGAAGGCACAGGTGGCGCAGGCCGAGAAGGCGCTCGCGGATACGAAGATCCGCGCGCCGTTCGATGGATTCATCACCGCGCGCCCCGTGGCGGCAGGCGAGTACGTAGCGCTGCAGGACAAGATCGCGACCATCGTCCGCATCGGCACTGTGAAGCTCGATCTCCAGACGCCGGAACAGCGCGCCTCGCTCGCGCATCTGGGCGACAAGGTTGTCGCGCGCGTCGCGGCCTTTCCGAATCGTGACTTCAAGGGGAAGGTAATTGCAGTGAATGCGTCGGTGGACCCGAACTCACGCGCGTTCATCCTCGAAGCCGCATTTGAAAACGCCGACGCCGCGCTCAAGCCCGGCATGTTCGCAACGGCCCACGTGCAGCTTGCCGGCACGGAGAAGGCGCTCTTTGTGACTAAGCAGGCAGTCCAGCGCGACAAAACGACCGACTCGAATCAGGTGTTCACCATAAGCGACGGCAAGGCCCACCTGCGCGTTGTGGCCATCGACGAAACGAACGGCGATGAAGTTCGTCTCGCGTCCGGCGTCTCGGGCGGGGAAGTGGTGGCAACCAGCAAGCTGACCGAATTGTATGACGGCGCGCCGGTGACCGCCGGAGGAGAGAAGTAACGCATGCACGCACTTGCCAAACTCTGCGTTCGCAGACCTGTTTTCGCCACCATGCTGATTCTGTCGCTGGTGGTAACGGGCCTTTTCTCATATTTCAATCTCGGCGTGGATCTGTTCCCGACCATCGATATTCCCTCGGTCGAAATCATCACGTCCGATCCCGGCGCATCGCCCGAAGCCGTCGAAACCGAGATCACGAAAAAGGTAGAAGACGCGGTCAACACAATCAGCCAGATCGATGAGCTTCGCTCAACTTCCTCCGAAGGGCAGTCACTCGTCCTGATCCAGTTCGATCTTTCGAAGAACGGCGACACCGCCGCGGAAGAAGTACAGAACCATCTCAGCCTGATCAGCAACGATCTGCCGCGCACGGCGCGTACGCCTGTCGTGATCAAGTTCGATCCCGATGCGACCCCGATCCTGCAGATCGCGGTCTCGGCGCCACGACCCCTGCGCGATCTCACGATGATCGCGGATAAGCTGATCAAACAGAAGCTGGAAAACGCGAAGGGCGTGGGACAGGTGAAAATCGTGGGCGGCGCGCGGCGCGAGATCCATATTCTGACTGATCCGGACAAGCTGCGCGCCTACAACCTGACCATCACGGACGTATTCAACGCGATGCGCTCACAGAATCTGGAACTGCCGGGTGGCAGCCTCCAGGCGGGCGCGCGCGAATTGACGGTCCGGACTTCAGGTCGCGTTACGGATCCGGCGCAGTTCAACGAATTAGCCATCGCGAACCGTAACGGCTACACCATCAAGGTGCGGGATATCGGAAGGGCGGAGGATAGCTACGAGGAACCGGAATCCACGGCGCGCCTCGACGGGACCGCCGCGGTGACGCTGGTGGTTTCCAAGCAGTCCGGCGTGAATTCAGTGGCTACATCCGACGACGTGAAGGAGCGCCTCGCGGAAATCCTGCCGACGCTGCCGAAGGACGTAAAGACGCAGGTGATTTCGGACCAGTCGGTTTTCACCAAGGCCTCTATCAAGAATATTCAGCACCACATGATCGTCGGCAGCCTGCTGGCATCGGCGATCATTTTGCTCTTCCTGACTAACTGGCGCACGACCCTGATCGCCGCACTGGCAATTCCGACGTCGATCATTTCGACCTTTGCGTTGATGTCCGCCATGGGTCTGACCATGAATTCGATCACGATGCTCGCGCTGACGCTGGTGGTCGGGATCGTAATCGATGACGCCATCATCGTGCTCGAAAATATCTTCCGCTTCATGGAAGAGAAGGGAATGGGCCCGTTCGAAGCGGCGATCGAAGGCACGAAGGAAATCGGATTCGCCGTCATGGCGACCACGCTCTCGCTCCTCGCGGTATTCCTGCCGGTAGGCTTCATGGGCGGTATCGTTGGCCGCTTCATGAGCTCGTTCGGCTTTACTGCGGCGTTCGCAATTGCCGTCTCGCTGCTGGTCTCGTTTACTCTGACGCCAATGCTCTGCGCGCGGTTCGTGAAGCCTCCGGCCAAGCACGGCAAGGACGAGCATTCCACCAAAAATTCGCCGATCTTCCATTGGCTCGACGAGAAGTATTCGATCATGCTGCGCTGGGCGATGACGCACCGCAAGACGGTGGTCACCCTCTGCGTACTGACCGTGTTCAGCATGGTCCCGCTCTTCATGTTTGTCGGCAAGAACTTCCTGCCGGCGGATGATCAATCGCAGTTCAACGTGCTGGTGCGCGCTCCGGAAGGAACGTCGCTCGCGGCGACGACGACCATCGCGGAACAGATCGCGGCGGACGTGCGCAAGCTGCCGGGCGTGGCTCATACGCTGCTCACAGTGGGAAACAGCGCCGATGCGTCGGTGAACTCAGGCGCGATCTACGTCAAGTTGACCGACACCGAAGACCGCCAACTCAGTCAGACCGATTTGATGCAGAAGACGCGCGAGCTGCTGAAGAAATATCCGAAGGAAATTCATTCGGGTGTGGAACTTGTCTCCACCGTCGGCAGCAATCAGAGCAACGCCGACGTCCAGTTCTATATTCAGGGACCGGATCTCGATAAGCTTCAGCAATATTCGGACGCGCTTTATAAAAAGATGCAGACGATGCCGGGGGTGGCCGATCCGGATACGACGCTGCGCTCCGGTAAACCCGAAGTGCGGATCGATATCGACCGCGCCCGAGCGGCGGATCTGGGTGTTTCCGTGGTGGATATCGAAGACGCGCTGAACACGCTCGTCGCTGGTCAGGTAGCTTCCACCTTCAACGCGGGCGACGATCAGTTCGATGTCCGCGTGCGCGCGCCGGAGAATTTCCGCACCAGCCAGGCAGGTCTGAGCCGGCTCACGGTGCCGTCGTCCAAACGCGGCAGCGTGGGGCTGGATGAAGTGGTAAGCATGAGCTCGGCGGCAGGGCCGTCGTCCGTGAATCGTATCAACCGCCAGCGCCAGGTGACGCTGACGTGTAATGTTCTGCCGGGCGCATCGCAGGCGGCGGTGCTCGATCTTTTCGACAAAGCCGCGACGGATCTGCACATGGATCCGGGCTACAGTTCCGGCCGGTCGGGCGCTTCG
>DASYCD010000049.1:0-2205 GCA_036500405.1 Bryobacteraceae bacterium
TGCTTCGCGGCCGCTGACCCGGAACTATGTTTGGGGCGGCAAAGAAACCAACCGTGTGGGCACCCACGAGTTCGTCGATTTCTGCCGGCGCGTGAAAGCCGAACCGTTCTATTGCGTGAACTTTCTGAGCGATGGGGAAAAGCGGTATAGCGCCATGCCGGAAGGGAATCGCACTGGCGACGCCAAAGAAGCCGCCGACTGGGTTTCCTACGTCAACGATCCGGATAACGCCGAGCGCAGACGCAACGGTTCGCCGCAGCCGCTCAATGTCAAGCTTTGGCAATTGGGAAACGAGACCTCTTATGGCTCTGTGACCTTCAATAAGGATCAGTCGATTGCCCATACCATCGAGTTTGCCCGCGCCATGAAGGAGCGAGACAACTCGATCCGGCTGATCGGCTGGGGCGACCGCGGTCATGGCGAAGGACTCTGGGCAAAAGACCTGATTGAGCGCGCCGGTGAACACCTCGATTTCGTCGCCATTCACATGATGGGTCAATCACCCAAGCGCCCCAATTCGGCTTTGAAGGGATTGGTCTATCAGCAGGAGCCGGAACGGGCGTGGGAGGAATTTCTGGAACTATCGAACGCGGTGGAAACGCGCGTGTCGGAACTCGAAAGCGCGATGGGATCGCGCAATAGTAAGATCGGCATCGCGATTACTGAAGGCCATCTGAGTCTCGGCCCTCGCAACATGCATCCGATCCTCTTCGAGTGGCTATCGTCGGTCTATCACGCCAGATCGCTCAACACTTACCAGCGCCACGGCGCCCACGTGAAGATCGCGACCGCCGCCGATTTTGAAGGCACCCGCTGGACCAACAATGCCGTGATGATCGGCGTCCCAACCGGCAAGAGCTATCTGATGCCGGTTGCTTCAATCGCGCGCTTGTTTAAGCGCTACAACGGAACCCAGGGTGTGGCCGTCAGCGCGCAGCCATCGGGTCTGGATATCGCAGCCAGCCGCAGCGGCGACAAGATCTATCTGCACGTGGCGAATCTCCAGTTCCGCGGGAGTGTGGAGACTTCGTTTTCGGTTGAAGGGATGACGGTGACGGGTGGCAGAACGTGGGCCATCGCGCCGGACAATCTGCGCCAATTCGTCAGCCTCGATCAACCGGATGTGTTCGCGCCCGTCGAGAAGCCGATTCCCGATCAGTCAGGACTGAAGTGGCGCTTTCCGGCAGGTTCGGTGACGGCCGTAGAACTGACTTGTGCCTGAGCCGGCGCCCGTTCGTCTACTTCGCGAGAAAATCTTCGACGACCTTCAGGGAGTCTTCGACGGCGGTCAGATTTCGCTCGCTGATGCTGTCGTTGGCGGCGGTAATCGCTAATCTGGCGGCGCGTACGTCCCCGTCCAGTCGGCTGGAGGCGGCAGCGACGTCGGGTGGTAAGGGCTGGCCGGTTCGAAGCTGCGCCAGGCGCATTCTGTCACGCGTGAAGCGGGATACCGCTGCGTTATAGCGGCTCTGGAATGCGGCGCGATTGGGCGCAGCGTTTGACGCAGTTGGCACAGCTCTGTTTCCCGGAGCGGCTGGCGGCGCCGGACCACCGTTCCCTTGCGCGGGCGGCGTGGCATCGCCCAATACCGGCATGACGCCATCGATAGGCGCGTAGATCGTCTCGGTAATGTGCCGGAAAGGTTTGCCGCCGATCTCCGTGTGCTGCTGGGAGAGCTCATGCACCAGGCCTCCGGGCACGTCATCGCTGCGCCAGGTTTTTGTATACGTCATCGGATCATTGGCGCGAGCCACCGATTCCCATTTCGTCGCGATCTTTTTTCCGTTGATGACGATCGTCTCTTCGCCATTCGTGACGATTGAGGTATTGTCCGGCTTAGCCGGCGGCGGTCCCTTCGCCTGGTAGATCAACTGGCTCGGCGCCGATGGACGCGATTGCCCGGTCCTTTCGAAAATGGTCGACGCGGCGGTCACGGTCGCGTGTTGTTCGTCGATGGAATCGAGCTGCATCGTAATGCGCGAGATCAGGGAGCGGGTGTATTGGTCTGTGCCCGGGCTGTACTCGGTCAACAGCCGCGTCTCCAGAACAACTTTGGTTCCCGCGGGAAACTTTTTCCAGGCGAGATACTTCGGGTCGTCGACGCTTCCGGGAGTGCTGGCCGGAGTGGGGCCGTTCAACCAGGCGGGATGGGATTCGTGGAAATCGACGCTGGCCTCCGATGGAGCCAGAACTTTGAGTTGACGC
>DASYCD010000050.1:0-3486 GCA_036500405.1 Bryobacteraceae bacterium
CTGATCAGCATCGCTGAAGTGCAGGAGAAAGCGAAGCGTTACAAGGACGCGCTCGCGACGCTCGATTCCGCCAACCTGCTCGCTTCGAACCCGCAGCAGAAGCAGAATATCGTCTTCATGCGCGGCGCGCTTTACGAGCACGAGAAAGATTACGACGAAGCCGAGAAGGCGTTCCGCAGCGTGCTCAAAACGGATCCGCAAAACGCCGGCGCGCTGAACTACCTGGGCTACATGCTTGCGGATCGCAACGTGCGGCTTGACGAAGCGCAGCAGCTGATTTCGAAAGCCGTCGACCTCGAGCCCGACAACGGCGCGTATCTCGATAGCCTGGGCTGGGTGCACTATCGTCAGAACCGGCTCGATCAGGCCGCCGACGAACTTCGCCACGCGCTCGACCGGATCAAGAAAGATCCTACGGTCCATGATCACCTTGCCGAGGTCTACTTCAAGCAGGGCAAGTTCAGGGAAGCGGCCCAGGAATGGGAGATGTCGGTTTCCGAGATGGAGTCGGCGTCGCCATCCGATTCGGATCCCGTGGAACTGAAGCGCATCACGCAGCGCCTCGACGAAGCAAAATCCAAAGCTCCGAAAGCGCAGAAGTAAGCGTTCAGGGTTGCAGGTTGATCGTCAGGCTTTGCCCTGCGGTCAGTTCAAATGCATTTGCCAGCGCCAGACGCGGGCCGATCAACGTCATATCGTGATCCTGCCTGCGGTCGTCGCCGGTCAATGCGATGGCCTTGTACCGGCCCGGCGCGAGCCCTCCGATCAGGAATCCGCCCCGATCATTCGTTGACCCCACACGAATCGCGCGGAAATCGAAGTGCGCCGGGATTGGATCGGGCAGCAGCGCGATCCTCGCGGCAACAGGCTTACCAGCCTCATCGCTCAACACGCCCGAAACCGATGCCGGCTGATCGCTCAGCACGATCGTGATGGACGCATCGCCAGCGGCGCTGCCAAGCGGAATCAGCGAGAACAGGTAATTCCCGCCAGCGTAGCGAATCTCCGTCACAGAAAAGGCGGGTGTCACAACAGGGCGTACGGAATATTCACCCGGCCGATCGCTGAGCCAGAACAGGCCATCCGGAGAAGCTGGAATCGGTGTCGATTCCCCTCCCGGCGCCGCAGAGGAGAACTGAACCGATAAGCCAGATGGCGTTGTACTGCCGCTCGCAAAGCGAAACTCTCCTGCCGTCGCAATTGGAGGGTTCAGGGGCACTGGCGATACAACCAGACCGGCGACATCATGATCGGTAATGTTGAATGGCGTATCCATCCGCATGAGGGATATCGGAACCCGAAAACTGTTCCCAACCGTTTCTGCCTTTTGAAGGATCATCATTGTCGTGATCCGGTACTCGCCCGGCGGAAGGCCGTCGATGACGAACTTCCCATCGGAGACGGCGCCTATGTAAATCCGGCCATTCCCGGTGCTCTCCGCCTGAATCGTGTCACCCGGCGCCGCGCTTCCCGCGGCCTCGCCCGACGCGCGAAATAGCGGCCGAGTCACCAGCGTGAAATCCGCGGTCCGGTTTTCACCTGAAGCGACCGTTACCGGAATCGCAGCGGCAAAATCCGGCGTTCCGGGAAAGAATGTCTGGACGTAGCCCTGTCCCTCGTGCTTCGGCGGGAGCGGCTTTCCGTCCTTGTCGCGCGCCGTCACCATATGAACCCCTCGCTGTGGGCCTGAGTTGATGATGTAACGTCCCGGCTCCAGGCCGGAGAACTCAAAGTAACCATCGTCGTCGATCCTCGACACGCTGCGCCGTTCCGCCTGTCTGCGATCGGTGGGGAGGACGAATCGCCGCACTCCATCCGTGAAATCCTCCCGCAGCAGGTTCACGACGAATCCCGCACGCCGCCATTCCGAATCCGGCGCCGTGATCCGGCCGGAGATAGTCGCGGACTGAAGAAGTTTGAAATTGTGAGTTGCCTGGTCCGCGGCGATTTCGATATCGCCCTGAAAACTGAGATAGCCCTTGGCTTCGACTCCCACGGCAGCCTTACCCGGCGCAACCGGATCGAGCGTATACCCACCGCCCGAATCTGTATACCGGAGTTGATTGGCGATGGAAACGGTGGCGTCTTCAATCGGCAATCCCGTCACCGCGTCCGTCACCTGCCCTGCCACAACGACCGGACTCTGCGCCCGCACGGCACTCGACGCAAGCGCGAGCAGAAGAATCGTGAAGGACCTCACGCTCCGCTATTCTAACTCGAAATTTCGATACTGTAGAATAGGCCACGCGAATGAAGCGGTCCCGCGGCATCCTCGCCGGTTTCCTTCTCTGTGCGTTGCTGTCCGCGCAGGCTCCTTCGCCGCCCGCCGCTGAGGTGACGTCAAAAGAGGCCCCCTTCACATTCAAATCCGGGGTGAACCTGGTTCCGGTTCCCGTGGTGGTGCGCGACAGCCGCGGCCAGGCGGTGGGCAATCTCGACGTGGAGGATTTTCAGCTTTTCGACAACGGCAAGCTGCAGATGATTTCCAAATTCTCCGTGGAGAAACTCGCGAATGACGCGGGGCCGGTTGCTTCGCCGAACCAGCCAGACAAGCCTGCCGTAAGCAGCGAAAACCCGGTCATTCCGGACCGCTTCGTCGCCTACCTGTTCGACGATCTGCACATGAGCGCCTCCGATCTGGTCTACACGCGCGATGCGGTCCGGCGCCAGGTCGACTCCGCACGCGCAAACGAGCGGGCGGCGATTTATGCGACCTCAGGACGGCCCCTTCAGGAGTTCACTAACGACAAGGAGAAGCTGCACAGCGCGCTTGCGGCGATCGGTATTGGCCGCGCCAACGCGACAAAGTACCTCCAGCAAAACTCCTGCCCGCCGATGACTTATTACATGGGCGATCAGATCACCAACAAAAACGACGCCGGCGCGCTGGGAATTGCTATTCAGGATGCGGTCAGGTGCGCTCAACTGAAACTCCCCGGTCAGCTGGACATCGCCACCGGGATGGCAAAGCAGGCCGCGCGGGAGATGTTCTTCAACGGTGACAGAGAAACGACGGCGTCTCTGGATACGCTTCGCAACGTGGTGAGCAGGATGGGTTCGATACCCGGGCAGCGCACGATCGTGCTGATCTCATCGGGGTTTCTGGTACTCGAAGACCACCGCGACGAGCAGACGGCCCTGATAGAGCGCGCCCTCCATTCGAATATCGTTATCGGGGCGCTCGATGCGCGAGGGGTCTATTTACCGGGCATGCTGGGCGACGCGAGCCAGCACCAGATGAACCTCGACACGCTCGGGCAGAAAGACTCCTACGCGAAGAGGGAAGCGATGATCCAGTCCGACGTGATGGCGACGGTCGCTGAGGGTACCGGCGGCACTTTTTCCCACGGCACGAACAATTACGACGAAGGCATTGCCCGCACCGCCGCTGAGCCCGAATATTTGTATGTCCTCAGCTTTTCTCCATCGGATTTGAAGCTGGATGGAAAATACCACAACCTGAAAGTCACTCTGAAAGCCGCCAAA
>DASYCD010000051.1:0-2226 GCA_036500405.1 Bryobacteraceae bacterium
GTCGAATCGTAAACCAGATAGCCGCCGGACCGCACCTCGGCCACATCGCGCTTGTAAGTCTGCGCGTTCATCGCGACCATCAGGTCGTAATGCGGCGCGCGCGCCGTGTAGCCGTCCTTATTGACGCGGATTTCGTACCACGTCGGCAGACCCTGAATATTCGAAGGGAAAAGATTCTTGCCGGAGACGGGCACGCCCATCCGGAAGATCGACTGCATCAGAAGGATGCTGGAACTGGCGGAACCCGTCCCGTTGACGGTCGCCAGCTTGAACGCAAAATCGTTTATGCCACTGGACATTTTCTGTTAGGCTGCAACGCTCTCGTTGAGTACCGGATCACCGGCTTGTGAGATAAAAACCTGGAATTTCTGCATATCCCACGCCGCCGTGGGACAACGCTCCGCGCACAGGCCGCAATGGACGCAGATATCTTCGTCCTTCAGCATCAGCCGCCCTGTCTGCGGAAGAGGCCTGGAAGCAAACAACGCCTGATCGTGATTGAGCGCCGGCGCGGTTGTCTCATGCCGAAGCTCTTCTTCCGGCGCGTCCTGCAGCATCGTCAGGCATGAAACCGGGCAGATGTCGATGCACGCGTCGCATTCAATGCATTTGGGCGCTGTGAACACCGTCTCCACGTCGCAATTCAGGCAGCGCTGTACTTCGCGCGCCGTCTGCTCCACGTCGAAGCCAAGTTCCACTTCGATATCCAGTTCCTGGAACCGCTTCACCAGATCGACGTGGTGCATCTTCTGGCGCGCAGATGGATTGAAATCGTTGTGATAGCTCCACTCGCTGATTCCCATCTTCATGCTGATGAGATTCATGCCTGTCGGAGGCCGCTGATCAACCGGAATGCTCTGGCAGTGATTGTGGATCGAGATCGCCGCCTGATGCCCGTGCTCCACGGCCCAGATGATGTTCTTCGGTCCCCATGCCGAATCGCCGCCGAAGAAAAGGCCCGGGCGCGTCGACATGAACGTCCGCTGATCCACCTTCGCGAGTCCCCACTTATCGAACTCGATGCCGAGATCCTGCTCGATCCACGGGAACGCGTTATCCTGGCCGATCGCCAGAATCACGTCGTCGCACGGAAGCGTCACGGTCTCGATGACCTTGGATTTTTCCGCTTTCTCGTCCCACTCCAGCCGGTCGAATTCCATGCCGGTGAGTTTGCCGTTCTCGATCACGAACCGCTTCGGCGAATAATTGATGACGATCTCGACGCCTTCTTCTTCCGCGTCCTCGAGTTCCCACGGCGATGCCTTGAAGAAAGCGCGCGGACGGCGTGCCATCACTTTGATGTCCTTGCCGCCCAGACGCAGCGACGTGCGGCAGCAATCCATCGCGGTATTGCCGACGCCGATGATCAGCACGCGCTCGCCGATCTTATCCGTGTGGCCGAATGCAACCGCGCCCAGCCAGTCGATGCCGATGTGAATATGCTCAGCCGCCGCCGGATCGCGCCGGCCCGGCAGCTCGAGATCCTTGCCGCGAGGCGCGCCGCTGCCGACGAAGATCGCGTCGTAGTTCTCCGCGAGCAGCTTCTTCAGGCTTTCGACAGGCGAGTTGTACCGAACCTCCACACCCATATCGAGGATGTAGTTGATCTCGTCCATCAGCACCGGTTCCGGCAGACGGAACGACGGGATGTTGCTGCGCATCAGCCCGCCGGGCTTATCGTATTTTTCGAAAATCGTGAGCGAGTAGCCGAGCGGCGCCAGATCGTTCGCCACGGTGAGCGATGCGGGGCCGCAACCCACCAGCGCGATGCGCTTGCCGTTCTTCTTCTCGGGCGCGGTTGGCAGCATAGCGGTGATGTCGCCACGCAGGTCTGCCGCGACGCGTTTGAGACGGCAGATCGCCACGGGTTTATCACCGGGAAGCCGCGAGCGCCGGCACGCCGGTTCGCAGGGGCGATCGCACGTGCGGCCCAGAATCGCCGGGAACACGTTGGACTCCCGGTTCAACATGTAGGAGTCGGCGTAGCGGCCCTGCGCGATCAGGCGGATATATTCGGGAACGTTGGTGTGGGCCGGACAGGCCCACTGGCAATCGACAACCTTGTGATAGTAGTCGGGGTTGCCGGTATCAGTTGGCTGCATTCAACCTCTTGGTTGCGGAAACGGGACCTTCAGCGGTCCCGGCAACTTTTTATAGTATCAGCGATGTTTCGACGGCCGCCAAAAACAGCAAGATCCCCCAAAATGAACGAGATGGAACCCCACA
>DASYCD010000052.1:0-14033 GCA_036500405.1 Bryobacteraceae bacterium
CCCCCCACATGATGGCTGGCGCGCCCGACACGCTGCATTCCGCTGGCTACGGAAGCAGGCGATTCGATCTGAACCACCAGATCCACGGCACCCATATCGATGCCGAGCTCGAGCGACGACGTTGCGACGATGCCGCGGAGCGATCCGGTCTTCAGCCGCTCTTCGATCTCCTTGCGCTGCGCGGCGGCGACGCTTCCGTGATGGGCGCGGACCACAACGTCCCCGGCAAGTTCATTGACGGCCCCGGAAATCCGCTCCGCCAGACGGCGGCTGTTCACGAAAATGATGGTGGATTGATGGGACTGCACCAGTTCGAGAAGCTTGGGATGAATGGCGCTCCAGATGGACGGGCGCACCGGACCTTGCGAGGCAGCTCCGCTCGGGATGAGCTCCAGCTCATCGAGCTTCTTCATGTTTTCGAGCGGAGCCTCCACACAGAGGTCGAGTTTCTTCGGACCACTGGCATCGATGATGGTGACGGGCCGGTGACGCACCGGCGTATTGTCCCCGGATTCGGAATCGAGGAGATCTGAATCCAGAAAGTTTTCAGGACGTGCGCCGCTCCCCACGAAGCCCTCGGTCCCACCGAGGAAGTGCGCGACTTCCTCGAGCGGTCGCTGCGTCGCTGATAGCCCGATCCGCTGCACTCTGCGGCCGCAGAGATGTTCCAGCCGTTCGAGCGAAAGCGCCAGATGCGATCCGCGTTTGCCCGGAACAAGCGCGTGTATCTCATCCAGAATGACGGTCTCAACCGAGCGCAGCGTTTCCCGCGCGTTGGAAGTGAGCATCAAATAGATGGATTCGGGAGTTGTGATGAGAATGTCGCCGGGCTTGCGGGCGAATCGCGCACGTTCCGCGCTGGGCGTGTCGCCTGTACGTACGGAAATGACCGGTTCCTGAAACGCGATTCCCTGCTTGCGCGCCATTTGCGCGACGCCAACCAGAGGCGATCGCAAATTGCGCTCCACGTCCACAGCCAATGCCTTGATCGGCGAGATATAGAGGACGCGGCAGCGATTGGCCGCGAGAGGCGGCTCGCGAAACATCAGCTGGTTGATGCACCAGAGGAATGCCGTGAGAGTCTTCCCTGTGCCGGTGGGCGCGAGAATCAGCGTGGAATCGCCGCGAGCAATGGCAGGCCAGCCGAGCAGCTGCGGTTTGGTGGGTTCGGGAAAAACCGCTTGAAACCATTCGCGTACGGCGGGATGAAAAATTGCGAGTGGATCGGGTGTGGCCGGGACATCGGCCTTGCGCGGAGATTTCTTCACTCCACCTCTAAGACCAGAATATAGCGCGATGGCTTATTTTTTGCCGCGCACCGCGAATCCGCGCTCTTAGCTGAAGTGAACCCAGAGGCCGACGATAAATGCGGAGACCAGGCCGGTCCAGGCGACGTCGATGCGGTCGAAGACGCGCTTGCCGTGTCCGCCCCAGCTCATCGTTAGCTTCTCTTCGGCTTCGGCGCTGCGCTGAGGTTCCATCAGGCTCATCACCACCATCAGCAGGACGCAGAACACGAATACACAGACGCTGAAATTCAGGAAGCTGAACTTTACCAGGTTGTTCCAGATCCCGAGGTCCATCTTCATGGCGTCGTGCATCACGTCCATCAGGAAACGGATCGCGCCCATCAGGCCGCCCGTTATCAGGGTTGTGAACGCCGCGCGCGCGGTGGCGCGTTTCCAGAGCACGCCCACCAGGAATACGGCAGTAATCGGCGCCCCGATGTAAGCCTGCACGCTCTGCAGATATTGATAAATTTCGTTGCTGAGGTACTTGATCAGCGGCACCCACAGAATGCTGACCACCACCACGACGCCCGTCACCATGCGTCCGATGTAAACCAAACGCTTCTCACTCGCGTGCGGGTGGGTCTTGCGGAAGATATCCATCGTGATCAGGGTCGAACACGAATTCAGCACCGAACTCATCGCCGACATCAGCGCGGCAAGCAACGCCGCCACCATCAACCCCACCAGGCCTTTCGGCAGCAGACGAAGCACAAGCGTCGGATAGGCATTGTCGCCAGTCACGATCGTGGGATAGAGCGCCTTCGCGATCAGACCCGGCAACACGAGGATGAATACCGGCAGGATCTTCAGGGTGGCGCAGAAGAAGGCGCCCTTGCGGGCGTTTTCGAGACCATTGGCGCTGAGCGTTTTTTGAACGATGGACTGGTCCGTACACCAATACCAGGTGCCCAGGATCATCGTGCCGAAAATTGTGCCGACCCACGGATAAGTCGGATCGCTCGCGGGCTTGATCATATGGAAGAAATCCTCAGGCAGCGCAGCGCGCAGGCCGGAGAAACCGCCAATATGATAGAGGCCGATACCGCTCAGCACGACGGCGCCGGTGATCAGCACAAACGACTGGAAGAGGTCGGTGTAGATGACCGCCTTGAGACCACCTGTGATCGTGTAAATGCCGGTTGCAACCACGAGCAGAATCGAAGTCGTGAGGTAGTCCCAGCCGAGCACCGAGCGCATCAGAATCGCGCCCGCAAACAAGTGCACGGAGATCTTGGTGAAGACGTAGGCAATCAGCGAGACGATGGTCAGATACCAGCGGCAGCGCTCATCGAAGCGCCGCGCCAGGAATTCCGGCATCGTGAAGACTTTCGACTTCAGGTAATGCGGAACGAATAACCAGCCGAGCAGGAACAGACAGAAGCTCGCCGACCATTCATAACAACCCACCGCGAGTCCGCTCGACGCGCCGGAACCGGCAAGACCGATGAAGTGCTCACTCGAAATGTTCGTCGAAAACAGCGAAGCGCCGACGGCGAACCATCCAATACTGTTACCCGCGAGAAAGTACTCGCTTGTCGTCTCTTTCGGGCGACGGGAATAGTAGATGCCTATCCCAAAGACCGCCAGGAAGTAGGCGACAATGACGAGATTGTCGAGCACTAGAGATCGGTAAGCCGCTTGTCGGTGTCACCGAAGTTATCGAGTTGAACGCCCATGCGATCCATGATCGATAGATAGAGGCTGCAGGCGCGCCGGTTGTCGTCGCCCTTATCCAGATAATCCAGGATGCGGCCGGTCTTGATCCCGGTTCCGCGGCCAGCCTGGATGATCGGCATCTGATCGCCGCCGTGCTTATCGCCGTCGTAGAGGCTCGACATCATCAGCAGAATCGAGCTGTCCAGGATAGAACTGCCGCCCTCATCGATGCTCTTCAGCCGATCCTTCAGATAGATGAACTCTCCCATGTGGTACTGGTTCGTCTTGAGATACATCGCTTCGAGCGCCGGCACATGACCGTTGTGCGTGAGATCGAGATGCAGCGCCCCGTGCACGCCTTCGAGGAACTTCATGTTCATCTGCGAAAGGTCGTTGTTGAGCATGATGGTCATGATGCGCGTCTTATCCATCTGGAACGCGAGCACCATCAGATCCATCATGAGCTTCATGTGATCGGGAATGACCTGCGGAATTTCGTCGGCGGGCCGCTCCATATTGGGCTTGTCGATGGAAGGCCGCCAGCCTTCGAGCGTGCCGCGCTTCGCGGAACGGTCGAGCCGCGTTTCGATATCGCGGACCGATTCGAGATATTCATTCAGCTTGACCTTATCGCCATTGCTGATTTTGGGCTTGAGCGAATTCGCCTGGCCCATCAGCTCGTCGAGAATACTGCGATCGAGGCGCCGGCTGCTGCCATCTCCCACAAGCTGATCGAAAGCGCGCGCCGGATAGATTTCCTTCGTGATCGGCTTGGTGGGCGACGCCCATGAAATTGCCGAGCCGTAAATCATCGAGAGGCCGTCTTCCAGGCGCAACTCATTCGGCTCGATGCCGAGCGCCAGGCTCGGAATCAGCGTATTGTTGCCCAGCTGCTGGGCGAGAACCTGATCGAACGTGGTGCCGCAGCGGATGACCTGCGGGTCCATGCTGACATGCGCGCCCGAGAGCATGTTGGGGCACTTGCCGAGATGCGGGCTGGTGGCGCGGAATGCTGACTCGTTGTAGAGACCGCGGATGAAATTGAGGTCGTCGCCATGGCCGTTGAGCGGCGCGCCGGCGGGGCCGAATTCCATATCCTTGCCGCTGCCTTTCGCCCACCAGTTCGGAGGCTGAACGCCATTCGAGAAGTAGACGCACGCAAAGCGCGTAGGCGGCTTGTTGGAGGCCGCGCCGGCTGCGGCTTTCCCATCCTGCGCTCTGGCCAGCGACTCCATCCAGGGGAGAGCCAGCGCGATACCCGCGCCACGCAGAAAATAGCGGCGCGATTTTCCGCTGCGCTTCTGCGTTTGCTCGAAATCTCGTTCCAGGCGCTCGGCTGATTTCTTCACGGTCTACCTACTTTATCAGAGTTTTTCGGCTGTAATTCCGCCGTATTGAGTGGAGGTTTTGCCGCCGCGGCAGGCGCGGCTGGCGTATTCGGAGCAGAATTGCGGAACTGAGCGCTCGTCACCACCATGTTGACGAGATCGGCCATTGTTGCTTTGGATCCGGCCGCTACCATCTTGTCGACAAGCATTTGGTCGGAGCCCTGCTCGGTTCGCCCCAGAGCATAGCCAATCAGCTTGTGCGCGAGAGTCAGTTCCACCTGTGGCTCCTGGGTCTTCAGATACGTGAGCAGACCCTGGACACCGGGGATGATCGACTTATCGAGCATTTCGCCGCGATCGTCGATCGGTTTGCCGTCGTCGTACTTCTCGCGCCAACGGCCGGTGGAATCGAAGTGCTCGAGCGGGAAGCCCATGGGATCGATGCGCGTGTGGCAGGTGGCGCAGGTGGCGTTGCGCTTGTGCTGCGCGAGGCGATCGCGCACCGAGAGGCCGCCGAAAAGTTTGGGATCGTTCGGGATCGAACCGGCGTCGGGTGGCGGAGGCGGAGTGGGAGTACCAAGAACGCGGCGCAGGACCCAATCGCCGCGCTTCACCGGACTCGTGCGAAGCGGAGCGGACGTGGTAGTGAGGACGGCGCCGAGGCGAAGAACACCGCCGCGATTGAGAGCGTTGACCCCCTCTACCAGTTCAACATCGTCATCTGACTTCACTTCCTTCTTGATCCCGTAGTACTTCGCCAGCGGCTTGTTCAGGTAGTCGTAATCGGCATAGAGGATATCGCCGACCGGCCGGTTGGTGCGGATGATGTGTTCGAAGAAGGAAACCGCTTCGTCGTACATCGATGATTTAATTTCTTCGGTGAATTCGGGATAGCGACCGGTATCGACACCCTTGAATTTGTCGAAGCGGTAGAAGCCGAACCACTGACCGAAAAATTCGGTGGACATGCGGCGGGCTTTCTCATCGGCCAGCATGCGTTTCACCTGTTTGCGAAGGCCAGCGGTAGTGGTGAGCTCGCCTGCGGCCGCGGCCCGGCGGAGTTCGTCATCCGGAACGGACGCCCACAGGAAATAGCTGAGACGGCTCGCCATCTCCCAATTCGAAAGCGGATGCGCGGTGGGGGCCTGCGATGTGAGCTCCACCTTATAGAGGAACTGCGGAGCGACGAGCACGCGGGCGATCACGGCGCGGATGGCTTTCACGTGGTCATGGTCAGGGTCGGCCGCGAGGGCTTTGGCGTAGAACGCGCGGAGCCCCTGCTTTTCAGCATCGGTCAGCGGACGGCGCCAGGCCTTGCTGGCGAACTGGATCACGTCTTCGATGTGATGGGGCTTTGCGGCGGCCTGCGCGGCGCGCATCTCTTCCCATTGTTTACGGAGCGGCGCGACATAGTTACGCATTTCCGCCGGCAGCAGCGCCATGTTGGCTGGCGTCATGTCCGCCATCTTCTTGTTCTGCAGATCGTACTTGTAGTGCTGGGCGAGAAGGCGCAGGTAGTTGTCGTGATACGGGAATGCAGCGAAGACGTCATTCCACGCCTGATCGAGTTCCTTACGCGTTTCGTCGGTGAGGAGGTAGTTCCGGACGAACTGATCGTCGCGAATGTACTTGACCCAGAGAACGTAATCGTCGTGCTCGGGGACGTTGTAGGTCGGATCGAACGGCTCGGGCGCGGGGTCTTTGTCCGCGGGCGTCGGCTGATTGTTCGAGTTCGGCGGCAGGATGCGCGAGTATTCCATCACGCCGTCGTGGAACGTTTTGTATCCGGCGCTCGACATATCGCCGACGAGGCCGCGGGTGGGAATGCCGCGCGGAGTCGGGCTGTCGGAAATCGTCATGCGGTAAACGTGATTGCGTTCGGAGCCGAGCGCGGCGTCGATCTGGATGTCCCAGGTGGTGACGCCGGGGGGCGTGGGGACTTCGAAGGAGATGGAGCCATCGGACGAGAACTCGTCGGGCCCCACCGGGCTGCCATCGATACTCTTGCCGAAGCCGAGCTGCTTTGCAGTTTCCGCACTTACGACGGAGCGAAGGGAAACGCGTGGGATTGCAGGACCGCGGCCGCGTCCACGACCACCGCCGCCGCTTGCGCCAGCGGCTCCCGCAGCAACGACGGCCTTTCCGGCGCCGCCCGAAGCGCCGCGGCCACCGCCAGATCCCCCTGCCGCTCCACGGCCAAATCCACCTGCGCCAGCGGGGGTGAAAGCGATGGTGGCGTTTTTCCAGATGATGGCTCCCTGCCCCGGCGCTGAGGGGTTCACGGAAGCGACGTTGAGATAGATTTTCGTGGGGCCTGTGCCGGGCGTCGCGCCGCGCGCGCCGAAGCCCCGATGGACAAAATTGAAGTGGTGTTCGGCGTCGGCTTTGAGGGCCTTGTCGTTAAAGATAAGAGGGCTTTCATCGCCGGCGCCGCCCTGAGCTTTATCGCCGCGGCCGAAGAGCCAGCCGGGCCAGTTGAGCAGCGCGGTCTGGAGTTCGTTGGCCTGCGTGCGCGCGGTCGCTTCTTCGGCTTTGACGTCGCCACCCGGGACGGCTTTCGGAATCTTGTGCCAGCGCTCAGCCATATCGGAAGCCGGATAGGTCAGATCGGTACGGTTCATGACCTGAAGGATGTGCTGGACGAAGCGAACCTCCTGCCCTTCGCGATCGGCGATAGCCTTCATGGTGACGGTGGGTTCCCCGAGCGCGGCGCGGTTCGCGTATTCCCAGGCGCCGTAGAGCGCTTTCCCGTATTTATCGATGCCGAACTGATAGCCGCCTTCGCCCGACACGGTGCGGAAGCCATATTTCTCGTAGATGGCTTTCACGCGCGTGATGCCGGAGTATTCGAAGCCGGTCTTGCCGGGATCCTGGAAGAATTGCAGCGGGCCGGCGCCGATCACCGCGTGGTCGGCCACGACTTTGGCGGCGTCCAGATAGTGTTCGAGGTTGGCGTCCTGCATGAACTGCACGTCGCCGAAATTCGAGAAGCCTTCGCCGCCGACCGAATCGCTGGAGGCGTCGATGCCAGTTTCGATATTGACGCCGGTCAGGTCCAGGATGGAATAGGCGTACTCACCGCTGGTGAGGCGGCGGACGGTCACTTTGCCGGGATCGCCGTCATGCTTCTTCGCATAGCTATCGAGTTGGGAATGGACCCAGGCTGCCGCGGCGGCGCGGTCTTTTTCTTCCGGCTGCGGCATGACTGAAGGCGGCATGACATGGCCTTCGAGGGCGGCGGCGACGCGGGTCCACGTCTGGAAACCTTCACCGACGGAGATTTGGTTGGTGGCGAGCTTTTCGATGTTGATGCCGGCCTGGGGGGCGTTACCGCTGTGGCAGGGGAAGCAGAATTGAGTGAAAAGCTCCGGTGTGGTGGATTTGGCTGTCGGAGCGGGATGTGGATTTGGGTTGGAAGTGCTGGCGCCGCGGATATTTCCACCGACGGCAATGAACGCGATACCGCAGGCAGCGACAGCAGCGATGATATGGAAGCGGTTCCGCAGTTGGAGTGGCATGGGAAAGATCGACTTTATTGTATTGATATGAAATGTCAATGTCCAGCCCTTGCGTACGGTAGAGGGCATTCGAAAAAACGAACCCATTGGGCCTGCAAACTTCGTGGAATCAGACGCATAGAAGATCACGAAAGCGCAGCCGCGCCCAGCGTAGCATGTGGCGCTTCCGGGGTTTGGTCGGAATTCGAACAAATCCCACCTAAAAGGGGACAGACCCCTTTTTCGGTCTGCCGGTAGCAGCGACGCGGAGGCGTCTTCCTGACTCTTTTTCCAATTGCTGGATGAAATCGGGTGGTCCGAATGGCTCGCCTGTACGGGTCGAACGCCGCAAAAGATTCCATTCCTCGGTCGTGGCGTTACCCGCTTCCAGGAGTTCCTTCCATTCGGAATAATTCCACCTGCGAAACCAATTCGTCCAGGCGCAGTCCAGAAGCGGGTCGTGGCAGTCCGGCTCCATATGCGCCCTGGCGCTGGACCACTTCCATTCCGTCGCGGAGCTCACCAGTCCTGCCCGAACCGGGTTGAGGTCGACATAGCGGAGAGCCATCATGAGGTGCGTGCGATCGAGAGGACAGGAGAAGTATCTTCCCTGCCAGAGGTGACCGGTACGCCCGCCCGCTCGATTCCAGGCGGCCGCGTATTCCGAGTGCGCTCGCTGGAGGGCCTTGGCCAAAGAATCGGCGCGTTCCGGCACAGCTATGAGGTGTACGTGATTTGGCATCAAGGCATAGCCCAGGATGCGGACCTGATTCGCCTGACTATGGCGGGCGAGCGCCGCAAGATACCATTGCCGGTCGCCAGCGGAATGAAAGACTATCTGCCTGTTGTTCCCACGTTGTGTCACGTGGTGCGGTATGCCGGGAAAGACGGCACGGGCGCGGCGAGGCATTGTGAACAGATAGTGCATCGCCCCAGAAAATATCTCAAAAAAAACGGGGTCTGTCCCCTTTTTCTTATCTCACTCGGCTCATGTCGCTCGACGTGCCGCCGGCTGCCGGGATGTAACACTTCAGGGTGTAGTCCATGACCATGCGGTCCGCATTGAAGCGCCAGCCTAACGTGCGAATCGTCCGCTTCATCCTCTTAATCCACCCGTGCGGAAGACCGTCGGCATCGCGCTGGTAATACAGCGGGATCACTTCGTCGCGCAGCACGCGATACAGATCGTCGCCATCGCGGCGGTCGTGCACGTCCATATTCGAATGCGTCCGTCCAGTGCCGATCGCGAAGCCGTTCATGCCGTCATACGCTTCGGCCCACCAGCCGTCCAGCACGGAAAGATTCAGCCCGCCGTTCAGCACCACCTTTTGTCCGCTGGTGCCGGAAGCTTCGAGCGGACGCCGCGGATTGTTCAGCCACACATCCACGCCCTGCACCAAATGGCGGCCCACGTTAATGTCGTAATCTTCGACGAAGACAAAGCGGTCGGCGAACTTCGAATCGCGCATCAGCCGCGCGATTTCCTGGAGGACGCGCTTGCCGGGTTCGTCACGCGGGTGAGCTTTGCCCGAGAAAACGAACTGCACCGGCCGCTTCGGATCGTTCACCATCCGGCCCAGGCTCTCGATATCTCGGAGCAGAAGGTTGGCGCGCTTGTATGTCGCAAAGCGGCGCGCGAAGCCGATGGTCAGCGCATCCGGGCTCAGCACCCGGCCCAGACGGCTCAGCATCGCCGGACTTTCCTCACGCAGCGCCGCCTGATCCACCGCGCGCCGCCGCACGAAATCCAGCATGCGCGCCTTGAGGCTCAGGTGCGTTTCCCAGAGCTCGGCATCGTCCATATTTTCGATGCCTTCCCAGATGTGCGGCTCGCCTGACTGCCAGTACCAGTTCGCTCCCAGGTGACGCGTGTAGAGCCGGAACATCTGCGGGGCAACCCACGAGGGCACGTGGACGCCGTTTGTGATGTGGCCGATCGGTATGTCGTCTTCGGCAACACCGGGAAAAAGACCGGTCCACATATTGCGCGAAACCTCGCCATGAAGAGAAGACACGGCGTTAGCGCGGCGCGAAAGTTTGAGACCCAGCACCGTCATGCAGAACTCATGATAATGGCCGCGATGCTCGGCGCCCAGTTCCATCAGGGCTTCATGCGAGATGCCGAGGCATTCGCGCAGGGGGCCGAGATGCTCGTCGATCAGGTCAGCGCCGAAACGATCATGGCCCGCGGGAACCGGCGTGTGGGTCGTGAAGACAACCTCACGCGCAATGATCGGGGCTGCCTGGTAGAAGCCGATGCCCTCGTCCACCATACGAGCACGAATGGCCTCCAGCACGGCGAAGCCGCTGTGGCCTTCATTCATGTGATAAACGCCGGGCGTAATTCCGAGCGCGCGCAGGGCGCGGACGCCGCCGACGCCGAGCAACAATTCCTGGCGAATGCGGGTGCGGCCGTCGCCGCCGTATAGCTGCGAGGTCAGCAGGCGGTCTTCGGGGAGATTGCCTTCCACATTCGAATCGAGCAGAAGAAGATTGATGCGGCCCACTTTCATCCGCCACACCTTGGCGCGAATGGGACTGCGGCGGGTTTCCACCTGAATCTCGACCGGCGCGCCGGCGGCGTCGAGCGCCAGTTCCATGGGGAGCGAAGTCACCGCGGACTGCAGGTAATCTTCCTGCTGCCAGCCGTTCGAATCGAGACGCTGTTTGAAATAGCCGTGGCCGTAGAAAAGGCCGATCGCGATGAGCGGAATATCGAGATCGGATGCGCTCTTGATGTGGTCGCCTGCGAGGACACCGAGGCCGCCGGAATAGATCGGCACCGATTCGTGAATGCCGAATTCGGCCGAGAAATAAGCGACAGGGTGTGGGCGGAGGACACCGGCGTGCGTAGCGCCCCAGGTGCGGTCTGAGTTCAGATATTTCTGCTGGCGGCGGTAAGCGTCATTGATGCGGCTGTGCAGCATGAGTTCGCCGGCGCGGCGCTCGATGACGGCCAGCGGCATTTCGAGCAGCAGCAGGATGGGGTTATGATTCAGGGCGCGGAAGCGGACGGGGTCGAGTTCGCGGAAGAGGCTGGTGATCTCGTGGTCCCAGGTCCAGCCGAGATTACTGGCAAGCGCCCAAAGGCGCTCCTGGGTGGGCCCGATGAAACGGCCGAGATTGCGGGCATCGCTGATCACAGGCGCGACCTCACCGGCGACTTCGGAGAGAATGCGAATCTCATCGGCGTCGAAAACGCGCGGCTCTTCCGTCTGAATGACGAGCACGCCCTGCAGGACGCCGCGGTCGAGTACCGGAATCCCAAGGAACGAGTGATATCGCTCCTCCCCGGCTTCGTGGAAAAGCCGAAAGCGGGGGTGTTTCGCCGCCTCCTCCACAGCGACCGGTTCGAGCGTTTCGGCCACCAGACCGACCAACCCTTCATGGAGACCGAGACGTAGCCGTCCAACGCAGGTGGGACGCAGACCCACAGTGGCCGCCAGGACCAGCGTGGTGCGGTCGGGTTCCAGCAGGTAAGCGGAGCAGACGTCGGTCCCAAACCGCTCCGCCACCAAAACCACCAGGCTCTTCAGGGTGTCGGCGGGTTTGCCACCTTCTTTGGCGAGGCGGGCGAGTTCCTCTATCGGCAGAATTTGTTTTTCAAAGAAATGATCCGGGGCGTAGCGGAAGATAGCGCTCATCCAAGAGTCCTCCAATGTTCCGATCGACCGGGTTCGGAGCGCCTTTCAGGGGCGGGAAGTTCTCATTGTACACAGCGCCATCCACAGGCCCGAATACTCTCGTTAGTTACATCTGGGAATGTTCCCAGTCGCCGAGTTGCTCCCAGAGATACACGGATGTGACTTTACGGAAAGTGTCTTAGACCACAAAATCGAAAAATGAACATCAGCCGACCCTGCAAGCAGTCCTTCCGATATGCCGCGGCAGTTGCCCTAACCGCGATCACGGCCGTGGCGGGCACTGTCTCGCCTCAGCTCCGGTCCATGCCCGCGAATCAGCCGGTCGAAGTGATCGTGCAGCACACGCAGACACTGCTCGGCAGTCTGCTGGGAACGGTTTGCAGCACGCTGAGCCTGATTCAGATTTTGCCGCTGGGCGAGGTTTGCACCACGACGGTAGCGGGCGCGCTCAACCTGGCGAACAAGCCGGGTGTGGCGCATGTGTCGGTGAATAACGTCCTGTTCGGGACGGGCGCCGCGACGCCGCTTTATGACTACATGCCCGAGACGATCTCGCCGTCCTCCTCATCCACCGCGGCCGCGAATTACAAGCTGGGCTCGGGCGTTGGCGTGGCGGTGATCGACAGCGGTATCCACGTAAACTCGGATCTGATCGGCACTGGTACTAAGGGACTACTCCTGCAGAATCTGTTCCCGAACGTGGTTTATGCCGAGAGCTTTGTGCAGGGCGAGGGCATTGACGATTACTACGGCCACGGCACGCACGTCGCGGGTATCATCGCGGGAAACGGCGCGAACTCGAACGGCTCCAACTATCAGTTCAATATTCACGGTGTAGCGCCGGGCGCGAATCTGATCAGCCTGAAGGTGCTGAACCGTCAGGGACAGTCGACGGACTCCGAAGTGATCGCGGCGATCGAGCGCGCGATTCAGATCAAGCCGCTCTTCAATATCAAGGTCATTAATCTGTCGCTCGGACGGCAGGTTTTCGAAAGCTACAAGGATGATCCGCTGTGCCAGGAGGTGGAGAAGGCCTGGAAAGCCGGCATCACGGTGGTGGTGGCGGCGGGCAACGGCGGACGCAACACGGTGGCGAACGGCTACGGAACAATCGCGGCTCCGGGCAATGATCCGCTCGTGATTACGGTTGGCGCGATGAACACGGAAGGTACTGCTTCCCGCGCGGACGACCAGATGACGACGTACAGCTCGAAGGGACCGACGCTGATCGATCACATCGCGAAACCGGACATCGTCGCGCCTGGCAATCGGATTTTTTCGATCCGCGATTTCAGTTCGACGCTCGAAGACGAAACGCCCGGCAACGTGGTTCCGCTCGCGGCGTATGTGAAGAGGCCGGCGTACGGGGATTCGTCGGACTACTTCATTTTGAACGGGACGAGTATGGCGGCCGGCGTGGTGAGCGGTTCGGCGGCGGTGCTGATCGATGACGACGGTCTGACGCCCGATCAGGTGAAGGCGCGCCTGATGCTGACGGCCACCAAGAATTTCCCGAAGACATCGGTAATCACCGATGGGGATACGCACCAGACCTTCACGATTCAGTACGATCTGTTCACGGTCGGGGCCGGATATCTGAATCTGGATGCGGCGCGGGCGAGCAGCGTGAAGATTCCGTCCGGCCGCAATTCGGCTTCGCCGGTAACCGTGCCGGCTACGAGCAACGCAAATCCCAGCACGCCGATCTATCTGGCGAACGACGGATCGCAGAGCGCCGTTTGGGGTTCGTCGGCGGTGTGGGGTTCGAGCGCGGTGTGGGGCTCATCGGCTGTCTGGGGTTCCTCGGTATGGAGTGGAAGCTCGGCGGTCTGGGGTTCCAGTGCGGTCTGGGGTTCGAGCGCAGTGTGGGGTTCCAGCGCGGTTTGGGGATCTTCGGCGGTCTGGGGTAGCACGGCGGATGGCGGGACCTCGGCGGTCTGGGGGTCCAGCGCGGTTTGGGGTTCGAGCGCCGTGTGGGGCTCGAGCACGACGGACGATCCGGACATCAACGAACACTAGTTTGGGTTTGTTTTGGGTACGGGGGCGGACAGCCGGGAGGCTGGCCGCCCCTTTTGGGTTTTAGTTAGGGGGCGTTTCAATCTGAAACGCGCAAACAGCAGCAAATACAGGGAGATATACAGCACCGTCGTTCTGTGGTATTGAACATCCATGCGGGTTCTGGCAGCATGGCTGGCGTTTGCGGCGCTGATTCCGGCAGCGACGATGGGGAACAAGGTTTCGTACGTCGGCGGGACGATTGCCGGAGTACCGGGGCACTCGAATGCGGAGATCGACGTCGCCGATTCCGCGGCGCTCTCCCTTCATCTGAAAAACAAAGCCATCGCGATCGCGTGGGACAACGTGACCACGATCGAGTACGGTCTGCATGTCGACCGGCGATACATAGAGGCCGTGCTGATTTCGCCGCTCTTTCTCCTGGCCAAGAAGCGATCGCATTTCGTCACGATCGGATTTACCGGCGACGATGGGCAGCATCAGGCGGTGGTGCTGGAGGTCGGGAAGGGCGACGTGAGGCAACTCCTGGTATCGCTGGAGGCGAAGACGGGCCGGCGCGTCGAGTATCAGGACGATGAGGCACGGAAAGCGGGCAAGGGA
>DASYCD010000053.1:0-3811 GCA_036500405.1 Bryobacteraceae bacterium
GACGCCCCGCTCACGGCGAGCGCGTCTTTGTAATACTCAGTGGCCTTGTCGAGGTCATGCTGGGAGCGGTGAATGCTCCCGAGCTGAACATCTGCCCAGCCCCGCACAAAATCGTCCGGCGAAGACTCCAGCGTTTTCTCGAAAAGCTGCTGCGCTGTCGAACCCTTCTTCTCGAGCATTGCGATCCGCGCCATCCCGTACCACGCCTGCGCGCGCTCGGCCGGCTGGCCCTTCTGCTCCAGCGCCTTGATGAAGAGGTTTTTCGATTCCTGCAGGTTGTCGGCCGCCTCAGTTCGCGCGCTGAACAGGCTCTCCGCCTTTTGCAGCGTCTTGCCCGCGGGCGAAAGCTCCGGCTCGGGCGCGGCGATCTCCACCTTCTTCGCAGTGCGCTGCAGTGGCGCCGCGTCGAACTTGACGGTGGAAAGCCGCAGGCTTTCCCTGGTCAGATCGATCGCATTCACCATTTCATCGGCGTAGAACCGCATGCTCTGTTCCTGCTTTTCAAACGCCGAAAGCTGCTCGTAAAAAAGCGGCGTCATGATGTAGCCCTGGCGCGTCGCCCGGTCGACCGCGTTCTTGTCCTTATCGAGCCGAGCTTCTATCGCCTTCACCATGCTTTGGCTGCACATCAGCACCATGTCGAACTTGTACTCGTCCGGCAGGGGCGCGTTGCCCACCAGATCCAGCAGCGAGCGCTTCTGCTGAATATCCACCCGGTAAGTCAGCATCAGCGGATCGACCAGCGAAAACAGATAAGCGTGCCGGATGTCGTACATCGGCGGATTCGCCGCTGGCGAAATCACCACATAAGTATCGTCGCCGTAGCTCCGTGTCTGGATGAGCTGCGGCTGCATCAGCGGCTCCACGATCGCGTGAAACTTCCGCCCCGGAAAATCCGCGGCTGAGGAACGCAGATAGGCGTCCACCGTGCCGGTCATCGCCAGAATTGGCTTGTGATAACGCGCGATCTCCGCGTCGTATGCCGGCTGCACCTGTTTCCAAAGATTGGCCAGCCCGGCCTGGCGATAAAAATCGATCATCAGCGGCTGAAGACCGTCGAGCGCCAGCGCGTCCGGCGGCACGTCCACATCCCGGCCCTTCCATGCGAAGTCCGGCGCGCCGTTCACCGCGAAAGCCCAGGAGATGTACTGCGAAAGGTCCTGCGTCCCGACCCGCTGCATGTGTTTCCGGTAGTACTGCTTCAGTTCCGGCAGAACGGCAATATTCATGGACGCCAGATGGTCCCGAATCTGTTTGCGGAGCGGGTTATTGTCCGGCAGGTTGACGCCCTCGTCATAGCCCGCCGCGTTCACGGCCGCCATCACATAAAACAGGGTCTCGTTCGATTCCAATTGCAGCGTTTCCGCACGCGCCTGCTGCCCGGCAAAAAACGCGCAAACGGTCAGAGTTACGGCTGCCGCAAGAGGCATGTCCGTGGCGTGCAGACTGGTTCGGGGTAACAATCGCTTCAAGACACTTCCGCCCTGCATGACCTCAAGTGATGACCTCAAGTCTACCATTAAGTTAAATATGGATATGTTGCGTCGCCGAGTCATGATGGTGTCTTCCGAAGTGAGCCCGTGGGCCCGCAGTGGTGGCCTCGCGGACGTCCTCGGAGCTCTTCCCGGAGCCCTCGCTGAACTGGGTCATGAGGTCGCTGTCGTCGTCCCCCGCTACCAGAACGCCGCCGACGCTCCCACCACCAAAATCCTCGATTCGCTTCCCGTTCCATTCGGCCCCGGCCAGATTCCGGTTGGCGTCTGGGCGGGCACAAAAGAGATCGGTTCTGGTTCGGTTACTCATTATTTTATTGAAAACGCTGAGCTCTACGGGGCCGGCCGCAGAGGTCCCGGCCTCTACGGCAATCAGCAGGGGGATTACCCCGATAACGACATCCGCTTCGCCGTCTTCTCTCGGGCGGCGCTGGAAATTTCTCGTCGCATTTTCCCCGCCGATGTATTTCATTGCCACGACTGGCAGGCGGCTCTGGTCCCGGTGTTTCTCCGCGAAACCCTCGCCGGAGATCCGGACTTTGCGCGCGCGAAGACGCTCTTCACCATCCACAACCTCGGCTACCAAGGACTATTCCCCGCTTCCCGGTTCGGCGAGACCGGTCTCCCCCGCCACCTCTTTAACCCGCAACAGCTTGAATTCTGGGGACAAATCAACTTTCTGAAGGCCGGAATCGTCTTCTCGGACGCCGTCAGCACCGTCAGCCGCCGCTACGCGGAAGAGATCCAGACCGAGCCCTTCGGCTTCGGGCTCGACGGTCTTCTCCGCCAGCGCTCCGCCGTTCTCTCCGGGATTCTGAACGGCGTTGATTACACCCGCTGGAATCCCGCCACCGATCCCCACATCGCTGCCAACTACAGTCCGGAAAATCTTGCCGGAAAGCTCGAGTGCAAGCGAGCCCTTCTGAAGGAAATGGGTCTCCCCGACTCCATGATGGATCGCCCTCTGATCGGCATCGTTTCCCGCTTCGCTGAGCAGAAAGGATTTGACCTGCTCGCGCCCGTGGCGGAGCGAATCTTCGCGCGTGGCGCCGGGCTTGTCGTCCTGGGCGACGGTGACGCCGCGCTCGAACAGATGTTCATCGGCCTTGTGCGAGACTTCCCAAATCAGGCGGCCATCCGTCTGGGTTTTAACGATCCTCTCGCCCACCGCATCGAAGCGGGCAGTGACATCTTTCTTATGCCCAGCCGCTACGAACCTTGCGGCCTCAACCAGATCTACAGTCTGAAGTACGGCACGGTCCCCGTGGTCCGGGCCACGGGCGGTCTCGACGATACAATCGACGAGTCCACCGGCTTCAAGTTTGATGATTACAATGGAGATTCGCTTTTAGCCGCTGTCGCCTTCGCCTGCGACTCCTGGGAGAGCCGCGGGGACTGGGCCGCCCGGATGGAACGCGGCATGCGAAAGGACTTTTCATGGGAGCCCTCGGCCCGTGCGTATTCAGAGCTTTACCAACGGCTGTAAGGCGGCATGAATCTTTTGGGCCGCTGGGAAATCTAAATTTTAGTACGAGGAAAATAAGAAAATGGCTGGAGTCAACACACTGAATTTTACCGATGCCGCCTGGGACAGTGACGTCCTCAAGTCGGATACCCCTGTCCTGGTGGACTTCTGGGCAACCTGGTGCGGCCCCTGCCGCCAGATGACCCCCATCATCGACCAGCTCGCCGATGAATACGCCGGCAAGGCGAAGATCGGCAAGCTCAATGTCGATGAGAACGGCCAGACCGCAATGCGCTATCAGGTGCGCGGTATCCCGACGATCCTGCTCTTCAAGGGCGGTCAGATTGTCGGCTCGAAGGTCGGCGCGGTCGGCAAGGGCGATCTTCAGAAGATGCTGGACGCGGCGTAATCACCGCTGTCCAAAAAGACGTCTGTCAAACGCGTGCGGTTCGGCTACGCCAGGGCGAATCTCGCCGAACCGCACGTGATTCGGATTAATCAGAATGTTCCGTTCAGCGGGAATAATCGCTGACGGAACGAACATCGCCGGCGACCTCTCCTCCGCAACCCACCGATCACCAATTAATTGCGTCTCCCGCCCGTGGGGATGGCTGTTCCACCCGTCAGGCACTTCAGGAATTCCCGCAATCAACTCATCCGCGATTTCAATCGGAATCAATACCGCGCTGACAGGCAAACGGTCGCGCGTGAGATGCACCAGCATCTCCAGCACTGCCAGCGGACGGCTGCTCGCGGTGTACACCGTCGCGACTCCCGCGGAATTCCATCGGCTGCCCCACATGGCGGCCCCGGCTCCGGACAGCGGCTCGGCGGCGTAATCCGGAATCACAAT